>JBARZR010000038.1:0-1917 GCA_049650205.1 Pacificimonas sp. | reverse complement strand
CCCATAGATGGTCGCCTGGGGCGGGTGGCTGTGGGCTATGATAACGGATGGTAAGCAACGATATGTATTGTTGGCTAACATTTTGAGGTAAATGAAAATTCAAATTGTAATTTTATTTTTGATAGTTCCTCTAACTGTTATTGGACAGACCAATCTTTATATAATTGGAACAGTTCACGCCCGGACAAAGAACTTTAACCCCGACAGTGTCTTAAATATTCTGTCAAAGCTAAAGCCAGACTTAATTCTTGTAGAACTTGATAGTTCATTTTTTGATGATGAATTTAACCTTAAAATTAGAACACCGACGAACGAAACTATAGGAATTAAAAAATATGTTTCTAGACGCCCTACCCCAATTAGGCCCTATGACGTTAGGGGCAGAAAGCGAGCGATAAATGTAATCGAAGTTGAAGCAGAATCATTAGACAGGATTAGTTCAATTGAACAGCGGTTAGACTAAAGCCAAAGACAAACATACATTGACTTCAAACGGACAAACGAAGAGGTAATTTCATTTTTAAAAAGGAAGCCCCGTGAGATAAATCAAATGTATACCAATGTCCTTGTGGAACAGAACCAATTATTGATGTACAAGGGTTTGTTGGAAATAATTGAATCAAGGTCAGAGTTGGATGACCTTAAGGTAGGTTACAGGCAATGCGGTGTCTTTTGGGATTACAGAAACAAAAGAATGGTTCAGCATATTTTATCCTTTTTGAACATGGATATTTTTAGAAATAAGACCATAGTCTTATTTACTGGATTTATCCATAAGTACTATTTGCTAAACCAATTAATGCCTAAGCAGGAAATGGGTGGATTTGTCATCAAAGAATATTACGAATGAAAACGGTAGCTAACATAATCGATGCAGACACTGCGGGGTGCAGTCTAAGTTCGCAAGTTTAGTTTTCAAACAAGGCTTTGCTAGGTAGGGCAGTTTATCACTTCAAAGTCCGCAACGTTACATACGTTTATCTTAATTTTCGTCTTTCGATTAAATAAAAAAGCCCCTTAACTCGTGGTTAAGAGGCTTTTACTACTACAGACACTTTATACTCTCTGCTCTACTCAGCACCGTATCCAGGGTTTTGATTTAGATTGGCATTGGCGTTCAGTTGATCAAAGGGAATTGGGAAGATTGTTACGTAGTCGGGGGTAGAATTCTTAAATTTCCAGGGAGACGTGTACTCACCAAAGCGGATCAGGTCCTGACGACGATACGCTTCAGCAAACATCTCGCGCCCACGCTCGGCAAGTAGCTCATCAGCGGTAAGGCGCTCTAGTGGAGCTATTCCTGCCCGGTCGCGAATCTGGTTAACCAGCGCGAGCGCTTCACCCCCGGTATCTCCCAAACGGAACAGTGCTTCCGCTTTCATAAGTAAGATATCACCGTATCGGAAGATGGGATAGTCATTATCCAACTCAGTGGTTGACCCCAAAGCAAATTCAAACTTTCCTATCCGAGCACCTGCGTCGCGATTAGCGTTAGGTGCCAACTGGTTTACCTCGGGAGTAAAGATGATGGGCTCATTATTGGCACCCGGATCAGTCATCAGTTCGCCACTGGAGTTAAACTGAGGACCCACGATGAAATTGGCTTTGCGCACGTCGTTATCTTCGTACGAATCGTAGAACTCTTGCATTGAGCAGAAGCCGTTCCACGGCTGCGACGTAAGATTGTAGGTGCTCTGGTTCGCGTAGTGCAGCGTACGCATATGAATATTGTTTCCAGGAGCAAACTGCGGGTCGTAGGGCACCGCGAATATATTCTCTCGCGAATCTTGGTTGTTAGTCTCGAAGTTAGCGAAATAGTTATTCTCCAGCGAATACTCCCCTGAGTTAATAATTGCGTCCACCTCCGTAATAGCATCTTGCCAACGTGGGGTGCCGGTGTACACCTCAGCATTAAGG
>JBARZR010000037.1:0-4509 GCA_049650205.1 Pacificimonas sp. | reverse complement strand
GGTCCGCGCCCTTCGCGACGCGCCCGACACCGGTCCCATCGTCATGGTCAACATGCTGAAATTCAGGGACCGCGCGCACTATCCCGACGATTTCGAGGGCGACGCCGACGTTTCCGGCGAAGAGGCCTATGCCCGCTACCAGCATGTCTTCACAGTGACCGTCGCCGAAACCTCAAAGGCCGATATCCTCTATTCCGGCCCGGTCCAGCAGGTCTTTATCGGCGAGGAAGGCACCGCCGCCACCGACTGGGACAAGATGCTCATCGTCCACTACCCGGCGAAGGAAGATTTCCTCGCGATGATGGCGAATGAACAGTACCGTGAAGAGGGCCTGGTGCATCGTTATGCCGGGCTGGAGCGAACGGTGTTGTTGCGGTGTGGGGGATGACGCGCACATGACGATTGCGCCGGTCTTGCAAGATTACCGCCATTCCGTTTTTATGCTTGAAATCACGCCACAAACCGTCGTTCCCGTGATGGCGGGAATCCAGTGAGGGGACCGCGCTTTCGAATTTGATTGCAGCCTATTCAAAGATGATGTTGGCGCTCATGCTGTGGCAGCTTTCGACTTTTTTCGGAAGTCCGTCGAGATGGTTTGTCAGCTCAAAAGCCGTCCTTCGTTCAGCCGCACAGTTTAGCTTTTATGTTGGCTGACAGGTTCAGAGGTTCAATCTATGTCCTGTCCATTTTAGACGTTCGCCGTTACCAAAGGAAAAAACTATGTGGGCTAAGTTCAAGGAAAAGACTTACGAAATGTACTTCCTTGCTGAGCTGGCCCGTCTCACAAATATACTCTATTCGCCGGACCCGGTCGATGAAGGTGCGCTCGGTTTTGATGGGTCGTTCCTTTTACCGTTACCTTTAGGCCGGATAGCGTTTCCTTATGTGCGCTTAGGGCGTTGGCAGCGACTAAGCGGAATTTCAGCGACAGAGATTAACGACTTTGGCGCGGAGCTAAACAATCATCTTCCGCCTTTCCGGCTCAACCTTTTCGTTCAGTACAAACGGCCTGAATGGTTGCACCGGAGCAATGCTACTGAATGGGAAAGTTGGGGCACACCTTACTTCCGCTACACGATCAAAGCGAAGCAACAGGGGCTACTTGAAAACATCGTGCAAGCTGCCGCCGGTCGAGCGGCGGTCGTCTACGCGGCTGCGGCGTTCAGGCGTGATAGCGAACTGTTCGCATACGCCGAGGTGGGCACCGTCGTGTCTAATAGCAACATTTCTAGCGTTGAAATGCTCACCGGACATGAGCGTTTCACCTATAATAGACCGGGCTCGAGTGGCGTTGCGCATTCCGAGCCTGAAGCCGTCGAAGGCCTATCGCTTGACGCAATTCTCGCTCGTATGGAGGGCAATGAGGGATTGCCTTTCACAACACATATGAAGCTCACCGCCGAGTCTATTCAAAGCGTAATCGGGGACGATCGTGGTGCGCGAGAACTTTGGAAGGCATCTCGGCGCGCGATAATCGGCGGCGATTTCGCTGAAATTTATCCACGTGGTCAAGATACTTGGATTGAAGCGATTATTTCAATTGCGGCCTTTGCGCAG
The DNA here is from genome assembly GCA_049650205.1 of Pacificimonas sp. Lineage (GTDB taxonomy): Bacteria > Pseudomonadota > Alphaproteobacteria > Sphingomonadales > Sphingomonadaceae > Pacificimonas. The sequence goes on along the minus strand of JBARZR010000037.1, from coordinate 2,952 downwards.
GCGTTCGACATCCGCGTCTCGGCTGTTGGATAGCTGCACAAACGGCAAGTCCTGCCGGTTTTCATATTTAGCTGCCAGTCCGCTAACCACCCAATTCCAGACTCTACGAAACCGCTCAATTCCACATCTCCCCTGCACAATAAGACATTTCCTTTCTCTTATCCCGGCCTTGCCGACTTCCAACCGAAAGGCCAAAACCAACGAACAACCACGACGATATCACCGACAACCTCGACCCCGCCACCGCCGCCACAGCCACACAAATCGGCCACCTTCCGGACGATGATGCCGCGAATGACTGGATGCGGCGCATCGGTTAGTGTCCGCTACACATAGACCATCCGCGCCGCTGGACGCCGGAGCGGCAGCGGCTGTTTATCGAGGCGCTGTCGGTCACTGGCTGCGTCAAGACCGTCGCCGCCACGGCGGGGATGAGCCGGGAAAGCGCCTATCAGTTCCGGCGCCGCACCGACGCACGGGCGTTTGCGAGGGTGTGGGAGGATGCCATTCAGGCCGCGACGCAGATCCTGACCGATATCGCCTTCGACCGCGCCATCAACGGCTCCATAGAGCGCACGTTCAATGGCGATGGCGAGCTGGTGTTCGAACGCCACCGCCCCAGCGACCGCCTGCTGCAATTCCTGCTGCAGCACCACCGCTCGTCCGGTTATGGCAACATGCAGGGGCCGCAACCGGTCAATGTGCCGGGGCAAGAGGACGAGCCGGTCCGCCGGATGCCGGCACGCATCAACGTCATCCGCCCACGGGCGAGCGCGCCGGCGCCTTGACCGCGGCTGGCGAAGCGTCCCCGGCTGGCGAACCCTCATCCTGCCCGCCTAATGCCAACCGCAGCGCCCGCCATACGGCGGAGGTCGAATCGAGGCAGGTTCGCCGCCGCCAGCAGCGCATGATCGCGCGCGGGTTATCAAGTGCGTAATCGCGCGGGGGATGGTGTGAAGCCGTGTGAAGCTGCGCCTTGTTTCTCTCAAAGACGCCGTCGCAATTCCTCGCACCCTGCGCTGCTTTGACGGTTGCGAAGGCCGCGCCCGTTGGTAAAGACGGCGGCAGACCGAATTTCAGGGGAATTGCCCATGGCCACCCGGCCTCAAGTTACCGGACAGCAGGCGCGCCCGCTCAGCCCGCATCTCTCGATCTGGCGCTGGCGCGTGCATACGGTGACATCGATCATGCACCGCGTCACCGGCGACGGTCTCGCCATCGTCGGCGGCGTCCTCTTCACCTGGTGGCTGGTCAGCGCCGCCATCGGGGCGGAGGCCTATGCGGGCTTCCTTTCCGTGGCGACCGGCCCCGTCGGCATCATCGTCGGCATCGGTATGACCTGGGGCCTGTTCCAGCATGCCGCGTCCGGCATCCGCCACCTCGCCATGGATACCGGCGCGGGCTACGACCTTGAAATTTCGAAAACGACGGCGACGCTGACCTATGCGGTCTCCATCATCGCCACCGCCGCCCTCTGGGCGTTCATTCTGCTGCGTTAGGACCGGATATGGCTGTTGAAAGAGGCACTGCGCTCGGCAAGGTCCGCGGACTGGGTTCGGCGAAAGGGGGTGTTCATCACTGGTGGGTGCAGCGGCTGACTGCGGTCAGCAACCTGCTGCTCCTGACCTGGTTCATCGCGTCGCTGGTGACGCTGCCCAATCTCGAACATTTCACCATGGTCGAATGGCTGGCCCAGCCTTTGGTGGCCGTGCCCCTGATGCTGCTGACGATCAGCATGTTCTGGCACCTCCGCCTCGGCCTGCAGGTTCTCATAGAGGATTATGTCGATGGCGGTGCGCGTTTGGCCGCATTGCTGCTTCTCAACGGCTTTGCCATTGCGGGCGGTGCGCTTTCGCTTTTCTCCATCCTGACCATCGCGTTCTCCGCGTAGGAACTATTCGAACATGACCGATTCCTATCCCGTCACCGATCACACATATGACGCCGTCGTCGTCGGCGCGGGCGGTTCCGGCCTGCGCGCCGCCATGGGCATCGCCGAAAGCGGCCTGAAAACGGCCTGCATCACCAAGGTCTTCCCGACCCGCTCGCATACCGTCGCGGCGCAGGGCGGCATCGCCGCGTCGCTCGGTAATATGGGCGAGGATCACTGGACCTGGCATATGTTCGACACCGTCAAGGGCTCGGACTGGCTGGGCGACCAGGACGCGATCGAATATCTCTGCCGGGAGGCGCCCGCCGCGGTTTACGAGCTGGAACATTATGGCGTTCCGTTCAGCCGTACCGAAGAGGGCAAGATCTACCAGCGCGCCTTTGGCGGCATGACGCAGAATATGGGCGAGGGGCCGGCCGCGCAGCGCACCTGCGCCGCCGCCGACCGCACCGGCCACGCCATGCTGCACGCGCTTTATCAGCAGAGCCTGCGCTACGACACGGATTTCTTTATCGAATATTTCGCGCTCGACCTGATCATGGACGAGGAGGGCGCGTGCCGCGGCGTCATCGCCATGGAGATGGAGACGGGCAGGATCCACCGCTTCCGCGCGCACCAGACCGTGCTGGCGACCGGCGGTTACGGACGCACCTATTTCAGCGCGACATCGGCCCACACCTGCACCGGCGATGGCGGCGGCATGGTCATGCGCGCCGGCCTTCCCATGCAGGACATGGAATTCGTGCAGTTCCACCCGACCGGCGTATATGGCGCTGGCGTTCTCATCACCGAGGGCGCGCGCGGCGAGGGCGGCTATCTGACCAATTCAGAGGGCGAACGGTTCATGGAACGTTATGCGCCGAGCGCAAAGGATCTCGCCAGCCGCGATGTCGTGTCCCGTTCGATGGCGATGGAAATGCGCGAAGGCCGCGGCGTCGGGGCAGAGGGCGATCACATCTTCCTGCATCTTGACCATATCGCACCTGAGACACTGGCTGAACGTTTGCCCGGAATCTCCGAAACCGCAAAGATTTTCGCTGGTGTCGACGTCAACAAGGCAC
>JBARZR010000036.1:0-11146 GCA_049650205.1 Pacificimonas sp. | reverse complement strand
CTTCAGCACGGAGGAAGTCTATGCGCTGGCGGAAATGCTCAGGCGGCAGAAGGGCGGCGCGGCGGTGGTCATGGGTGCGCTCAGCCCGCGCACCCGCAACGCGCAGGTCGCCCTCTATCAGTCCGGCGAGGTTGATTATATCGTTGCCACAGACGCCATCGGCATGGGTCTCAACATGGATGTCGAGCATGTCGCCTTTGCGGGCCTGTCGAAGTTCGATGGCCAGCGGCAGCGGCGGCTGCTTCCCGCCGAAATGGCACAGATCGCGGGCCGTGCAGGACGTTATCAGACCGACGGCACATTCGGTTCGCTGGCCTATGGCGAAGGTGTTGACGGCCGCACCGGTCCGGAACTGCAGCAAAGCGAGATCGACGCCATCGTCGACCATGACTTCGCGTCCGTGAAAAAACTCGTCTGGCGCAATGCCCGTCTCGACTGGCGCTCGCTGACTGCTTTGTTGCAATCGCTTGGGCAGCGCCCCGACCGCGACGATCTGGTCCGCACCAGCCGCGCGACGGACGAAGCGGTCCTGAAACATCTCGCCGATGAAACATGGGTGCACGAGCGTGCGAACAGCCCGCAGCGGCTGCGCCAGCTGTGGTCCGTGTGCAGCCTGCCGGATTATCGCAAGAGCGGCGCAAAGGCCCATGCGCGCCTTGCCGGGCGCATTTACAGACATCTGACGGAAGGCAATGGGAAATTGCCGACAGAATGGATCGCCGCCGAAGTGTCGCGTCTGGAAGATACGCAAGGTGGCATCGATACCCTGTCGCATCGCATGTCGGCGGCGCGGACCTGGACCTATATCTCCCACCGCGAAGACTGGCTGACCGATGCGAAACACTGGGCGGAGCGCACGCGGGAGGTCGAAGACAGGCTGTCGGATGCGCTGCACGAGCGGCTGACGCAGCGCTTCGTCGATCGCCGCACGTCGCTGCTGATGCGCGATCTGGCGGGACATGAAAATCTGCTGCCCGTGGAAGTCGATGACGATGGCACGGTCGCCATCGGCGGTGCGGAGATCGGCACGCTGACTGGATTTCGCTTCGAAGCGGAAGCTGGCACGACAGCCGGCGAACAAAAACGTTTGGTCGCTGCCGCGGAACGACGCCTTGGCGGCGAATATGCGAAACGTGCAAGAGAATTGGTCAGCGCGCCCGATACTGAATTCGTGCTGGCGCTGACGGGCAAACTGCCCGCCCGCATATTGTGGCGCGGCGCGCGGGTGGCGCGAATTTATGCGGGCACGGCCACGCTGCGTCCGGAAATCCGTCTGGCCCGCGCGATGGGAAATCTCGGCCCCGCAGCGCAGTCCGCCGTCGCCACGCGCCTCTCGAATTGGTTGTCCGGCCAGATCGACAGCCAGCTCGCACCGCTTGCCAGTCTGGCGCAAACGGCGTGTTCCGCCGAGGTCAGCCCCAGCGTGCGTGGCCTCGCCGTCCAGTTGATCGAGGCGCTGGGTGTTATCGAAAAGGCACCGCTTGCGCCGCTGCTTGCCGCCATGACCGACGCCGACCGCAAGATTCTCGCGCGTGCGGGTGTCACCATCGGCGTGACACATCTGTTCATAGGCAAGCTGCTACGTCCCGGTCCGACCGTCTGGCGACTGGCGCTTTGGGCCATGCGCGGGAAGCTGGATGTGATGCCGGAGCCACCTGCCGCCGGGCTGGTGTCCGTCGCCCTGCAAGCTAACGCGCCTGAAGGCTTTTATCCCGTCGCCGGGTTCGCACATTTTGCTGGCCGCGCCATCCGTCTCGACATGGTCGAACGACTATCCCGGGACATGCACAAGGCGCGAAGGGGCGCGAAACCGTTTCTGCCAGACGAGAATTGGCTGCATATTCTCGGGATAGACGCATCCGCATTTGCTAAGGTCATGCGCGCGCTCGGCTATCGCCACGCGCAGGTCGGCGACACGAACGGCTTTCGCTGGCACGGTATGGAGCGGCCGCGGCGCAAGCGCGGCACGACGGCAAAGGGGTCTCGCCAGTCCGCGCATTCACCTTTCGCCGCGCTCGCAGTTCTGAAGGAAAAACACAATTGAATGCAGACGACCACAAACAGCCGGACTGCGGCGCAGGCAGCCAGCGCATCGATAAGTTCCTCTGGTTCGCGCGTCTCACGAAAACGCGCAGCGAGGCCCGCAGACTGGCCGAAAGCCGTCATTTGCGCATCGATGGTCGCGTGATCACCCGTGCGTCTGTGTGTATCCGTCCGGGCTCGATCATCGCCTATGCCCGCGCCGACGCGGTACACGTCGTCCGCGTCGAGGCGCTGGCGGCCCGGCGCGGGCCGTTTGAACAGGCGCGGCATCTTTACTGCAATTTAACTCAGGATTGACCCATAACCGCCTGCGCCCTAGCAACGGGCGCGCTCGTACAGTTAACCGGGAAACCAGATCACATGACCTATGTCGTCACCGACGCCTGCATCAAATGCAAATATACCGATTGCGTCGAGGTATGCCCCGTCGACTGTTTCTACGAGGGCGAGAACATGCTCGTCATCAATCCGTCCGAATGCATAGATTGCGGTGTCTGCGAGCCGGAATGTCCTGCCGAAGCCATCCTGCCCGATACCGAGGACGGCCTGGAAAAATGGCTGGAAATCAACAACACCTATTCCGCCGAATGGCCGAATATCACGGTGAAAAAGCCGGAGCCGCCCGAAGCCGACGAGCATAAGGGCGAAGAGGGCAAATTCGAAAAATATTTCTCGGCGGAACCCGGCGAGGGTTGAGCCCGAAGTTGGTCAGAACGCGCTGACCAATCCATGCAGCACGACGCCGACAAGGCCGCCCACTAGCGTTCCGTTGACGCGAATGAACTGCAGGTCGCGGCCCACGGCGCGCTCCAGCCGGTCGCTGACCGTCGCGGTGTCCCATTTCTTCACCGTGTCGGAAACGACGCTGACGATCTGCTCGCCATAGTCCGCGACCACGCCCACGGCGGCGCGCCGGGCATATTTGTTGAGGTTGCTGCGCAGGCGGGCATCAGCGTTGATGGTCGCGCCCAATGACCGGATGCCCTCGCCCACACGACCTGAAAGGGCAGCATCAGGGTCCGACAGCGATGCGCGCAGCGTGTCCTTCAGATTGCCCCATATTCCATCCAGGAACCGCGCCAGTTCGGGATTGGTGATCAACTCCCGCTTATAGCGTTCGACCTTCTCCCTGGTTTCCGGCAGATATTGCAGGTCGAACGCCAGATCCTTCAGCGCGATCATGACCTTGATGCGCAAGGGGTGATCGGGGTCCGCCGCCATATCGACCAGCAGCTTGCGACTGCCGTTGATCAGCGCATTCGCCACCCGGTCATCGACGCCCGCCACGCGCAGCAGCCACTGCGTGCGCTCCTGCACCAGCCCGCGGATCAGGAATTCATTCTCATCCAGCAACCGTGCCAGCCAGGCCACAACATTGTCGAACACCGGCTGCAGGCGGCCCTCGTCGATGCTGCGATCAAGAATGCGCCCCATCAACGGGGCAAGCTCCAGCCGCTCCAGATTCGAAGAAATCCCGCCCCGCACCAGTTCCGAAATGGCTTCATTATCGGCGGCATCCATGATCTGCACCGCGAACCGTCCGAAACCGCCCGTGCGGCGTCCCCCATCCGGCGGTGCGGCCAGCCAGCGCCCCGCCGCGCCCGCCATGTCCACCTCGGCCAGCCGCCGGGCGACGATGGAGGGCGTCAGGAAGTTATTCTGCAGGAATCCCGCGAGATTGTCGGCAAGCCTGTCCTTGTTTTTGGGCACAATCGCCGTGTGCGGTATCGGCAAACCGAGCGGATGCCGGAACAGCGCAACGACCGCGAACCAGTCGGCCAGACCGCCGACCAGCGCGGCTTCGGAAAAGGCCTGCACATAGCCGACCCAGGCCGCACCTTCCGGTAGGCGGTGCGTGATAATGAAGACGAATACCATCGCCACCAATAGCCCCGTCGCCACCAGCCGCATCCGGCGCGCAGGGTGCGGTTGAAACAGGACGAGCGGGCGGCGGCGGGCGATCACTCGGCGGGCTGTACCGTGCCGTCCTCTTCATCACCAGCCTGTTCCGCGCGGCGTCCCTTGCTGCGTGCGGAATCGTTCACGAAGCGACCGAAGAACTTGCCGAGGAACTGTTCGAAATCATCCGCAAGGCTGAAACCCGCCGGAACAATCAGGAGCGTCAGCACCGTCGACAGGATCAGGCCGCCGATCACGACGATTCCCATCGGCGCGCGCCACGCCCCGTCGCCCGACAGCGCCAGCGCGGTCGGCAGCATTCCGGCCGCCATGGCGATCGTGGTCATGACAATAGGCTGCGCGCGCTTGCGACCGGCATCCATGATGGCAGTCAGGCGCGGGATGCCGCGTTCCATTTCCTCCAGCGCGAAATCTATCAGCAGGATCGAGTTCTTGGCAACGATACCAAGGAGCATGAACAGGCCGATCAACACAGGCATGGAAATAACGTTGCCTGTCAGGTGCAATGCGAGTCCGCCACCCAGCGGTGCTAGCAAGAGCGAGCCCATGTTCACGAAAGGTGGCATCGCGCGCTTGTAGAGCAGCACCAGCACAGCGAACACCAGCAGGATACCGGCGATGACGGCGATACCAAACTGGCCCAGCAATTCGCCCTCCATCTTCGACATACCGAAAACGGGCTTTGTGACCCCCATCGGCAGATTCTGCATGGCGGGAATCGCCTCCGCGAGCCGCTGACCTTCACCCGGAACGATGCCGTCGATCAGGTCGGCACCGATGATGATGCGGTCCTGCTGGTTGAACCGCCGCAGCTCTTCCGGCCCGGAACCGAGCGATATGGCCGCGACCACCTTCAGCGGCACCGATCCGCCGGTTGCCGTCGGCACAGGCAGGTTTTCGATTGTTTCCAAAGACCGCCGGGAGTTCGGCGGCAGCACAACGCGAATGGGGATCTGCCGATCGGACAGGCTGAACTTCGCCACATTCTGATCGATATCGCCGATCGTGGCGATACGGATGGTCTGACTGAGCGCCGCCGTTGTCACCCCCAGGTCGGCCGCCAGTGCGAAGTTCGGACTGATGACGATTTCCGGTCGCTGCATGTCACCGGCAATGCGCGGCGCGATGAAGCGACTGTCCGCGCGCAGGTCTTTCAGCACCTCCTGAGCGGCCTGCTCCAGAACCGCGGAATCGCTGCCGGCCAGCATCAGGTTGATGTCTCGCCCGCCGCCACCGAAATTCTGCTGCGCCTGAAAACTGACGCGCGCATCGGCGAAGTTCGTCAGCTCCGGCCCGAGCTGGCGCGTAAATTCGATGCTCGACCGTTCGCGGTCGTCCTTGAGATTGATGTATAGCGTCGCGTCGCCCACGCCCACGGCCTGAAAGACGTCCTCGGTTTCCGGCTGTTCCAGCAGGAAGTTGGTGACAAGATCGGCAGCGGCTTCGGTCCGCTCGAACGTCGCTCCCGGCGGCAGAGCGACATTGACCTGCACGAACTTGTCGTCCGTTTCCGGCTGGAACGTGAACGGCAATGTCGCGAAGCTGACCACGGTCAGGACGAGCGCCAGGACGCCGATCATGCAGGTCCAGACGCGGTGGTCGCGCACGATGTCACCACCGACCCGCCGGAACCAGCTCCGCCTGGCCAATCCCGTCTCGTCCAGTCTCCGCCGCTTCAGCGTCCAGGCTAGGATGCGCAGATACCAGGCCATCGCGGGTCCACCCGCATGTTCTTTCTTGCCGTGCGGTTTCAGAAAATAGGCCGCCATCAGCGGCGTGACCATTCTGGCGACGGCCAGACTGAACAACACCGCGGCAACCACAGTGAGGCCGAACTGCTTGAAGAACTGTCCAGGAATGCCGGACATCAGGCCCACGGGCAAAAACACTGCCACGATGGAAAATGTCGTCGCCACGACCGCCAGCCCGATCTCGTCGGCGGCTTCCATCGAAGCCTCGTAAGGTGTTTTGCCCATGCGCATATGGCGGACGATATTCTCGATCTCGACAATGGCGTCATCGACCAGCACACCCGCGACCAGCGCCAGCGCCAGCAGCGACAGGCTGTTCAATGTGAAGCCCAGCAGGTCCATGACCCAGAACGTCGGGATGGCGGACAGCGGGATCGCCGTCGCGGCAATCAGCATGGCCCGCCAGTCGCGCAGGAACAGGAAGACGACAAGCACCGCCAGAACCGCGCCCTCGATCAGCGCCAGCATCGAGGCGTCATATTGCTCTATGGTGTAGTTATACGGCGTGAACAAAATCTGGAATTTGACGCCGGGATATTCCTCGCGCATTTCCGCGAGTTCTTCCTCAACGGCCTCGTAAACGGTTACGTCGGAGGCGCCCTTCGCCTTTTCCAATCGGATGCCCACGACCTCGCGGCCATTCTGTTTGGAAATATTGCGTTGTTCGCCAAAGGAATCCGTGACGTTGGCGATCTCGTCCAGGCTGACGGTGCGTCCACCGCCCAGACTGATCTGCGTGGCGGCGAGCGCCTGCGGCGTGGCGGCATTGCCAAGCACGCGCACGGACTGCTCCGCGCCCGCAATTTCCGCACGCCCGCCGCCCGCGTTTATGTTCAGCTGGCGAAGCTGCGCGTTCACCTGCGCCGCCGTTACTCCGAAAGACTGCATCCGTCCGGGATTGAGCTCGACGCGGATTTCCCGGTCGACGCCGCCGTTTCTCCCCACCGACGACATGCCGGAGATGCTGAGCAGGCGCTTCGCCACGACATCATCGGCGAACCAGCTCAGCTGCTGCGGCGTCATGTCGACCGCCTCGACCGACATATAGGCGAGAATTCCGCCGAAGTCCTGACGGTTCACCTGCGGCTCCAGGATGCCTTCCGGCAGGTCGGAGCGGATATTGGCGACGGCATCGCGCACATCGTTGACGGCGCGGTCGATGGGAACGCCGATATCGAACTGGACGAAGGTAGAGGACGAGCCCTCCCGGATGGTCGAGGTGATCTCGTCGACGCCGTTGACGCCGCGCACTGCCGCCTCGACACGCTGCGTGACCTGCGTCTTCAGCTCCTCCGCCGCCGCGCCCGGCTGAACCACCGTGACCGACGCCGCCGGGAAGGTGACATCGGGGTCGTTATTGATGTCCAGCCGCATGAAGCTGAGGATGCCCGCCAGCGTCAGAGCCGTGAACAGGACAATGGAAACGACCGGATTCTGGATCGACCAGGAGGAAATGTTGCGCATGGCCTAGCCCTCTTCCGCATCGACCAGTCGCGGCGTCATCGGCTCGCCCGGATTCAGGAACGCGCCTGCCGTGATGACGACCCGCTCGCTGCCATCGAGGCCGTCCTGAATGACGATTCCTTCCGATGTGACGCTGCCTATGATGACCTTGCGCCGCGTCGCCTTGTTCTCCGGCCCGACGATATAAACGTAGCTTTCGTCGCCGCCGCCAAGGACAGCGGATTCAGGCAGAACGGGACGGTTCGCGGTGCCCGTGGCGATATTGCCAGTGGCGAACGCGCCCGGGCGCACCTGTCCGTCGCCATTGATGAGGATACGCGCCGTACCCTGCCGGGTGGTCGGATCGATCAGCGGCTCGACCATCCAGACCTCCCCGCGATAGGCGACGGGGCTGCCGATCAAATTTACGGTGGCGGCCTGACCTGGTTTCAGACCCGCCAGATCCTGCTCCGCGACGGCGGCCTGCAATTCCATCTGCCCACCCTGAGCGATGCGGAACAGCGAACCGGAACCGGCACTGACGACTTGGCCCTTTTCGACATTGCGCTGCAAAATCAGACCAGCTTCGGGCGCGCGCACATCCAACTGGCCCAGCTGCGCCTCGGCGGCACGCATCTGCGCCCGCGCGACATTGACCCGTGCCAGCGCGCTATCGCGGGTAGCGGTTCTGCGTTCGATGTCGGCAGTCGAGATAAATCCGCGGTCCACCAGGGCTTCCGCCCGTTCCAGCTCGGACTGCGCCAGATCGGCGTCCGCCTGCGCCTGCGCGATACCGGCGCGCAGCTGGGCGACCTGCTGCGCCTGCACGGCCCTATCGATCCGCGCCAGCGTCTGCCCGCGCTTCACATAATCGCCTTCGTCGACCAGCACGGCAGTCACCATCCCGCCCTGCCCCTGAACGCCAACGGGAAGATCGCGGCGCGCCGCGACACTGCCGGTGACACGCACGCTGGCCGTCACCGGCGCAGCGCCCGGGACCATGACGGAAACGACAGGACCGCTGGTTTCTTCGGCGGCATCACCTTCAGCAGCGGCAGCACCGTCATCGCGTGTCAGAAGCCATACCGCGATAGCCGCAGCAATCAGTGCGACGACCGTCAGGGCGACAATCGCACCTCGTGACAAACCGCGCCTTCGTGCCTGTTCGCCCATCGCCCGCATGTCCAGCCGTTCGTGCATGTTCATCATGGTCTCGCACATGTTAAGTCGCACCCAACGCCATGTGGATGTCGAACGTGTGTTACTTGAATATATCACCTGCGGCAAGGGACATTTAAAACGCTATCCCGCCCATCTGCATCACGTTGCAACATAGCGTCACTCAGTTGCGGCAACAATGTCTGTTTGGAGAGAGCGGGAAAGAATCGCGACCGCAGGCGCCCCGGGAAGGCAACTTTACCCCGACTTGGGTGTTGCCATGTAGTTAACCAAAACAAAGAGGGAGGTTTGATATGGGTTTTCTGTCCTACATCGTCGTCGGCCTGATCGCCGGCATCCTGGGAAAATGGATCATGCCAGGCAAGGATCCGGGCGGTATCATCGTCACAATCCTGATCGGTATCGCCGGCGCGCTCGTCGGTGGCTGGCTTTCGGCCATGATCCTTGGCGTTGGAACCAGCGGCATCAATATCACCACAATCGTGATCGCCACGCTGGGTGCGATCCTGTTGCTGTGGCTCTACCGCATGTTCAAGTCGCGCAGGGTATAGACCGCGACAGCGTGATCATTTCACGTTCAGCCACAGGCTGACAGGCATCAAGGCGGCCCGCCGGGAAACCTGCGCGCCGCCTTTTCCTATGAAAGGACATGGATATGAAAACCCTTCCCCTTCTTCTCGCAGCGCCGTTTATGGCGGCTGCGGCATGCGCACAGGTTCAGCCCGCCGCAACCGACATGACCCTGCTGTCCGTTTCCGCGACGGGCGAAAGCAAGGCGGCTCCGGACATCGCCGCGATATCCGCTGGCGTGGTGACGAACGCGCCGACCGCTGGCGAGGCGATGCAGCAGAACGCCGCCCGCATGGAGCGGGTGATCGCCGCCCTGCGCGCCGCCGGGGTGGAGCGCAAGGATATCCAGACATCGTCGCTGAACCTGAATCCGCAATATAATTATCGCGAGAACCAGCCGCCCCGCATCACCGGGTATGAGGCGCGAAACACCGTCAGCGTGAAGATGCGTGATCTCACCGAATCGGGAAAAGCGCTCGACGCGCTGGTCGCGGAGGGTGCGAACCAGATCAATGGTCCCAGCTTTGAAATCGAGGATCAGGAAAGCGCGACCAACGCCGCGCGCCGTGACGCCATGCAAAAGGCCCGTGCCCGCGCCGACATCTACGCCTCCGCCGCCGGTATGGACATCGCCCGCATCGTCTCGATCAGCGAGGGCGGCGGCCAGCCGCAATATCCGGGACCGAGGCCTGTCATGCGAGCATCGATGGACATTGCCGAAGAAGCCTCCACACCCATCGAACCGGGCCAGCTGGGTCTCAACGCTCAGGTAACGGTCGTCTACGAACTGAAATAGCGCCCGCCCTATCCAAGCTGACACTTTACCCCGTGCCGCTAGCGTTCGATGACGGTAGCGGGAGGAAAGTGACGTGCCGCAAATCGAACATCTGCCTCCGGACGCGAGCACAGGGGAAATGCTGGACGTGCTGGAGCGCGATGCGGGCCTGATCGTGGACGGCGCGATTCCTGCCGACCTTGTCCAGACCGCCCGCGACCAGATCTTCGCGCTGATGGGGCGCGAAACGCTGGGCAAGGATGATTTCACCGGCTTCAGAACCCGCCGCGTTGGGGCACTGATGGCGCGGTCACCTGCCTGCCGCGACCTCGCAACACATGCCGCCATATTGGCACTTGCACGCGATTTTCTCGCGCCGCATTGCGACGATTTCCAGCTGCACCTGACCCAGGCAGTCAGCATCGGTCCCGGCGAGGGCGGTCAGATGCTGCACCGCGACCGGGGCGTCTGGGGCGGATATGTGCCGCGCCAGATCGAGACGCAGCTATCGACCAACTGGGCGCTGACGGATTTCACGCGCGAAAACGGCGCGACGCAGGTCGTCCCGGGCTCGCATCGCTGGCCGGGAAAACGCCAGCCCGAACCCGGCGAGATCGCATATGCCGAGATGAAGGCAGGCTCCGTCCTAATCTTCACAGGCACAGTCATCCATGGCGGCGGCGCGAACCGGACGAATACGGACCGGTTGGGCGCGCTGCTCCACTACGCTCCCAACTGGTTGAGACAGCAGGAGAACCAGTATCTCAGCTGCCCGCCAGATGTCGCCGCGACTCTCGACCCCAACCTCCGCCGCCTGATGGGGTATACCAAGGCCAGCCCCGTCTGCGGCTTTTTCTCCTCCGCCACCGGCGCGCCCGGGCAGGAACTGGCTGCACCGGAGGCGCTGTTCGCGGACAAGGCGACGGCGCTGGGGACGATTGGAACATCCGAACATTTGCTGGAACGGACGAAAAAATGACATATCGCTACGTCGCCCTTGCCCGCCACTGCGACGGTCTGCCTGAGGAGGCGGACTTCGCTGTGCATGAGGGCCAATTGCCCGAAACTGAAAAGGGCCAGTTTCGCGTCCGGCATATATGGAACAGCGTCGATCCCGGCACACGGTCGCGTCTCAGCGGCAGTGCAACCTATGCCGCCGCGCAAAGGATCGGCGCGCCAATGGACGGATTTTCGGTCGGGGTGATCGAGGAGACGCGCCATCCCGACTGGCCGCAGGGGACGCATATTTTCTTCGCGGGCGGCTGGCGCACACACTCGATTCTGAACGGCAAGGGGTTCATCGGCAGGGTCGCGGAGACTGGCCTGCCGCTATCGACCTGGATCGGCGTACTGGGTGTTCCGGGTCTGACCGCCTGGTTCGGCACGAAGGAAATAGGTCGGTTCAAGGAAGGCGACCGCGTCCTGATCTCGAGCGCCGCCGGACCGGTCGGCGCGACGGCGGGGC
>JBARZR010000035.1:0-14657 GCA_049650205.1 Pacificimonas sp. | reverse complement strand
CCCCTGTCTATCTAATAGGATCAAATGATACTCGATACTCGACGGGGACTATGCAACTGGCGTGCCAATTAACTCAGATTAACAAAATTCATTTTTGTTTCGTAACTTTGCGCCAAAATGTTGCGCTCCTGACGTTTGTCGCCAAGCGGCAAGTGTAAAATTCACCGACACTCCTGCGGCCCTCACGCAATCGCGCGTTGCTCCACGATATTCAGGCCGTAAGCGCTGAGTCCGACCAGGCTCTGCTTTGAATTGGTCAGCAGAACCATATCATGCACGCCAAGCAGCGCCAGTATCTGCGCACCGATACCGTAGTCGCGGATTTCCATCTCGCCGCTTTCGTCGGTCGCGGGGCGCGGCTGGATCGCGCGCATGCTGGTTTCGATCGGCCGCGTTCCGGGGCGGTTGATAAGCACGATCGCACCCGTCCCCGCCTCGGCGATCATCTTCATCGACTGGGCCAGCTGTCCCGACCGCTCCGTCTTGTGCGCGAAGGCGTCATCAAACAGATTGAAGTGATGCATCCGGATCAGCGGGACGGCATCCTCCGCGCTCGGATCGCCCTTCACCAGCGCCAGCTTGTCGATACCCGAGATCGTGTCCTGAAAGCGGATCGCGCGCCAGCGGCCACCCCATTCGCTCTCGAATGGTTCCTCGGCCACCTGCCGCACGAAACTGTCATTCTTCCTGCGATAGGCGATCAGGTCGCGGATCGTCCCGACCTTCATATTGTGCAGCTGCGCGAAAGAAATCAGGTCGTCGAGGCGCGCCATCGTGCCATCGTCCTTCATAATCTCGCAGATCACACCCGCCGGGATCAGGCCCGCCAGCCGTGAGATATCGACCGCCGCTTCGGTATGCCCCGCGCGCACCAGCGTACCGCCATCGCGCGCTGCCAATGGAAAAACGTGGCCCGGCGAACATATGGAGTCCGCACCGTTACGCGGGTCGATGGCGACCGATACCGTCCGTGCGCGATCATGCGCGCTGATGCCGGTGGTGATACCTTCTTTCGCCTCGATGGATACGGTGAAAGCGGTTTCCAGCGGCGTCTCGTTGCGCGGCGTCATCGCTTTCAAACCCAATTCGTCCACACGCTGTTTTGTAAGCGCAAGACAGACGAGCCCGCGTCCATTCTTCGCCATGAAGGCAATCGCGTCAGGGGTCGCCATCTGTGCAGGAATAACGAGGTCGCCCTCATTCTCCCGATCCTCGTCGTCTACCAGTATGAACATGCGCCCATTGCGCGCCTCCTCGATGATTTCATCGATGGAGGACAGCGCCGGATGCACAGGCTGCGCGCCGGTCATGGCGGGCTTCAGTTCGGACTGGATGGAGACGACCTTGGGATCATTCATGGGATTCGGACCTTTCGCTTGCCCTTGCTCTTAGCGCATCCCGGGGTGCAGTGTCTTCCCGTCAAACGGATCAGGAGGGCGAAATGGCTCAGGCGAAACTGAAGACCGTTCCCGTGAAAGGGTCCGCAGCCGAGCTGATTGCGGGCCTATTACATGAGGGCAAACGCAAAGATGCGGAGCGGCTTCTGGCGCTATTCCACCGCGCGACCGGAACCGATCCCGTCGTCTGGAACGGCGGCATCATCGGCTATGGCGACTGGCATTACAAATATGAGAGCGGACGCGAGGGGGACTTCTTCCGCGTGGGATTCGCGACGCGGAAGGCGCGGCACAGCATCTATCTGATGGGCTGCGGCCTCGACAGACAGACGGATGCCCTCGCCCGTCTTGGCAAGGCAAAACGTGGCGCAGGCTGTCTCTACATCAACAAGCTGGCGGATATCGACGAGGATGTGCTGGAGGAAATGGTACGGACCAGCTGGGAAGTGACCTCAACCTAGTTCGCGGCGGATATCGGCGATCAGATCGCCAACTTTGGTCAATCGCGCTTCCTCCGCATCGAGTATGGCCAGCGACGCCCGCCGCTTGTACGCGCCAGTCTCTGCGGACGAGAGTGCGCAGTCCTTCGCCAGCGTGGACAGGACGATATCGATCAACCTGTCGGCACCGTGCAGACGTCCCCATAAATAGTCATTCTCGCGGTAGGCGCGGCTGAAGAAAGCGCCAAAGCTGTTGAACCTGATCCCCTTCAGTGTCGCCTCCGCGCCGCCGTCGCGGATGCTCATGGCGTCATTTGGCGAAATCCGGTCCACCTTGATCTCGTCATATTCGTCCAGCCCTTCCCCCTGCAGCATCGGGAAGGTGGCAATGTCGAAGAACGAAAACCCCAGCCAGGACTGCATCAGCGCCCGTCGCGCCGCGAGCGGCATGCCAGTCCCTTTCAGAAGTGCCGAGAACATCTCGTCCGCAGCTTCATCGCACGCTTGCAGTGCGAGCGCATCGCCATAGGCCGCGATGGCCGCGCCCGGTTCGTCCAGAAGTTTCGCTGCGAGTTCGCGAACATTCTCATCGAAAAAAGTGCGGTTGCGCCGGTCCAGAAAGGGGGCCTGAATGTCATACATGACGGTCTTCGCCTTCTCGACCGCTGTTGCGAGTTCGGCGTTCTCACCCACATCGAGCGCACTAAGCTGACGGATGACATAGCGGACGCGGCGGGTGCGAAAGCCCAAGTCGTAACCGCGTAAAAATCCGACATAATCGTCACGCGCGGCCAGTTTCGGTTTCACCGTCCGCGTGATTTCGTCGATACCCTCGCGCCGGACCCAGCGCCACAAAACCTTGCGCACGTCTTCCACAGGGCCGGGGTCGCGGTGACCACCCAGTTCCGCTAGCGTCGTCGCCATCGTTTCGACAATTTCGGCCAGTTTCAAATGCGCATAGCCGGGATAGGCATAGCCGGCGCGATCGACCGCCGCCGCATTCGCTTGATCCCGCAGCACCTTCAGTTTGGCAGGAGCGGGTTTCGCGGAGAGGGTTCGGCCGCCCAAGGCCGCAACGACTTCGGTGTCCGTGGACTTCGCAATGCCCTTCAGCACATGCCGCATATGCCGGACGCGGCGGGAAAAGCCCTGCAAGGCTTCCAGATCGTCGCGGATGGGCTGTTCGCGGGGAATGTCGCTCAGGGAGCGCAATATTGTCGTGAAGAAGCCTGGCGGCTCGGCAGTGGTCTCCGTGCTCTTGCCGCCAATGGAACGGACACCGGGCTTGGGGTCGATATAGACGAAGCGCCGGTCGATTTCCCTGTGCGCCGGACGGTTCCTGAGCGCGGTGATGGCCGGGCGGAACGGCGCATTGTTCAGGATCGACCCGTCCAACAAAGGCGCGGTCTCCCTGACCTCTGCCTCGGCACGGTGCGGAAAGACCTGTTTCAGGAACGCCTCCCGTCGGTCCCATCTGCCGCCTCGCGCTTTCAGGACACCATCCATTTCCCGCGTCGTGAAGGGCGGGAACGCGCCGGGAAAGCTCGCCGTGGCCCGCGCGGCAAAGGCGAGGCTGGGAATATCGGATATGGTCCGGCCCTGCCCGCGCGCGCCATTGTCGCGGAACGAGATGATCTTCCGGTGTTCGGTTTCAGTGATATGCTTTGGACTGTGAAGCCGAAGCCGCTCCGGGTGCCCGTCAAAATCGGTAACCGTCACGAACAGGTCCAGCGGCTGCCCGTCCGGCAATAATGCTGGTCCATCCGGGCTAGCCTGAATCGCTTCCAGCGCATCAAGCAGAAACCCCGTGAATGTGGGCCCCGAAAAAGGCGGACTGAACCAGCGCGACCGCACGAAGAGCGACAGCTTCTCTTCGATCTCGGCCTTTGCCTCGGTTTCGACGATTTCGTCGATGAAATCGGCGCTGCGGCTCCGGCGCAGATAAAGCAGCAGCGGCTTCGACAGGATTTTCGTCATCTTCGTGCCGCGCTTGGCTTCCTCGTCCAGCAGCTCGTCGATGTCGGCCTTGTCCAGCCACAGATCTACCAGGGGATCGAGCGAACGCCCGGAGGAAATCGCCTCGGCCAGGAAGATTCCGTTGATCCCACCCGCGGATGCCCCGGCAATAATGTCGGCGATGACGCGCAGGTGGACATGCTTGTGGACGCGGCTCAGAACGTCATAATAAATTGCTTCGGTATCGTCCGCGGGCCGCTTGTCGCCCGCCGTCAGCGCCCGAGACGCACGCAGCAGTTTCCATACCTCCCGCGTGATGCCGTGCATGTAGACGGCCAGGCTGATACCGCCATAGCAGACCAGCGCCAGTCTCAGGTCCTTCTCCCGCATGCACCAAATCTAGGCAGAGCGCGGGGGCCGGTGCAAGCGCCCTTTCTCACCGCCGGGAACAAACGGCGCCCGTCTGGTATTAAACCTAAAGTCATGTGACGATGACGCCGAATTCCAGATGGGCACAACGGCAAGGGACGACAGGGGCGATTTCCAGAGATGAGCGATGTACGTGCAGATCTAAAGCGGAACGAACTGGAGAACCTTGACCGAAAGACAAACCGGTCGCTGTCCCCCGGGAATTTACGACAGTCGAAGGACTGGCATCTGACCGACCGGATCGCGCATGAACTGGGCCGCGGCGATCCGTTCGCCGCGGCTGTTCGCGAGACACGTATGCCCATGGTAATCAGCGATCCGCGGTTGCCCGACTGCCCGCTGGTTTTCGTCAATGAAGCTTTCCAGAAAATGAGCGGTTATCACCGGGATGAAATCATCGGGCGCAACTGTCGGTTTCTGCAGGGGCCCGACACGTGCGCAGAATCGGTGGCAAAGGTAAGCAAGGCGATCGGCGAGGAGCGCGCTATCTCCATCGACCTCCTCAACTACCGCAAAGACGGCTCAAAATTCTGGAACGCGCTTCACATTAGCCCGGTAAAATCGGAAACCGGCGAAATTCAGTATTTCTTCGCCAGCCAGGTCGATGTCACCGAGCGGGTTGAAGCCCAAAACATGGTCAGCGAGCAGGAGGCCATCCTGGACCGCGAAGTCCGTAAGCGCACCGCCGAACTGAAGGATGCGCTGGATCAGCAGAAGATGCTTATCCGCGAGGTAGACCACCGTGTGAAAAACAATCTGGCGATGATAGGATCTCTTATAAGGCTTCAGGCGCGGAAGATCGACGATCCGGATACGCGGCACATTCTGGAGAGCCTGCTGGGCCGGGTCGAATCGATGAGTTCCGTTCACGGGCAGTTGCACGTCGATGGAGATGGCGACCGTTTCGCCCTGGGAAGGTATACGCGCACGCTGACGAAACGGATGGTCGATAATCTGGGACAGGACGGTATCGCGCTGGATCTGGATGTCGAGGACGTCGTGATCGATGCGTCGAAGGCGTCTTCATTCGGCCTGATCCTGAATGAGTTGCTGACGAACTGCCTGAAACACGCATTTCCGGACGGCACCGGCAATTTGTCGGTAAGTGTCAGGGATATGGGCGAGGCCTTTCGACTTGTAGTCGCAGATGACGGACCCGGCCGCGACCTGAACCAGCCGCGCTCCAGTTCCATGGGCAGCGCCCTTGTCGAGCGGCTGTCGCAGCAGATCGGGGCGAACACCATCTGGCATGCCCCGGAAACCGGTACACGGGTCACTGTTACCCTACCGAAAGTTGATTCCTGAATGAGTGAGATACAAGATCCGCTAGGCGTGTTCATCATCGAAGATGAGGCGCTAATCGCAATGGATATCCAGGCGATGATCGAAGACGCGGGGCACCGGGTGATCGGCGAGGCCGCCAGTTTTAACACGGTTTGTGGCCACGCGAACCTGAAAGACGCTGACCTGTTCCTGGTCGATATTCAACTCAGCGGCGCCGAAACCGGAATCGACGCCGCGGACTATCTGCGCGAACATAGCAAGGCGATCATCATCTTCACGACGGCGAACCCGGAATATCTGCCCGACGACATCGGCAGTGGCGACGGCGTGATTACGAAGCCCTTGCAAGCCGGTGTGTTCAAGCGGACGCTCACCTATCTGCACGAATGCGAACGGCGTCCGCCGCCTGCCAGCGCGCTTCCGGAAGAGGTCAGGATCGCAAAGTCGCTGTCCGCGCGGTGGCAGGACTGACCCTCTCCACTGCCTCAGGTGACGGCCATAGGAAAACCCCATAGAGTGCGGCTCAAATGATCATAAGGAGCAAGAAAATGGCGACGCAGCTGGCACCCACGGAAAATCCTCAGGCTGCGGACATGCAGGACATATTGAAACGACAGCGCGCCGCCTTTACCGCCGAACTTCCCGTACCCGCCTCCATCCGCAAG
The DNA here is from genome assembly GCA_049650205.1 of Pacificimonas sp. Lineage (GTDB taxonomy): Bacteria > Pseudomonadota > Alphaproteobacteria > Sphingomonadales > Sphingomonadaceae > Pacificimonas. Next base: position 8,486 of record JBARZR010000035.1, on the reverse strand, counting down.
GACCGGCTCAAACGCGCGACCGCGCTTATTCTCGACAACCGCCAGGCGCTCGCCGATGCGATGTCCGAGGATTTCGGCCACCGCTCCGACATGCAGAGCCAATTTACCGACATCATGTCGTCGCTCGGCCCGATCAAACATGCGCTCAAGCACATGGACGACTGGATGAAGCCGGAAAAGCGCAAGGTCGACTTCCCCCTCAACATCCTTGGCGCGAAGGCGCGTATCGAATATCAGCCATTGGGCGTCGTGGGCGTCATCAGCCCGTGGAATTTCCCGGTCAACCTGACCTTCGGTCCGCTCGCGCAGATCTTCGCCGCCGGCAACCGCGCAATGGTGAAACCGTCCGAATTCACGCCGGAAACCAGCGACCTGATGGCGGGGCTCGCTGCGAAATATTTCGACGAAACGGAACTTGCCTTCATCAATGGCGGGCCGGAGGTCGGCAAGGCCTTCGCGGAACTGCCGTTCGACCATCTGCTGTTCACGGGCGCGACTGGTATCGCGAAGCACATCCTCCACGCCGCCGCCGACAATCTGGTTCCGGTCACTTTGGAACTGGGCGGCAAGTCGCCGGTCATCGTCGGCAAGAGCGCCGATATCGAGCGTGCGACGCGTCGTGTTGCATTGGGCAAGATGATGAACGCGGGCCAGATCTGCCTCGCGCCCGATTACATGATGGTTCCCGCCGACAAGGAAGCCGCGGTCGTCGACGGCCTAACCAGGGCGGCGACGGAAATGTATCCGACTCTGGTCTCGAACGATGACTATACTTCCATCGTCAATGGCAAGCATCACGAGCGCCTGCAAGGGTTGATCGACGACGCGCGTGACAAGGGCGCGGACATCGTCGAGGTCAATCCGGCGAACGAGGATTTCAAGGCGGCGAACACCAACAAGATGCCGCTCCACATCATCCGCAATCCTACGGAGGACATGCGCGTCATGCAGGAAGAAATATTTGGCCCGATCCTGCCGGTGAAAACTTATGACAGCGTGGCGGAAACACTGGAATATGTGAACGCCAACGATCGTCCGCTCGGTCTCTATTATTTCGGCGACGATGGGGAGGAAGAGCGGCAGGTTCTGGATCGCACCCACTCGGGCGGCGTCACGGTGAACGACGTGATCTTCCACGTCAGCGCAGAAGACCTGCCCTTCGGCGGCGTCGGCCCGTCCGGTATGGGCAGCTATCACGGCCGGGACGGATTCAGGACGTTCAGCCATGCGAAGGCGGTCTACACCCAGCCGAAAATCGACCTCGCCAAGATTGCGGGTTTCCGCCCGCCCTATGGCGACGCGATGCGCAAGACCCTGAAGCGCGAATTGAAAGCCTGACGACCATGCGGATCGCGGGCCGAAAGAAGGATCTTGGCGACAATTTTCATGTTCGCCGCGTCCTGCCCAGCGCGAAGCGGCGCATGGTTGGTCCGTTCATCTTCTTCGACCATTTCGGGCCATCGACCTTCAATCCCGGCCAGCGGTTCGATGTGCGTTCGCACCCGCATATTGGCCTCGCCACGGTCACGTATCTGTTCGACGGCGAGATCATGCACCGGGACTCTTTGGGAACCGAGCAGGCCATCCGGCCCGGGGCAGTCAACTGGATGGTTGCAGGTCGTGGGATCGTCCATTCGGAACGGTCCAGCGCAGAAACCGAACGAACAGGGCAGACAATGGAAGGCATTCAGGCCTGGGTGGCCCTTCCCGAGGCCAATGAAGAGGACGCGCCCAGCTTCCGCCATCACCCGGCGGACAGCCTTCCGAAACTCTCATGGCCGGGTGCGCAGGGAATTCTGATCGCAGGCCGCGCCTGGGGTGAAACCGCTCCAGCAGATTATCCTGCGCCAATCTTTTATGCGCATGTGAAGCTGGAAAAGGGCGCCTGTGTTCCCGTGCCACACGATTACGAGGAGCGCGCCGTCTATGTCGCGCGCGGCAACATCGAGGTTGACGGCGAAACGCTGACCGAAGGAACCATGCATATCCCCGGCGCGGCTTGGCAGGGCGATATATCGGCGGAGACCGATGCGGTCGCCATGTTGCTCGGTGGCCAGAAAATGGGTGAGCGTCACATTTGGTGGAATCTCGTGTCCAGCCGTCCCGAGCGCATCCGCCAGGCTGCGGACGACTGGCGCGAGGGCCGTTTCGACGAAGTCCCCGGTGACAGGCAGGACCGCATCCCGCTTCCTGAAGATGGCCCGCCGCCGACGGTTCAGGCGGTTAGTTAATTTTTTCTTAGGAAATTTGCATCCAAAACCCGGGTTCGCCCGTAGTTTTCTCCTGAGTAACAATATGTTCACAGGGAGACTGGTTTTATGTCACGAAAGTTCAAGATGCTGGTCGCGACCGCGGCGGCCGTCACGCTCTCCGCACCCGTTGCGGCGATTCCCCTGCAATTCGAACTGACAGGATCGCGGCAGGCGACGTTCGTGCTCGACTCCATGCCAACGCCTGACCGGGCGAACAGTTCGGCGCTGGTGGGCGACCAGATTTTCTTCGAAAATGTCGAAGGGACGTTTGCAGGTTCGCCTGGAATGGCGAGGGAAATCAGTTTCGGCACCAATTTGATCGCCAGTTTGAACATCCTGGGGACAGAGCTTGGGTTTACACAGTTTTCCGGACCGGACCTGTTTTCCGGCGGTGCGGACATGCCGGTGTTCAGCACGGGTGTTTTCAGTCTGACGAGCATCGTCAGCGGGGCGAGCACGCTGACGATCACCGAGTTCGACGGTGGCCAGTTCCCGGTCCCTGCGCCGGCGGCCCTCGGCCTGATGGCCATGGGCCTGGCGTTTACCGGCTTCATCGCGCGGCGTCGCAAGTCGGCTTAGCGAAGCCACACAGCCCCCCGTTGCCCGCGAAGACAAGGGAACGGGAGGCTGTGCTGCGTTTAATTTTCAGGAAACTGCGTCTCGACCATTGATGAACGCTCCGCCCACTCGTCGTGCAACTTAACCAGCGCGGGCCTGTTCCGCCGCCAGTTCATGCGGCTATGACGAAAATCCAGAAACTCCAGCGCGATCACGGTTAGCATGTCCGCGTAGGAACGGTAGGCGGGCGCTTCGTCAAGCCGCTCCGGCAAGGCATCAAGCGCCCGCGCGATCTGGCTCTGCCAGCGGCTTTGCCAGAAAACCGACCGTTCGCCGGGTTGGCGCATCTGCTCCATCCGCCACGCGATCGCACTGTCCAGGATGGCGTCGATATGGGCAGCCAGCGTCATGGCCGCCCAGCGGTTGGGATCGTTCGGGCGCGGATAGAGATCGCCCGGATCCTTGATGCTGGCCAGATAGCCCAGGATCACGCGGCTGTCGTGGACGGCAAGACCTTCCTGCGTCACCAGCGCGGGGATCTTCGATGTTGGATTGACGCTGATCAGTTCGTCGGGGTCGCTGATCGGATCGACCGGCACTTCGTCGATCATGTCCTCCAGATCCAGTTCGCGCAGGAATACTCGGACCTTGCGCGCATAGGGTGAGGTGTAGGACATGAGCAGCTTCATGACGCATGATTCTCCAATGACTGGCGCTTCCGATAGCGCAGCTGCCACGACCGGTCCATTGACCGGGCTGACGGTGATCGACCTCACGCGTGTCCTCGCCGGCCCCTATTGCACCATGGTGCTGGCCGACCTTGGCGCACGGGTTATCAAGGTGGAGCGGCCTGAAACCGGCGACGATGCGAGACACATAGGACCCTTCAAGGACGGCAAGAGCGCCTATTTCACCTCCATCAACCGGGGCAAGCAGTCCATCGCGCTGGATCTGAAGGCCGATGCCGATCGCCAGACGTTCGAGGCGCTCCTCCAACATGGCGACATCGTCGTCGAGAATTACCGTCCCGGCACGATGGAAAAACTGGGCTTTGGCTGGAACGCGCTTCACGCCCGCTTCCCGCGCCTGATCTACGCCGCCGCCAGCGGGTTCGGTCACACCGGGCCGGATTCGACAAAGGCCGCCTATGACATGGTCGTGCAGGCCATGGGCGGCATCATGTCGGTTACCGGCCACCCTGGCGGCCCGCCAACGCGCGTCGGGACCAGCATCGGCGACATCACCGCGGGGCTGTTCACCGCCATCGGTATATTGAGCGCGGTGCATGATCGGGCGAAGACGGATCGGGGCAGTTTCGTCGATGTCGCCATGCTGGACGGACAGATCGCCATCCTGGAAAACGCCATCGCCCGCTATGCCGTGACCGGTGAGGCCCCGGGGCCACTCGGCGCGCAGCATCCCTCAATTACACCATTCGCAGCCTATCAGTGCCAGGACGCGCATATCGTCATCGCCGCCGGAAATGATGTGCTGTTCACCGCGATGTGCGGCGCGCTCGGTCTCGACAAATTGCCGGACAATCCGCGCTTTAAGACCAACGCGCTTCGCAGTGAGAATGCCGACACTCTGGCGAGCATCATGGAGGCGCAGCTGAAAGGGCGGCCTGCCGCGCACTGGCTGGCCGCGCTCGATGCGGCGGGCGTCCCCTGCGGTCCCCTGCAGAATGTCGCCGAGGCGCTGGCGCATCCGCAGGTGAAGGCCCGCAACATGGCAATTACAACGGCGTTCGAGGATGGCACGCCACTGCTCGCCGCCGGAAACCCCATAAAGATCAGCGGCCACGACGATCCTCGGGCGCGGTCGAAGGCCCCTGCCCTCGACGAGCACCGTCAGTCCATCCTCAAGGAGTTCGGCCTGATATGACCCCCGCCCTCGACCTAGTTTTCGCAGAAGAGCTCGCCGATATCGCCGGAGCGGTGATCCGCGAATATTTTCGGCGGGATTTCGACAGTGAGGCAAAGGGCGACGCCTCCCCCGTGACGCAGGCCGACCGGGAGGCTGAAGCCGCCATGCGCACGCGCATCAAGGAAGCGTTCCCGGACGATGGCGTCATCGGCGAGGAATATGGCACGGTCCGCCCGGACGCCGACCGCGTCTGGGTGCTGGACCCGATTGACGGGACCATCAGCTTCATGGCCGGACGGCCCATTTTCGGCACACTGATCGCCCAACTGCGCGGCGGCTTTCCCGTGCTGGGCGTGATCGACCAGCCCGTCGCCCGCGAACGCTGGACCGGCGCGCTTGGCCAGCCGACCCGGTTCAAACGTGGCGGCGGCAAGGACGAAGACCGCCCCGCCATCACCCGCCGCTGCCGCGAACTAAAGGATGCCGTCCTCGCCACGACCAGCCCCAACCTCTTCAGCCGCCACGAGGGCGAGCAATATATGACCCTCGCCGCACAAGTTGCGCACAGCCGCATGGTCTATGGCGGAGACTGTTACAATTACGGCCTGCTGGCATCGGGCCATATCGACCTGGTGGTAGAAACCGGTCTGAAACTGCATGACTATGCCGCGCTCGTTCCCATCGTGGAGGGCGCGGGCGGCATGATGTGCGACTGGCGGGGCGATCCGCTGACGGCGGACAGCGCGGGCGATGTCGTCGCACTGGGCGACCCGGCCCGGCTGGAGGACGTGATCGCGGCGCTGAACAGCGCGGGCTAAGCCTCGTGATAGCTAGGCACGTGCAGCTGCCTTCCGCATGAAGGCGATGAAAATCGCTGTCCCGGAGACCAACATGAATACCCGCATTACCGAAATGCTCGGCATCGAAAAGCCCATTGTGCAGGCGGCAATGGGCTGGATCGCCCGGTCGCAGCTGTCCTCCGCCTTCTCCAACGCGGGCGGCATGGGGATTATCGAGACCTCGTCCGGCGAACTCGACGCCGTGCGTGAGGAGATCGTCAAGATGCGCGCCCTGACCGACAAGCCCTTCGGCGTGAACGTCGCCCAGGCCTTTGTGCGCGATCCCGACATCGTCCAGTTCATCATCGACCAAGGCGTGCGCTTTGTGACGACCAGCGCCGGCAATCCTGAAATGTACACGTCGACGCTGAAAGAAGCGGGCCTGACCGTCTTCCATGTCGTTCCCAGCCTGTCCGGCGCGCTGAAGGCTGTCGCGGCAGGCGTCGACGGCCTGATCGTCGAGGGCGGCGAAGGCGGCGGCTTCAAGAATCCAAAGGACGTCTCCTCAATGGTCCTGATCCCGCAGGTCTGCAACGCCATCGACGTTCCGGTCGTCGCGGCGGGCGGCATCATGGACGGCGCATCGATGGCCGCCGCCATGGCGCTGGGCGCGGACGGCGTCCTGATGGGGACGCGCATATTGTCCTCGACCGAAAGCCCGGGGCACCAGAACTGGAAAGACGCCATCGTGGGCGCCGATTCGACCGACACGGTCTTCCTGAACCGCGACGGCCCCGGTCCCGCCCTTCGCGCGCTACGGACCGAGCGGACGACGCGCCTGGAAAAGGAAGGCAGCGAGAACATCTTCGGCGAATTCGCGGGCACGCAGGATGTCTATTTCGGTGGCGACCTTGAGGCTGGCATTGCGCTCACTGGCCAGGTTGCAGGGCGGATCAAGGAGGTGAAGCCCGTCGCGCAGATTCTGGATGAGACGATGCGGGAATATCGCGAGGTCGTGGCGCGCCTTCAAAATCTGGACGGCGCGTAATCCGGTCCTATTCCTCCGCAGCCTCATCGGCTGCATTAACTTGCGCACCCGACGCGCCTGCCAGAACAGGGCGGCAATCCGTATCTTCCTCGTCGCCAAGATCGACGAAGGCGGCGAGTGCGGCGATCGGTGTGGCGACAATGCCAAGCGCTATTCCCGCCCCGGCACGGCCGAGCAATTTGCCTGAGATGGGCTTGATCGACGGGTCCGCCATATAGCCCTCGATGCCTACCGGGGACTGGCCGGAGAACAGGCTGAAATTCTTGGCGTCGGCCTCGATTTTCAGGTCCAGGCTTTCATCGCGTAGACTGACGATACCACCGCCGCGAATGACGGCCTTTTCCGTGTCGATGAAGATGGGGTCGGACTGGCCCACGCCCTTGCGGAATGTGAAGGCCACCACGCCGCAGCGGATGGCGGCGGGCTCTTTGAGGTCGTCGCTGATCGCCGCCTCCAGAAAGTCACCGATGTCGAGTTCCACCAGCTCGCCATTGCCGATCTGCAGACTGCCGCGCGGCAGGATGAAGGCGGCGCGCCCGTCGGCGCTGCCGAGCGATTCCCGCACGCTGTCACCATAGCCGGTCAGGTCGATCCGCGCGCGCAGCGTGCCCGTCGTACCGGCCTCCGCAACCTCGAAACCCTTGAGCAAGGTCGCCAGTCGTACCGGGCTGAGCGTGATATCGTATGTCGTCACCACGGGGGACTTGCGCGCATTCAGATCGATATTCGCCGTCAGCGTTCCGCCTGCCAGGTCGAAGGTCAGCGGCGTCAGCGTCAACAGGCGATTGTCGAGGCCGAGCTGCACCGACAGATTGCTTATCGGGATCGTCCCCGTTTTTACGCTGGCGGCGGCATAGGCGATCTTCGCGTCGATCAGCGACAGCCCCTCCGCATCCAGCGGCGCATCCGGCAGGACATGCGGGCGTCCACCCTCATTGGTGACGATCCCGTCCGCGCCCTCCGCCGCCAGCCGGTCGGGATCGAAGCCGATCCAGGGGCCGGCGTCGATAATGTCCAGATTTTCCGACTTGAGATCGCCGTCGATGAAGACCCGTTCGCCGCCCGTGCGGATGGTCAGGCGTCCGGCGATATCACTATCACCGAACGTGCCCGATATATCCGCAAAGCGCCACTCACTGCCCGTCCTAGTCAGGTCGCCCCGCAGATCATAATCGCGGGTTTGCGGCACGGTGATCGCCAGCAGCTTCATCGGCGTCATCAAGTTATTACCGCGCGCGCGAATGTTGAGGTCGCTCCCCTCCAGTTCCGTGATCCCCGGCAGCGTACCGTTGATGTCGATCACGCTGGCACCGACCTCGATCTTCGCGCTTAGTTCGTTGCGCCCGCCAGCGATGGTCGCGTCCGGGCTCTGCAATCTGCCGGACAGCAGGAACGCCGTGCCATGCGACATGCCACCACCGGAAAAACCGATGGCCTCGCCAATCCGGCTGTCGCTCATCTCGGCACGGTCGAAGCCGACCTGCGCGAACAGCCGCATCACCGGATCGCGGTACCGCAGGCGCGTACCCGATATATCCGCCTTGCGAATGACGGGCAGCCGAATCGGCTCCGCTTCGTCCTGATCAAAGGTCCATGTATTGGCGCTGCCGTCCTCATTCCACTCCAGCCCGAAACCGGCGTCCGTCAGTTCTACCCGGCGAAACAGTAGGTCGCCGAACAGCGCGCGGAAAATGTCGATGGACAGGTCCGCGCGGCCAATATCGGCCAGATCGTCATTCTCCGCCCAGTCGGGATTGCGCGCCGTCAGCCCCTCTGCGACGAACTTGATATGCGGATTGGAATAAAGCTGGAAATCGCCCGCAACCTCGACATCGCGGCCCAGCTTGTTAGACGCATAGCGTTCGAACGCACCTTCCAGAAACCGGCCCTTGGTAATGAACAGGATCAGCCAGAGGAGAAAGATAAGCCCGGCCAGCGACCCGATAATACCGATGGTCCAGCCAAGCGGACCGTGAAAGGGAC
>JBARZR010000034.1:0-4482 GCA_049650205.1 Pacificimonas sp. | reverse complement strand
GGGCGGGACCGTCCACCGCGACAACGGTCGCGACGGCGATGCCCGGCGCGAACAGGCCGCCATCGCCCGACGTCACCAGCCGGTCGCCGACCTCGACCTCGTTGTTGGTGGGGCCACTGATGTCCACTTCCACAAGCGGTTTGTTCGTGCCGATGACCAGCGCGGGCAGTCCGGTACGGACGACGCGCACCGGTATGCGGCTGGACGCGTCGTTCACCAGCATCACGCGCGCGGCGTTGCCGCCCACCTCGACCGTGCGCCCGATCAGGCCGGAGGCCATGCGCACGGGCTGGCCGGTCTCGACGCCGTGGATCGCGCCACCGGAGATGATCGCCTGGCTGGCATAGACGCCGCCCGCCGTGCCGGAAATGGCGAAGCTGCCCACGCGTTCCCGCGCCGGATCGACGACATCCATAAGCGCGCGCAATTCGCGGTTTTCCCGCTGCGCCTCTTCATAGACCCGGCGGCGTTCCTGATAGAGCGCCTCGCGCGCCTCCAGCGCCTGCACGCGCCGGGCGCTGTCGAGATAGGCGCCGGCGTTGTTCCAGTAACCTGCAATGCTTTCGACCGGGATCTGTACCACTTCCCAGACCGGCGAGACGATATCCGCACCCATGGCGCGCAGACCGTCGGCGCGGTCGGGGGCGAACCGGCTGGTGATGACGAGGCCGAGCGCGATGCCGATGACGAGCACGATGAAGCTGCGGCCGAGCAGCGTGAAGGTGCGCTCCCGCTGCGTCTTGCCGCTTCCGCTGCGCTTTTTCCGGGGCGGCCAGGCCACTCTTTACGTCCCCTTTCCGGATGGCGTCACTGCGTGGTGAGGACACCGCGATAAATCGGGTCTTCCAGCGCGCGGCCGGTACCGAGTGCGACGCAGGTCAGCGGATCGTCCGCGATGGTCACGGGCAGGCCCGTCGCGTCGCGGATGACTTCGTCAAGCTGGCCTAGGAGCGCGCCGCCGCCGGTCATGACGATGCCCTGATCGACGATGTCCGCCGCGAGTTCGGGAGCGGTATTTTCCAGCGCCTGACGCACGCCCTCCACGATCTGGCTCACGGGTTCCGACAACGCCTCGGCGACCTGCGCCTGATTTATGGTGATTTCCTTCGGGACGCCGTTCATCAGGTCGCGGCCCTTGATGTCGAGGGTCATGCCGACCCCGTCCGCAGGCGGTTTCGCCGTGCCGATGGTTTCCTTGATACGCTCCGCCGTCGCTTCGCCGATCAGCAGGTTATGGTTGCGGCGGACATAGGAGATGATCGCATCGTCCATCTTGTCGCCGCCGGTCCGGACGCTGGTCGTGTAGGCGAGGCCGCGCAGCGACAGAACGGCGACCTCCGTCGTGCCGCCGCCGATGTCGACGACCATGGACCCGATGGGTTCGGTGACCGGCATGCCCGCGCCGATCGCCGCCGCCATCGGCTCGTCGATCAGCAGCACGCTGGTCGCGCCCGCATTGTTGGCGGCATCGCGGATGGCGCGCCGCTCGACGCTGGTGGAGCCGGACGGCACGCAGATGACGATTTCGGGGTGCGAGAGGAAACTGCGCTTGTGCACCTTGTCGATGAAATGCTTGATCATTTCCTCGGCGACGTCGATGTCGGCGATGACGCCATCGCGTAGCGGCCGGATCGCCTCGATGCTGCCGGGCGTCTTGCCCATCATCATCTTCGCGTCGTTGCCGACCGCCTTCACGGTCTTTCGCCCCTCGTGAAATTCAATGGCCACCACGGACGGTTCGTTGAGCACGATGCCCTCTCCGCGCACATAGACCAGCGTGTTCGCGGTGCCGAGGTCGATGGCCATATCCTTGGCGAAGAACTTTAACAGGCTGTTGAACATGGTGGAATTGGACTTTCTGGGCGGGAATGGCGGTCTAGGTGCGTCTCTTAGCGGGTCACCTTCCCATATGCGAGGGAAACCCTGCATGTTAAGAGGTGCGCACATATGACCATTCGCCGCCTTCCCGACACCCTTGTCGACCGCATCGCCGCGGGCGAGGTCGTCGAGCGTCCGGCGTCCGCCGTCAAGGAGCTGGTCGAAAATGCGCTCGACGCGGGCGCGACGCGCATCGATATCGAGCTTGCCGAGGGCGGGACGGAGCGCATCGCCATCACCGACAATGGCAAGGGCATGTCGCCCGAGGAGTTGCGGCTGGCCGTGCGGCGGCATTGCACATCCAAACTCGCAGACGAGGATCTGGCCGCCATCGCCACGCTCGGCTTTCGCGGTGAGGCGCTCCCCTCCATTGCCAGTGTCAGCCATTTCCGCGCTGCCAGTCGTCCGCCGGGCGGCGAGGGCTGGGCGCTGGACATCGACCATGGCGCGGTGACGTCGGACGCGCCCGCGGGCATGGCCGAGGGCACGCAGGTGTTGGTCGAGCATCTGTTCGAGAAAGTCCCCGCGCGCCGCAAATTCCTGAAGACGCCGCGCGCCGAGATGGGCGCGGTCATGGACATTGTCCGCCGCCTCGCCATGGCGCGGGCGGACGTGGCCTTCACGCTTACGCATAATGGCCGCAAGCTGCTGGATGCGCCCGCGCCAGGCCTCGCATTGGGCGATGACGACGCCATGATCCATGCGCGTGTCGAGCGGCTGGGCACGATCCTGGCGCGCGAGTTCACCGCCAACGCCGTCGCCGTCGATCTGGAGCGCGACGGCGCGCACCTCGGCGGCCTGGCGGGCGTGCCGACCTTCAATCGCGGCGCGGCGGATCATCAATATCTGTTCGTCAATGGCCGCCCGGTGAAGGATCGCCTGCTGCTGGGCGCGGTCCGGGGTACGTATCGCGATCTTCTGGCGCGCGACCGGCATCCCGTGCTGGCGCTGTTCCTGACCGTCCCGTCCGGCGAGGTCGACGTCAATGTCCATCCCGCAAAGACCGAAGTCCGCTTCCGCGACGCCGCCGCGATCCGGGGCATGATCGTCAGCGGTTTGCGCCGTGCCCTTGATGACGGCAGCGGCCGCACGGCGACGACCGTCAGCGACGCCGCGCTACGCCATTTCCGCCCCGAAGACCGCGCCCCGCTCCCGCCCGCCCAGCGCATGTTCGGCGAGAGCCGTCCGACCTTCACCGCGCCGCCGATGGGCAGAACCAGCGACACACCCCTCTCTACCCCCACAGGGGACGGGGACCAGCCGCAGGCTGGTGGAGGGGAATCCGACCTTGGAAATGAGCCTCCCGCAACTCACTACCCGCTCGGCGCGGCCCGCGCGCAGCTACACGAAAGCTGGATCGTTTCGGAAACCCATGACCATCTCATCCTCGTCGACCAGCACGCGGCGCATGAACGGCTGACGCTGGAAAAGATGAAGGCCAGCGCCGCCACCGGCAGCCCGAACATACAGGCGCTTCTCATCCCCGAAGTCGTCGATCTGACGGAAACCGAAACCGAAGCGCTTGAGGCGCATGCGGACGACCTCGCCGCGCTCGGCCTCGAAATCGAACGCTTCGGCACCGACGCTATCATGGTCCGCGGCGTTCCCGCCATCCTCGGCACGCGTGTCGATGCAAAGGCACTGATCCGCGACCTCGCCGACGACATCACCAGCCTGGGCGCGGCGCATAGCCTGAAGGAAAAGATCGACGAGCTTTACGCCACCATGGCCTGCCACGGCAGCGTCCGCGCGGGCAGGCGGCTGGCAGTCGAGGAAATGAACGCTTTGCTACGCGAAATGGAAGCGACGCCGCATTCGGGCCAGTGCAACCATGGCCGTCCGACCTATGTTAAGCTCGCCAGAGGCGATATCGAGAAACTGTTCGGGCGGCGGTGACGCGCCAGGTCAGGGAATCAGCAGTTCGATCGTGCCGTCGGGCGCTTCCGCGATCTTGGAAAAATCGACGATATGCGGCGTGACGGCGGCTAGGTCGCCCTTGAGGTGGGCGGGCAGACGGTCGCGGAGCGCGGCGACATTTTCCGCCTGCTCCGCCTGATAATAGCGCAGTGTCGGCGCGGTGATTTCGAAATTGACGCCGCGCATTGTCTGGAACGCCCAACCATCCTCCTGCAGGGCGAGGCCGAGACCAGTCGCGCGAACCGCACTGACCTCGCTATCGGCGCGGTAGAGTATGGAGATGGCTGGCGGGGTCTTGCCGGGAGCGGCCTTTTCGGACGTTTCGGGCGCGGTGGACGCGGGCTTCGCAACGACGGACGGCGACGGATTCAACGTGGCGCTTTCCTGCGCAGGCAGGTCGGCGACAGGTGCCGACAGTCCGGCCAGCGCCGCCTCGCCGTCCAGGCGATCAGGCCGGTTCATGTCGGCCTCTGTCCTGTCCGCTTCCTCGCCGGCCATAGCGGGCGGGGCCTGTCCGGCTACGGTCATTTCACCGGTATCTTCGGAAGCGGTGCGGGGCGTCAGGTCGGCGCTGACAGGCTGTGCGGACTGCGGCGGGTCCTCCGGCACCGCCATCCGTTCGTCCGCTCCCCAATCGGGCGCAAGCCGCCATCCGGCCGCAATGGCGGCCAGCGCCACCACCGCAGC
>JBARZR010000033.1:0-4054 GCA_049650205.1 Pacificimonas sp. | reverse complement strand
CCGACCAGACGCGCAACATCCTCAGCCGCGAGAACCTCGCCAAGACCAAGCCCGGCGTCCGCATCATCAACTGCGCGCGCGGCGGCCTGATCGACGAGGCGGCGCTGAAGGAGATGCTCGATTCCGGGCATGTCGCGGGCGCGGCGCTGGACGTGTTCGTCGAGGAGCCGGCAAAGCAGAACGTCCTGTTCGGCACGCCCGGTTTCGTGGCGACGCCGCACCTCGGCGCATCGACGGACGAGGCGCAGGTCAATGTCGCCATACAGGTCGCCGAACAGATGTCGGATTTCCTGCTGACCGGTGCGGTGACGAATGCGCTCAACACGCCGTCGGTGAGCGCGGAAGAAGCGCCGAAGCTGAAACCCTACATGACGCTCGCGACGAAACTCGGCCTGCTCGCGGGGCAGCTGATGACTGAGGGCGTCACGCGGGTATCGGTCGAGGCCGAGGGCGCGCTTGCGGGCCTCAACTTGAAACCGGTCACAGCGGCGGTTCTGGCCGGAATGCTTCGCCCGATTTCGGACAGCGTTAACATGGTCAACGCGCCCTTCATGGCGCGCGAGCGCGATATCGACGTCGCCGAAGTCCGGCATGACCGGGAGGGCGATTATGCCAGCCTGCTCCGCCTGACGGTCGAGGATGCGCATGGCACCCGCTCGGTCGCCGGGACGCTATTCGGCGACAATGCCCCGCGCCTCGTCGAACTGTTCGGCATCCGCATGGAGGCCGAACTGGAGGGCGCGATGCTGTTCATCGAGAATGAGGACAAGCCCGGTTTCATCGGCGCGGTCGGTTCCTCGCTGGGTCAGGCGGGTGTCAACATCGGCACGTTCAACCTGGGGCGGCGGGCGGGCGGCAACGACGCCGTGATGCTGGTCGCGGTCGATGACGTGATTTCCGAGCCGCTGCTGTGGCAGATCTGCAAGCTGGACGGCGTCAAGAATGTGAAAGCGCTGAATTTCTGAGGCGTTTGCCCGATATCTCCACAAGATACGTCATCCTGAACTTGTTTCAGGATCTCATGGGAAACCGCGTCCCCATCGCGCATAAAACCCGATGGGATCCTGAAACAAGTTCAGGATGACGAAAGCGGCGCGATTGCTATGAGGGGCACATGACCACTTCCGACCCCATCGGCCTCGGCCTCCTTCCCGAAGGTTTCCACGACCGTCTGCCGCCCCGCGCCGGGTCCGCCGTGCGCCTGACGACCGACATGCTGGAGGCGATTCGCCCGCATGGCTATGACCGCGTCGCGCCGCCACTGGTGGAGTTCGAGGACAGCCTCGTCAGCCGCCTGGCCGGAACCGCTCAGCTCGACCTGCTCCGCCTGATCGATCCGTTGTCGCAGCGCACGCTGGCGCTGCGGCCCGATATCACCGCGCAGGTGGGCCGTATAGCCGCCACGCGCCTTGCCCACCGTCCGCGCCCGCTCAGACTGGCCTATGCCGGGCCAGTCCTGCGGGTGCGCGCGCCGCAGACGGGCCGCGCGCGCGAATCGCTGCAGCTGGGGGCGGAGCTGATCGGCAGCGACCATGTCCGCGCGGTCAGTGAAATCCTGACCGTGGCGCTGGACGCGCTAAGGGCGGCGGGATGCAAGGACATATCCGTCGATCTGACACTGCCGTCGCTGGTCGACGATCTGGCTGACGACGTTTGGCCTGTGGACAACCTTGAGGCGGTGCGCACAGCCCTGGACGGTAAGGATCAGGCCACCCTGACCGAAGCGGGCGGCGCGCAATATGCGCCGTTGATCGACGCGGCGGGACCGGCGGAGCGCGCAATCGCGGCCCTGCGCTCGGCGAACCTGGGCTTACCCTACGATGCGCGCCTCGATGCCGCCGAAACCCTCGCTGCCCTCGCCGCAAAATCCGCGCGCGTGACGCTCGACCCCACTGAGCGGCAGGGCTTCGAATATCAAACCTGGGCCGGGTTCAGCCTGTTCGCGGACGACCTGCCCGCGGAAATCGGCCGCGGCGGCACTTACGTCATCCGCCATCCCGACGGATCGGAGGAAAGCGCCGTCGGTTTCTCGCTCTATCTCGACGCGCTGGTGGACGCGGGCCATGGCCATCTCGACACGCCGCGCATATTCCTGCCACTGGGTAGCGATGCCGCTACAGGCGAAACGTTGCGCGCCGAGGGCTGGGTGACGGTATCGGCGCTATCGGAAGATGACAGCGCCAGGGCCAATGCCTGCACCCATGTCTGGGACGGTGCCCCGAAGCCGCTATGACGGAAGACGAAGCGAAGGACCTGCGCGCGGAATCCGCCCGTTCCGCCGCCTTTGCAAAAGTAGCGCTGTTCTTGGCCACAATGGCGCTCGCACTGGCGACCTTCACGCTGGGGTTGCTCTTGATTCGGTCCGGTTGAACGGCAAACCGACATCTTAATGCGCTGGACCGCGCCAATGTCAGGGTACGCCCTGACGTAATCCGATGCCGGACGGTGCAGCATCTCCGATGGGAGATCCTGTCATGACAGACAACGTACAAATCGCACAGGCCGACAATGCCAACATGATGCAGTTGCGTGGTGAGGGTGCCAGGCACCGGATCGATGTTGGCGCACCACAGACCACGACCGTGGGTAGAAATGGCCAGGCGCGGGAGATCATGGTCGATGCCACGATTTCAATCACGGTACGCGAATTGCAGGGTAGCGAACTTGGCAATCTTGAAGGCACCTCCAGCTTTCAGATCGAGCAGATGAAGGCGGCGGCAATCCACAGCAAGAGCAATGAGGATTTCGCCGCCTATGGTCGGACGACGGCTGAACTAAAAACCGAGGCAGTGGCGGATGGCTATTTTGACTCGCCTGCCCACAACGCTGGGGCCATGGCGGCGGAGGCGCGCACCGGCGGGCGCCTGGATGCGGAATTCTGGAAGGATTTCGACCCTTATGGCGGCACGGCGGGGAACGGCCCCGATATCCTGCCCGGTGGCGCCTATCCCGGTTCAGGGGCGACAATCGCCATGGGTCACGATACGGACTGGTCGCTGGGTCGACATTTCAACGCAGGACCACTGAACGCCTTGTATGGCAGCACCGCCAGCGCGAAGGATCAGGGTACGCTTGGTCTGGTTCCCTATCATTCCATAGACCGCTCGGTGAACCTCTACACCAGCCCAAGTGGCCATCCGGATTGGCAGATCGGTTTTTCGCGCGACTGACTTACGGCCACTCTGGACGGGGCGGGCGCGCCGCCATAGGTGATTTCGCTGACCTCCACGACCGGAAGACCAGCATAAATGACCAACGTTACCGTGATCGGCGCGCAGTGGGGCGACGAGGGCAAGGGCAAGATCGTCGACTGGCTGTCGGCGCGGGCGGATGTCGTCGTGCGCTTCCAGGGCGGACATAATGCCGGGCACACTCTGGTCGTGGATGGCAACGTCTACAAGCTGAGCCTGCTGCCGTCCGGCATCGTGCGCGGCACGCTGAGCGTTATCGGCAATGGCGTCGTTCTCGACCCCTGGGCGCTTGACTCGGAGATCGAGAAGCTGCGCGGGCAGGGCGTGACGATCACGTCCGACGAACTGCGTATCAGCGAGACCTGTCCGCTGATCCTGCCGTTTCACAGCGACCTCGACGGGCTGCGCGAAGATGCTTCGGGCTCTGGCAAGATCGGCACGACGCGGCGCGGCATCGGCCCCGCCTACGAGGACAAGGCGGGCCGGCGCGCGCTTCGCGTCTGCGACCTCGCCGACCTAAGCCGCATCGGCCCCCAACTCGACCGGATCGAGGCGCATCACAATGCCCTTCGCGCCGGGTTCGGCGTCGATCCCATCGACCGCGAAGCCTTGGTGGCGGCACTTGAGGAAATCGCGCCGAAGGTCCTGCCCTATGCCGGGCCGGTCTGGCGCGATCTCAATGAAGCGAGAGCATCCGGGAGAAGAATTCTCTTCGAGGGCGCGCAGGGCGTGCTGCTCGATGTCGATCACGGCACTTATCCCTTCGTCACCAGCTCCAACACGGTCAGCGGTACGGCGGCGAGTGGCAGCGGGTTGGGGCCGAACTCGATCGGCTATGTGCTGGGGATCGTAAAGGCCTACAC
>JBARZR010000032.1:0-1580 GCA_049650205.1 Pacificimonas sp. | reverse complement strand
TAGAAAAAGCGCTTGAAAAAGCGTTCGTCAACCGGCTAAACAGGCACCGCCTCTGCCGCCACCGGCTGACTCACCGCCCGCTTGCGTCGTTCGCTCTTGCGAGTGCCACCCGCCATCTCATACTCGCTGCTATCCTTGCCATACTTCAGCGCTACGCCAGTCAGCATCATACTCGTCGTGCCAGCCAGCGCCTTTTCAGCACTCTTCACCCGGGTCCGCAACATAAAGCTCTATTTTATGGATGCTGCTTAAGATGTTATCCACATACAGACTCAAATCACGCGACACGGACGGCTTCCTCTAAAACAGTTTTACGAATCTGAGGATGCAGCTTTCGTTTACTGACTAAGTCAACCGAACAGCCAAACAGCTCTTCTAAAAAGAATGGCTCAATAGCTGTTTCAGGGAGGTTGCAGGGTATAAGCCTCACGCGCTAGCGTGATATCAATAGCTGCTTTCCTATCAATTCCGATGTTAACGCTTTCGAGGCTCATAGATGACAACAAATGCTACGAGACGGTGCGCCAACTGCGATGGCCTCATGGCGTTTGTTGTGTTGATTGCGAGTCTGCGTCGGTCACAAAACGAGGCAAACATGAGAGGCATCCGGCTCGCCAGAGATACGTCTGTGGCGACTGTGGACGCCAGTTCGATGACCTGACAGAAAGCATCTTTGCCAGGCGCCATCAGCCCTTGCGAACCTGGATTGCCTGTCTCTATCTCATGGGGCTCAATCTCTCGAATCAGCAGATTGCTCAGGAACTAAGCCTGCATAAAGATGATGTCCATCAGATGACCAGTGAATTGCGCCAAGCAGTGGCTGATAAACGGCCAGAAGTACAGCTATCAGGAACGGTAGAGTTTGATGAAGTCTACGTCACTGCAGGCCACAAAGGCCAACCTGAGCAGGTTAAAAAAAAGGCCGAAAAGGACGGCGGCGCAAACTCAAAGGGTTTCGGGGGCGCGGTACGCTCGAAAAAGAGAAGCCGCCGATCTTCGGTATGATTGAGCGCGGTGGAGAAGTGGTGATCAAAATGCTCGCTAATGTTCAACAGAAGACCATCAAACCGATTATTCAGGCAACGGTGAGCGCTGGAACGCTGATTTATACTGATGAATACGACATCTACGCACGACTTGAGTCATGGGGCTACGCGCACAAGAGCGTTTGTCACAGTGCTGGAGAATACGCTCGTGACGAAGACGGTGACGGCTTTTGCGAAGTCCATGTCAACACGATGGAAGGGTTTTGGTCACTGTTGCGCTCTTGGCTCAGGCCCCATCGCGGCATCTCTCAAAAGAAGCTGCCGATTTATCTTGGGTTCTTCGAGTTCGTTCACAATGCTAGAAAAAGGGGGAAAGCCTTGCTTGATGGTCTGTTGAACACCTTGCTTGGTTAGCTCCTTGGAACCCCTATTGAGCCTAATCTTTTTGCAGGTGAAGTTTCCGTTTGTTCACGATCTCGACGAATTAAGGAACAGACTCCCCGATCAGTGGAAATGCGTTGAGGACTATCCAGAATTAGACGCACTCACGGATTTTGCTGTAGAGGGTCGTTATCCAGGGACGCTAGACGAGCC
>JBARZR010000031.1:0-3628 GCA_049650205.1 Pacificimonas sp. | reverse complement strand
TCGCCGGGAAAGGCTTCGGCCCGCATCGCCGTCGCCGTTCCGCGTGGATCGACGATGTGCACGGCGACGCTGGACAGATTGCCGACTTCCTCACCATAGGTCCGCACGAGGTTTTCCAGCGCCGCCTTGGATGCGGCGTACGGACCCCAATAGGCGCGCGGGGTGGCCGCGACCGATGATGTCAGCGCGACCACGCGCGCCTGGGGCGCAGCCCTCAGCAGCGTATCAAACGCTTTCAGTAGACGGAAATTCGCGGTGACGTTCAGTTTGAACAGCGTTTCGAACTTGTCCGCGTCCATATGGGGCAAAGGCGTCAGATCGCCCAGCATGGCAGCGTTCAGCACCAGCGCGTCCATTCGCCCCCAGCGCCCGGCAACCGCCTGAGCCAGCCGGTCCACCGCCTCGAAATCCACAAGATCGAAAGGTGCGAGCGTCGCCGTTCCCCCCGCCTGATGTATGGCGTCCTCAGTCTCTTCCAGACCGCCCTCGGTCCGCGCGGTCAGCAGAACATGATAGCCCTTTGCCGCCAGCGCCTTCGCCGTTGCCGCACCGATGCCGCGGGACGCGCCGGTGATCAGCGCGAGCGGCTTGCCGTCACCCTCGCTCATACCACCATCTGCTCCGTCAGCATGTTGAGCTGGTCGGGAGCGGCTTCGTCCTCCTGATCGGTCAGGCTAGTTGGATAGGCGCCGGTGAAACAGGCGTCGCAAAATTGCGGCTGGTGATCGTCACGCGCATCTTCGCCCAGCGCGCGGTACAGGCCATCAACCGAAATGAACGCCAGGCTGTCCGCCTTTATGAAGCTGCGCATCCGCTCGACATCCATCTGCGCCGCAAGCAGTTTCGAGCGGTCGGGCGTGTCGACGCCATAGAAGCAGGGGTTGCGCGTCGGCGGGCTGGCGATGCGCATATGTACTTCCTTTGCGCCCGCGTCGCGCATCATCTGCACGATCTTCAGGCTTGTTGTCCCGCGCACGATGCTGTCGTCGACAAGAACGATGCGCTGCCCTTCGATGACGCCGCGATTGGCGTTATGTTTCAGTTTCACGCCCAGGTCGCGGATCCCCTGTCCGGGCTGAATGAAGGTCCGCCCGACATAGTGGGAGCGGATGATACCCTGCTCGAAGGGGATGCCGGCCTTCTGCGCGAAACCGATGGCGGCGGGATTGCCGCTGTCTGGAACGGGAATGACGACGTCCGCCTCGACCGGGCTTTCGGTTGCGAGTTCCCGGCCGATATTCTTGCGCACGGCATAGACGCTGTTGCCGTCCAGCAGGGAATCGGGACGGGAGAAATAAACATGCTCGAAAATGCAGGGGCGCGGCTTGTGGTCGCCGAAGGGGCGCAGCGACCGCAGCCCCTTGTCGTTGATGACAATCATCTCGCCCGGATCGATCTGCCGGATGAAGGTCGCGCCGCACACATCCAGCGCCACCGTTTCCGATGCGACAATGAACGCATCCTCCAGTTTGCCCAGTACCAAAGGACGAATGCCCAACGGATCGCGGCAGGCAATCAGCCCTTCCGGCGTCAGGCAGGCGAGGCTGTAGGCGCCCTCGACCTGTTTCAGCGCATCGATGAACCGGTCGAGAAGCGGGCGGTAGCTGGACGTTGCGACGAGGTGGATCAGCACCTCGGTATCGCTGGTCGACTGGAAGATCGACCCGCGCCGGTTCAGCGCCTTTCTGAGGTGCAGCGCGTTGGAGATATTGCCATTATGTGCAATCGCAAAGCCGCCCGACGACAGTTCCGCGAACAGCGGCTGCACGTTCCGCATCGCCGTCTCGCCCGTCGTCGAATAGCGGACATGTCCGATAGAGGCGTGACCTGGCAGTTGCCGGATGGCATCCTCGGAATCGAAATTTCCGGCTACATGGCCCATTGCCCGTTGTGTGTGGAACAGCGCGCCGTCATAGCTCGAAATCCCCGCCGCTTCCTGACCGCGATGCTGCAAGGCGTGCAGGCCAAGCGCCGTCAGTGCGGCCGCGCCGTCGATGCCGTAAACGCCGAAGACGCCGCACTCCTCGCGTAGTTTATCGTCATCGAACGGATTGGTGGTGAGCATAGGGCGGTCCTTCAGGGCGGCGGTATCGGACAAGCGCGCATATAGGGCGCGACCGCATGGATGTCACCAAATGCTCTCACATGCGTTCGCGGTGCGAAGGAGACATAAGATGGCAAAGGATCACGGCCCCTCGATCAAGGATGACGAGACCTATCAGGCGCTGCGCGACGAGGGCGCGTCGAAGGAAAAAGCAGCCCGCATCGCCAACGCGCAGGCCGCGGGCAGCACGGACCAGGATAGCCGCCCCTATGAGAAGCGGACGAAAGACGAACTTTACAAACAGGCGCAAGAGATCGGCATTGAGGGACGATCAGACATGTCGAAGGCGGAATTGATCGACGCGCTCAGAAACCATTGATGCCGTTCGCGCCCGGGCCTAGCTACGGCCAATGACCGACCGCGAAGAGGGCACGGCCCTAAACCTGAAATTCAATGCCGACGGCCTCGTCACCGCCGTCGCGACCGACGCGGCGACCGGCGAGCTGCTGATGCTGGCCCACATGAACGCCGACGCGTTCCGCCTGACGCGGGATACCGGCAAGGCGCATTTCTGGTCCCGGTCGCGGCAAACGCTCTGGATGAAGGGCGAGACGAGCGGCAATATCCTGAAGGTGCTGGAGATACGCGTGGACTGCGATCAGGATGCCGTCTGGCTGAAGGTAGATGCGACGGGACCGGCCTGTCATACCGGCAGACGGAGCTGTTTCTATCGGCGGGTCGAAGAGAAGGAATTGATCTTTGAGGACGTATGATATTGCCACATGTGCTGTGATGATTGCGATCATGGCCGTTGCCAGCGCTTGTTCGTCCTCTCAACAGAAGGCCGAAAAACCCGTTTCCCTTTATGAGGCTCTCGGAATGCCGGAACCGGGAAGCGACGTTACATTGACTGCGGAGGACAGGTCGCAGATCGAAGCCGCGCCGCTCGGCTCTGCTGAAAACCCGGTTCGGGCGAGTGGGCCGTCCGGTCAGAAAGCCTATCTTGCACGTCTGCGTTGTCCTGACGGAACACAGCCTGAATTCAAGCGCCGTTTCAGTATGGGACGAGGCCCGTACGGCACGATCATGGATGATTACAACGTGACCTGCGCGGATGCCGAGGAACCCCGGATTGTCGTACTGGACATGTATCACAAGGATTACGTCGAAGCATGTGCCATCGCGGGCTTCACGATCAAACCTGCCCGAAAAGAGCGAAATGGCGGCTGTTGAAATAGGAGCTCGCCTGGATTGATGGAGATCGGAATGTCACCGTTGACGTTTACGTCAACGTCAACTAGACAGAGGCCATGAAGTTCGCGTCGCCCCTCAACCTGATCGACCCCGCCAGTGCCGAGTCGTTCACGATTGCGGAACTGGCGCGGGAATATGACGTGACCTCCCGCACCATCCGCTTTTACGAGGCGGAGGGCCTGCTCGCGCCAAAACGCGAGGGGCAGAACCGTATTTATTCGAAGCGTGACCGCGCGCGCCTCGGCTGGATATTGCGCGGCAAGCGGGTGGGGTTCAGCCTCGCGGAAATCCGCGACCTTCTCGACATCTACAGGACCGGCGGCCCCGGAC
>JBARZR010000030.1:0-9428 GCA_049650205.1 Pacificimonas sp. | reverse complement strand
ACCGCGTCCAGGCTGTTCGCAGTGGGCCGGTCGAAGCCGAGCGCCCGCGCCGTCATGTCGCGGTCGATGGCAAAGCCCGTCCCCGCCAGCGCCGCCGACCCCAGCGGCGATTCGTTCAGGCGCTTGCGCGCGTCGGCAAACCGCCCCCGGTCGCGCCGCGCCATCTCGGCATAGGCCAGCAGATGATGCCCCAGCGTCACCGGCTGCGCCGTCTGCAGATGCGTGAATCCCGGCATGACGGTCGCGGCATGCTCCTCTGCGCGGGTCAGCAGCGCGTCCTGAAACGCCGCCAGCCCCGCATCCAGCCGGTCGATGGCACCGCGTGTCCACAGGCGCAGGTCGGTCGCCACCTGGTCGTTGCGCGACCGCGCCGTGTGCAGACGGCCCGCCGCCTCGCCGATCTTTGCCTTCAGCTTCGCCTCGACATGCATGTGAATGTCTTCCAGCGCCGGGATTTCCTCGATCGGCCCTTCGCTCCATTCCGCCCCGATCTGCGCCAGCCCCGCGTCAATGGCGGCGGCATCTTCGGCGGAAATGATGCCCACGGCACCCAGCATGGCGGCGTGCGCGCGGCTGCCCGCGATGTCCTCTTGCCACATGCGCTTGTCCACGCCGATGGAGGCGTTAATCTCTTCCATGATCGCGGACGGCCCCTCGGCGAACCGGCCGCCCCACATCGAATTGGACCCCGAGTTGGAGTTGTCAGCCATGCGAGCCCACGCCTTTCTCATGATCGCCGCACTGGCCGGAACCTCCGCCTGCGGACCAGATGCGACCGATAAGCAGCCGTCCGAACCGGTGCAAGCCGGTCCTGAAATCGTCAGCGGAAAGCCGCTCTACGACCAGGCGGGTAGCATGGCCCCCGATGTCACCCTGACGCGCGAAAATGGCGGTCCCGCATCGATCACCGCCTTTCGCGGCACACCGACGCTCGTCAATCTCTGGGCGACCTGGTGCGCGCCCTGCATCGCCGAACTGCCCGCGCTCGATCGGCTGGCAAAGGCGCAGGGTTATGACATGAACGTCATCGCCGTTAGTCAGGATATGCAGGGGTGGGACAAGATCACCCCGTTCCTCCGGGAAAACCCACTGGAAAGCCTGACCGTACTGGCGGATGCGGACGGCGCGCTGTCGCGCGCGCTCGGCGTCGCGGGTCTTCCCGTCACGATCCTCTACGACGCCGAAGGCAGGGAATTGTGGCGCGTCAACGGCCCACGCGAATGGGACGAACCCGGCGGCCTGCCACCCGAAACCGCCGCACCGGAGAAATCCGAAGCGAATTGAGGGATAGAAAAGGCCGCCATGTCCGAACAAAACATGACGGCCTCATAAGCGTGGATCAGCTTAGCGTCTCAGCGCCCCTCGGTCGGCACCTTCACGCGAACCGTCTTCCCGCTCATGCCGGGGAAGTCGGTGAACATCGCCGTCACGAGGTTCGGCACCAGTTCCGGCAGATTGTCGTCGCGGGAATTCGCCTCTGCGCGACCTTCGAACACCGGCTCCCCGTCGGGACGGGTGATGTTCATGTCCAGATAACTGCCATAGACGGTGTAGCTGTAAACCTCGTTGTCGAACCCGCCGCCAAACCCGCGGCCGAATCCGCCGCCATAGAAAAACGGATCGTAGAAGAGCGCCCGGCGCCGCCAGCCATAAGCGCCATAAAAGGGCGAACCCCAGCCATAGCCAAAGCGGGTTCCGGGCCGCGTCGCGATCCGCTCACGCCCGTCATTGACACCGTAATCCAGGCTGACGATCAGGCTGGCGTCATCCTTGTCGGCGACCTCGGTATAACCCTGCGCGTTCATCTGCGCCGCGACGTACCGGGCGTAATTCTGGAATTCCAGGCTGCGCGTGTCGTCTTCGCTGTCCATGGCGACGATCGCATAGCTCTCGCCCTGCGGCGCGGGCAGGTTCTGAAAGCGGCTGACGTCGGCGGAAAACCCCGTCGCGCAGGCGCTTGTCAGCATCAACGCGCCGGAAACGATTGCGGTTTGCAGTAATTTCATGATTTCGATCCTCTGGCCGGGGAGGGAGCGACCACCGGCATAGCTTCCCTGTCATTCGGCCCTACCTACGTCACCGCCGGTGAACTGCCGCTGAACATAGCCACAACATTCATTCCCGCGCAGCGGTTCCCGGCGCGGCAAAGGCGCGCGAAACGTCGCGGACTCAGCCGCGCAGGAACCCCACCGCGCGCTTGGCTTCCTGCAGGATCGGCTCGGCAATCGCGTTCGCGCGGTCCGCACCGTCATGCAGGATGCGGTCGAGCGTTCTCCTGTCGGCCTTCAATTCGCGAAACCGCGCGGCAATCGGCGCAAGCTTCTCCACCGCCAGATCGGCCAGCGCCGGTTTGAACACGCCAAAGCCCTGTCCGCCAAATTCACCCAGCACGTCCGCCGCCGTCCGCTCCGCCAGCGCCGCGTAGATATTGACCAGGTTCGCCGCCTCCGCACGTCCCGCCAGTCCCGCTGGCTCCGACGGCAACGCATCGGCGTCGGTCTTCGCTTTCTTGACCTTGCGCATGATCGTGTCGGCGTCGTCCAGCATGGTAATGCGCGACATTTCGCTGGGGTCGGATTTCGACATTTTCGCATTGCCGTCACGCAGGCTCATTACCCGTGTCGCCGGACCCTGAATGAAGGGTTCGGGGATGGGAAACAGATCGACGCCGAAATCGCGGTTGAACTTGGCGGCGATATCGCGCGCCAGCTCCAGATGCTGTTTCTGGTCCTCGCCCACAGGCACATGCGTCGCCTTATAGCCCAATATGTCCGCCGCCATCAGCACCGGATAGACATACAGGCCCGCCGACGCGCCCTCCTTGTCGGCGCCCGACTTGTCCTTGAACTGCGTCATCCGCTCCAGCCAGCCGATGCGCGCGACGCAATCGAGGATCCAGTTGAGCTGCCCGTGCATCGGCACCGCGCTCTGGTGGAACAGGATCGCTTTCTCAGGGTCGATCCCCGACGCGATCAGCCCCGCCGTCAGCTCCCGCGTCGCTCGCGCCAGCGTCTTGGGATCGTGCTTCATCGTGATCGCGTGCATGTCGACGATGCAGAAGATGCACTCATGCGTCTCCTGCATCCGCACCCAGTTGACGATCGCCCCAAGGTAGTTGCCCAGATGCAGATCGCCCGTAGGCTGGATGCCGGAGAAAACGCGGGGAGTGTCGGTCATTTCATATCCAGAATATCAGGCAGCAGGCCGTTTGAACTTCGCAAGCTGGGCCTTGTCAAACCCGCCGATTACAAACAGCGTGCCAAAATAGACCGTCGCACCCGCTCCGACCAGCGCAGCGATGCTCCAGATGCGCGCGAATAGCCCGCCTGAAAATTCTCCTGCTAGCACATCGCGCAACCACCATAGCAGTACCGCCATCAACGCCGCCGCGAGTATTTGCCGTACGACCCGGCCCGCCACGGCTACTGGCAGGCGGAACCGCTTCATACGGTGCAGACCGATATATAGCAGGATGCAGTTCAGCCAGGCGGCGCTCGCTGCCGCCATCGGCAACGCGACGACCTCCAGATCACCGATCAAGAGCAGGATCAAGCCAATATTCGCAACGAGTGCGGCAAGCGCGGTGTAAACCGGCGTCTTCGTATCGCCGCGCGCGTAATAGCCGGGCGTGAATACCTTGATGAGCACATAAGCGGGAAGTCCCGCCGACAGCGCCGCCATGACGCTGGCCGTGATCGCGGCATCCTCTGCGCTGAACCGTCCGCCCAGAAATATAGCCGTAACCAGCGGTCCCGCGCAGACGAACAGCGCTGCCGCCGCCGGAATCGTCAACAGCATGGAGAGTTCCAGGGCCGTTCCCATCAACCGCCGCGCACCTTCTTCATCCTCACGCCCGATAAGCCGGCTGAGTGCGGGCAGGATCGCCGTTCCCAGCGCGATGCCAATAACGCCCAGCGGCAGCTGGTTCAGCCGGTCGGCATAGTTGAGGAAGCTCATCGCGCCCTCCTCCAGCCTTGTGGCGAAGAAAATGTCGACGAACTGGCTGATCTGGTAAATCCCCGCGCCAAACGTCGCGGGCAGGATGATGGTCAGCAGCCGTTTCACCTTCGGCGTCAGGCGGGGGCGCGAGACACGCAGGTCAAGGCCGACCCGATGCACCGCCCACAGCAGCCACAGAAATTGCAGCACGCCCGCCACACTGACCGCGACGGCCAGCGCCCGCGCCGTGACGAATTCCGGATCCGGCTCGGTCGATCCAAAGAGGACGACAGCGGTAATCAAGCAGATGTTCAGCAATATCGGTGCCGCGGCGGCGGCGGCGAATTTCGACAGGCTGTTCAATATGCCCGCCAGCAGACTGACCAGGCTGACCAGCATCAGATAGACGAAGGTCACGCGCGTCAGATCGACCGTCAGACCGAATTTCCCCGGCACGTCCTGATATTCATTCGCCATGGCATAGACGATCCATGGCATGAATATCTCTGCCAGCGCCGTGAAAATAAACAGGATCGGCAGAAACACGGACAGCACCTGCCGCGAAAAGACCAGCGCCGCCTCACGCCCGCCTTCGCCATGATATTCCTTGGAAAACATCGGCACGAATGCGGCGCTGAACGCCCCTTCCGCGAATAGTCGCCGAAAGATATTGGGCAGCTTGAACGCGACGAAGAACGCATCCGCCCCCGTTCCCGCGCCGAGCAGACGGCTGAGCAGCATGTCGCGCGCGAAGCCGAACACCCGGCTGACCAGGGTCAGGCCGCCGATCGTGCCAACGGATTTTATCAGCGACACGCTGCGCGCGGTCCCGCCCCAGTCCGCCCCCTAGTTCGGCAGGATGATGTTCGGCGTGTCGCCGCCCGCTTCATTCGGCTTCTCGCCGCCCCCCTGTTCCGCCTGCATCTGCTGCTGTCGCGCCATGTAGAGCTGCGCGAAATCAATGGGGTCGAGCATCAGCGGCGGGAAGCCACCGTCGCGCACCGCGTCGGCGAAAATCCGCCGCGCGAAGGGGAAGATCATGCGCGGCGCCTCGATAATCAGGAACAGCTGCAGATGCTCATCGGGCACGTTCTGCAGGGCGAACAGCCCGCCATAGCTCAGCTCGACGATGAAGCCGACATCGCCCGTTCCCTTCGTCGTCGCCTTGCCGGTCAGGGTCAGGACGACCTCGTAGACATCCTTCTGTTCCTGCTTGTTGACGGCGACATTGACCTGGATGTCGATATCCGGCTGGCCGTTCTGCGCCTGCAGGCTGGCGGGGGCCTTGGGGTTCTCGAAGCTCAGGTCCTTGACATACTGCGCCAGGATATTGATCGCGATGGGTTCTCCATCGGTACCTGCGCCAAGCGGCGGGGCGCCGGCATTGTCTCCGGCGGGCGGGGTCTGTTCGTCGGCCATAGTTCTTCACCTGTTATCTGAATTGCATGGGATGTTATGCCGCGCGCGCTAGCAGGCGGGCCGCCCTCCGCGCAAGGCCATCTCACCTTGTGCGCGGGAACGTAAGGCCTATGTTGGGATCGGGCGGGCAGATTGCGACTCCATTTGTGGGGCTTGCCGCGCCTGACATGCTATTCGCGCCTAAGGAGGCCATCTTGCTTGAAATCGTCGTTCTGGCCGCGCTTGCCGGATTCATTCTCTTCCGCTTGTTCAGCGTGCTGGGCCGCCACGACGAATCCGCCGAGCCGCAGCAGCCGATCGCGCGGCAGGCCAATACCCCGCCACAAGCATCGAACGTCGTCCCGCTGGAGGGGCTTAGCCGTCCGCCGCTGGTGCTGCCCGAAGATCTCAACGACACCGCCCGCAGCGGTCTCGAGGATATCGCCGAGGCCGATCCGCTGTTCGATCCCGCCGCGTTCGTCGAGGGGGCGAGCGCTGCATACCGCATGGTGCTGGAAGCCTTCTGGTCCGGCGACAAGACCGCGCTGAAAGAACTTGTTTCCGACGATATCTACGAGGACTTCACCGCCGCCATCGACGCGCGGGAGGGCGATGCCATGTCCTATGACAACCGTCTGGAAAACATCGCCGACGCTCGCATCCTGGGCGCGGAGCTGCGCGGCCTGATGGCGGAAATCACCGTCCAGTTCGACGCCGACCTCATCACCGTCACCCGCGACGAAAAGGGCGATATCGTCGCCGGCTCCGAAACCGACGCGACCGAAACCCACGACGTCTGGACCTTCAGCCGCCACCTCGGCAGCAACGATCCCGCCTGGCTCCTGATCGAAACCGACGGCGCGGAGTAGACGCCGCACGGCTTCGATCTTTTCGTTGCGACGAAGGGAGCTTCAGCCCTCCGCCCGGCACACCTTGAACGGTACCGATGCGTTCTCGGCGATTCCGAGTTCCAGGAACAGCGCGAACACGCCGGTAAAATTCTCCGCTGGCAGCGGTGCAAGTTGCTCCGTCAGGCGGCTGACCGTATCGCATGCGGGGGCGTCCAGGCCGTTGGCGATGCCGCCCGCGATGATCGCCCGGCCCGCCTCCAATATGGCTTCGTTATCGGGCAGCGCGGTGCCGCCGATTTTCTCCATGACCGACTTCGCCACCGGCCATGACGCGCGGGAATGCGGTGTCAGGTCCGCGGCCAGGCGCTCACCCTCACGCGCCAGAAACGCACCCTCGCCAAGCTGCTGCGCGCAGTGTCTGGCGGATTGGGACATGATCGCGGGCAACAGATTGCCGATCACGGCTTCGCTTTCCACAGGGCTGATGCAAGTCCGCTCGCCCTGCGCGGCGGCGCTGGTCGCGAGCGCGGCCGAGATTGCGAAGGTTGAAATTATTTTCAGCATGTGAACATCCTTTCGATGATATTCCGCCAGACTAGGCCTTTCCGATGACGGCGCGCTGAACGGCGCTCGCGGCAAATTTGGGAGGATGTCCTATTCGCCCCCGAATTCGACTAGGGTACTGACCTCCAGGCCGCTGTCCCTAAGCCGCTGCGCGCCGCCGAGGTCGGGCAGGTCAACGAGAAAACTCGCCGCCGCGACGTGGCCGCCCACGCGCTCGATCAGTTTGGTCGCCGCCAGCGCGGTGCCGCCGGTGGCGATCAGATCGTCCACGATCAGGATGCGCGCGCCCGGCGGAAAGGCGTCCATATGCACCTCCAGCCGGTCGTCGCCATATTCCAGCGCGTAATCCAGACCATGCGCCGGGCCGGGCAGCTTGCCGCCCTTGCGGATCATCAGGACACCCGCGCTCAGCCGCGGCGCGATTGCACCCGCGAACAGAAAGCCGCGCGCCTCGATCCCGGCGACCAGGTCGATATCCTGCGGCGCGCGGGAAGCCATGCGCTCGGTCGCGTCGGCGAACCCCGCCGGGTCGGTCAGCAATGTGGAAATATCGCGGAAACGGATCCCCGTTTTCGGATAATCGGGGATCGTCCGGATCAGCGCCTTCAGGTCGACGGTCATGGGCCCATCACCCGGCCAGCGACGCTGCGCAGCTTCTCCGCCGCCATTTGCGGCCACAGGTCGCGCGGCGTGATGATGGCATCGGTCAAGGCCCGGTCGCAGCCTGCGGCGCAGGCGTCGCGCGAATTGGGCAACGCCGCCGCCAGCGCCGCCATCAGATTCCGGGCGCGGCCCACATTTGCCTGCATGACGGCCATTATAGCGCGGGTTTCCGCGCCGCCGTCATCATCGCGCCAGCTGTCCCAGTCGGTGACCATGGCGATGCTGGCATAACAAAGCTCCGCTTCCCGCGCCAGCGCCGCCTCCGGCATGGCGGTCATGCCGATCACGTCCAGCCCTGCTTGCCGGTAAAGCCGCGACTCCGCCCGCGTCGAAAACTGCGGCCCCTCCATAGCGAGGTAAGTGCCGCCATCAGCGACCTCGATTTTCGCAGAACTGGCGGCATCGCCCAATAGGCCGCGCAAGCGCCCGCAGACCGGATCGGCCAGCGCGATATGGCCAGTGATCCCCTCGCCAAAGAACGTCCGTTTCCGCATCCGCGTCCGATCGACGATCTGGTCGATCAGTACGAACTGTCCGGGCGGCAGATCCTCGCGAAACGATCCGCACGCCGCAAGGGAAACCACGTCCGTGCATCCCGCCAGCTTCAGTGCGGCGATATTCGCGCGATAATTGATCTCATGCGGCAGCAGCCGATGTCCGCGTCCATGGCGGGGCAGAAAGACGATCTCGATTTCGCCGATACGCCCAGCCAGCAGATCGTCGGACGGATTGCCCCAAGGCGTCGTTACCGGACGCCACTCGCGGTCCTCCAGCGCATCCAGTTCATACAGACCGCTTCCGCCGATGATGCCGAGTTTCATAGAGCCTCCCGATATGAAAAGGGGCGCTACCGATATTCGGTAGCGCCCCTGTCGTCATTGACCTTGCCGACCGGCCTAGTGCTTCACGTCCGCCCAGACCTTGCGATAGGTCAGATAGGCGAAGCTGGTCAGGACGATCAGGAACACGATCGTGCCGATCCCGGCGCGTTTGCGCTCCTCCAGCTTGGGTTCCGCCGCCCAGTACAGGAACGCGCTGACATCCTTGCCCATCTGGTCGACCGTGGCGGGCGTGCCATCCGCGTAATCGACCTGACCGTCGGACAGCTGCGGCACCATGGCGATCCACAGGCTGTGGAAATGCGGATTGTAACTCAGGCCCTCCTGAACCGCGTCGTCCGGAAAGCTTGCCGGCACGGGCTCGTAACCGGTGATCAGCGAATAGATATAGTTCGGGCCGTCGGGCCGGGCCTTCGCCAGCAGCGACATGTCGGGCGGATAGGCGTTGTTGTTCGCGGCGCGGGCGGCGATCTCGTTTGGATAAACGAGAGGGAAGTTGTCCGCCAGTTCCGCCGTGCGCGTATCGCTTTCGCCCGTGTCGGGATTGATCGTCGGGACGCCGATCTGCCAGTCTGCGGCGATCTGCTTCGCTTCGGCCTCGTTGAAACCAATTTCGGTCAGGTTGCGGAAGGCGACCCGCTTAAGGCTGTGACAGCTTGAGCAGACTTCCTTATAGACCTGAAACCCGCGCTGCAGCTGCTGCTCGTCGAACCCGCCGAAGACGCCGAGGCCCATGGGCCCTTCCCAGGACCAGCCCGCATCCTTGTTATAGGCGTGATATTCCTCGATCAGCAGGTCGCCCTCGCTCTTCTCCGAGGTTTCCATAAGACCCGTGATCCCGCCCAGAATCAGGACGAAGATGAAAACGGAGCCAACTGCGTAGGCGATCCAGCGTACCATATTCTAAACTTTCCTATTCGGCCGGCACTTATTCAGCAGGTTGCGCTTCGGGGACGGCATGCGGCCCGGTATCGGTCATCCCCGCAGGCGCGCCCGTCGAGGCTTCGCCGGCCAGCACCGCTTCCGAAATCGTGGCGGGAAGCGGCAGCGGCGTTTCGGTGCGCGATACCAGCGGCATGATGATCAGGAAATGCGCGAAATAATAGATCGTGCAGATCTGGCTAATGATGATGTAGGGCTGTTCCGCCAGCGCGCCGCCGCACCAGCTGAGCAC
>JBARZR010000029.1:0-1500 GCA_049650205.1 Pacificimonas sp. | reverse complement strand
ATGCGAAGCCGCTCGATGTCGATGTCGAATTCCGGGAGCATCGGCCTGGGCTCGGCGCTGGGGACCAGCCGAGGCAGGCGGATGAGTGTACCCGAGGCGGCGTCCAGCTCTGCGATCTCCAGCCGGTCACCGAAGATGAAGGCGCTGGGCGTCCAGTCCAGCATGACGGCGGGGCTGGTCAAGAACACGCCGTCCGGATCGCGCAGGCGCAGGTCGCGGATCGTCAGGCGGCCATAGACGGACCCATCGATGCGGCTGGCGTCGATCCGGAGGCCGCTGTCGGGCGCGATTCCCGTCAACTGGTTGAGGACCAGTTTGCGCCCCGGCTGCGTGTCGAGCGCGAGCAGCCCAAGAACGACCAGGATGACCGCGCCGCCCAGCGGCCCCGCCGTCCATGAGAAGATGCGCTTCGCGGCCTGCATCAGAAGGCCTGACCGATGCTGACATAGAGCGCCACGCGCGATTCACCTGGGCGGCGGTCCAGCGGCGTGGCGATATCGACCCGGACGGGACCGAAACTGGTAAAATAGCGCGCACCCACGCCGAGTCCGACTCGTAAATCCTGAAAGCCAGGGTCGCTGCCGGAATAGACCTGGCCGACATCTGCGAAGGCCACCGCGCCCAGATCGCCGAAGCGGTAGCGGGCCTCGAGACTGCCCTCCACCACGCTGCGCCCGCCCAGGGGGTCGCCGTCCGGATCCCGCGGCCCGAGGTCCTGAAAGCCGAAACCACGTACCGACCCGCCGCCGCCCGCATAGAGGCGTCGCGACGGGGCGATGTTCTCCCGGCCCGCGCCGATAATGCTGCCGACAAGGCCGCGGCCGGCGAGGACGAATTCATCGTCTGCGCCAAATGGCAGATAGGCGCTCGCCTCGATCTCTGTCCGGGCATAGGCGAACGTGCCGCCCTGAAGCGAAACTTCGGGACTGGCGAGGCCGCTGATGCGAAAGCCGGTCGTGGGGTTCAGAAGATCGTCGCTGCCATCATAGCCCAGGCGTCCCTGAAACGCGCCGATGACATAATCTTCAATGGGTGCGCGCCGCCCGACAGTCGCCGACCGGTCGCGTTCCTGGCTGAAGATCAGTTCGGGGCCGAGTTGATAGGTCCAGCGTTTCTGCCAGATCAGATTGGTCTCGCGTTCCAGAAAGGCGTTCAGTTCGACGGCCCGCCGGTAAAACGCGTCGCGGTCTTCAAGCGTGAAGAAAATCCCGCCGCCAATGGTGCGGTCGCGCTTCTTGTAATTCGAACGACGCAGGCTGAGGCCAAGCGCCTGCTGCTCGTTACCGAGGATCGCGGCGGCTGTGACCGCGCCCTCCGGCCGGATCAGATTGCGGTGCTGCCAGCTGCCCTCCAGCCGGATGCCGTCCTCGGTATCGTAGGCCAGCTGCGCGGCGATGGTGCGCGGCGGCGCGGACTCGATACCAAGCACGATATCGGCAGCGATTTCGTCACCGGGCAGGGGCTCCGCCTGGACGGTCTCGATGTCGACACTGCCGACCA
>JBARZR010000028.1:0-24557 GCA_049650205.1 Pacificimonas sp. | reverse complement strand
TCCTGGAATCGGCCAAGCGCCGCCTGCGCCCCGTGCTGATGACCAGCATCGCGACGGTCGCGGGCGCGATGCCGCTGATGCTGGCGACCGGAGCGGGTGCGGGCGCGCGCGGCGCGATCGGGACGGTGCTGGTCTGGGGCGTGGGGATATCGACGCTCCTGACGCTGGTCGTCATTCCGGCCTTCTACTACCTCCTTTGCCGCGGCACGAGTTCGCCGCTGTCCGTCACGCGCAGGTTGCGCGGGCAGCTGGACGAGCGGGATGGCGGGGCACAGGCGGAACCGGCGGAGTAGTGGGACTTGGGAAGGCGCGCGCCCCTTGCGCCGACATGTCCACCTGCCGCATGAGACCAGCTTCTGAAAACGGGGCGGACTGAACATGCGTCTGGGGTGGAACGAAATTCGGCAGCGGGCGCGGGAGTTTTCCGAACGCTGGGCCGACGCGCGTTATGAAAAGGGCGAGACGCAGACCTTTTACAACGAGTTCTTCCAGGTGTTCGGCATCGACCGCAAGAAGGTGGCGATCTTCGAACGCAAGATCGAGATGATCGACGCCAACCGGCGCGGCTTCATCGACCTGTTCTGGCCGAGCGTGATGCTGGTGGAACAGAAGAGCGCGGGGAAGAGCCTGTTCAGGGCGCAGGGCCAGGCGCTGGATTATGTGCTGGGCCTGAAGGACAGGGACGTGCCGCGCTTCGTCCTGGCCTGCGATTTCCAGCGGTTCCGCCTGCTGGAGCTGGAAACGCGGGCGGAATTCGACTTCACGCTGCCGCAGCTCAGCAAACATGTCGAGCGCTTCGCCTTCATGCTGGGTGTCGAGCGGCGGCATTACGGCAAGCAGGCCGAGGTCAACATCAAGGCGGCGGAACTGCTGGGGACGGTGCGCGACGCGCTGGAGGCGAAGAATTACAGGGGCATCGATCTGGAACGGATGATGGTGCGGCTCTTGTTCTGCATGTTCGCGGACGACACCGGCATTTTCGAATCCAAGGACGATTTCCTCTACCTAATCGAGGAGCGGACGGACGCGGACGGCGGCAATGTGGGCCGCGTCCTCAATAAGGTGTTCGAGGTTCTGGACACGCGCCCGGACGACCGCATCACCGGCGGCGACCCGGAATTCCTGAAATTCCCCTATGTGAACGGGCAGCTGTTTTCGAGCGCGCTGAGGACCGCGCCGTTCGATGCGAAGATGCGCGACGATCTGCTGACCGCCTGCAAGTTCGACTGGGGCAAGGTCAGCCCGGCCATTTTCGGCTCGCTGTTCCAGTCCGTCATGGACGCGGAGGAGCGGCGCAGGAAGGGCGCGCATTACACCACCGAGCCGAATATCATGAAGCTGATCGGGCCACTGTTTCTGGACGAGCTGCGCGCGGAACTGGACCGATTGAAGGCGCGGCGGGACGGCGGCCGGCGCAAGGCGCTGCTGGAGTTTCAGGAGAAGCTGGGCGGGCTGAACTTCATCGATCCGGCCTGCGGCTGCGGCAATTTCCTGGTCGTGACCTACCGGGAACTGAGGAAGCTGGAGCAGGAGGCGCTGGAACAGGTTTTCGATCCGGACCAGCCATTGATGATGGACGTGGAGGCGCTGAGCGTCGTCGGGCTGAACCAGTTTCACGGCATCGAGCTGGAGGAATTCCCGGCCCATATCGCCGAGGTGGCGATGTGGATGACGGAGCATCTGGCGAATATCGACCTGGGCCGGACTTACGGCAAGGTCTTCGCCGATATCCCGCTGTCGGACAGCGCCACCATCGTCCATGGCGACGCGCTGAGCGTGGACTGGAACGAGGTGCTGCCGCACGAGGACTGTTTCGCGGTGATGGGCAACCCGCCGTTCGTGGGCGCGAAATACCAGTCGAAGGAACAGCGCCAGCAGGTGCGCGATCTGGCCGATCTGGGCAAATCGGGCGGGACGCTGGATTTCGTCGCGGCGTGGTTCCTGAAGGCCGGGGCCTATATCGACAGGGGACCGGCGCGCATCGCCTTCGTCTCCACCAACAGCATCACGCAGGGCGAGCAGGTGGCGCAGCTATGGCCCGTGCTGTTCGAACGCCACGGCTTGGAAATCGCCTTCGCCCACCGCACCTTCGCCTGGGGATCGGACGCGCGCGGCAAGGCGCATGTGCATGTCGTGATCGTCGGCCTGACGCACCGGGATTACGAGCCGAAGGAGAAGCGGCTGTTCAGTTATGAGCGGGTGAATGGGGAGCCGGATGAGAGTGAGCATGTTGCGCTGAGCGCTTATTTGACGGGTGCAGATAGTTTATCTGATCGTCATATTGTTATATGCGGAAGTGGTAGCCCGCTCAGCGGCCCTGGACCCTTGCGTTATGGCTCTCAACCTATTGATGGTGGGCATCTAATTCTTGAAAGTTCAGAACGTCAGGATTTTGTGGATCAGCACCCAAAATTAGGCACGTTTGTTCGACCCTATGTAGGCTCCAAAGAGTATATCAATGGAGGTGATCGATGGATATTGGCACTTCAAAGCGCTCCACCAAAATTGAGACGAGAGAGGGGTGCGAAAGAGCGATTGGCGGGGGTTTCAGCATTTCGTTTAGACAGTAAAAGGGCAGTCACTAGGTCACTAGCGGATTATCCCGCAGAATTTGCGTTCACCACAATTCCGGAATCAAGTTTTTTAGTGGTGCCGGAGGTGAGTTCCGAGCGTCGTGACTATGTACCAGTAGGCTGGCTTGAGCCTCCCGTAATTCCTAGCAACCTTGTTAGAATTAGGGAAAACGCCTCGAAATTTGACTTCGCGATAATCACCAGTGCTTCACATATGTCTTGGCTCGCCCATGTCGGAGGACGCCTCAAGAGTGATTTCAGGTATTCGAACCGCTTAGTCTACAACACCTTCCCCTGGCCCGACGCTTCCGACGCGCAGAAGGCGAAGATCGAAACGCTGGCGCAGGCCGTGCTCGACGCGCGGGCGGCGTGGCCGACGTCGAGCCTGGCCGATCTTTATGATCCCGACACCATGCCCGCCAATCTGAGGACGGCGCACCGGGCGCTGGATGTGGCGGTGGACCGGCTTTACCGGCGCAAGGCCTTCCAAAGCGACCGGGAGCGGGTGGAGCATCTGTTCGGGCTGTATGAAAAGCTGGTCAATCCGCTGGAGGCCGACGCCGAAGCGCAGAACAAGCGCACGGCGCGCAACCGCAAGCGGCGGGCGGCGAAGGCGGGGTGAAGCGCCCCCCTCCCTGCAAGAGAAGGAAAGTTATCGGGGTATGTCGAGTTTCCGGCGGAACCAGCGGGAGGTCTTCCACAGCGCCCATATGGTAAACGCGACCATCGCGGCGGCGATGATGGCGGCGGCGACGGGGTTTGTCAGGGCGAGGATCAGGAGACCGCCGGCGGCGATGTCTTCGCCCGTCGACACGACCATGTTCGAGACGGGTTCGGGGCTGATGTTGACGGCGGCGCGGGTGCCTGCCTTCGCGCTGTGGCTGGCGAAAGCCGCGCCGCCGCCGAGGAGAAAGGCGACGACCTGCCAGGCGGGATCGCCCGCATCGACGACGGCGAGCGCGAGGAGCGCGCCGCCGAGCGGGCGGATGATGCCGTGGAGGCCATCCCAGATGCTGTCAAGCCAGGCGACCTTGTCGGCGAAGAATTCCGCCACCGCGCCGAGCGCGGCGACGCCGAGCACCCAGGGGTTGGCGAGGACGTCGAGCGCGGCGAGATTTTCGGGGAGCGCGAGCCAGCCGAAGCGCATGGCGAGGCCGGTGACGAAGACCGTCAGATAGAGCCGCCAGCCCGACAGCAGGCTGACGCTGCCCGCGAGGCCGAGAAGTTCGATGATGCCCATGGCGGCGATGCTGCGCGGAAACGGGCGCGGGGGCAAGTGTGAGGGCGCGGCGGTGTGGGGCCACCTTCAGGATCATAATGCGTCAGGCGCCGCCCTGGAACGTTGCCGCCCGCCAGTTGCCGCTGGAAACCGGCAAGCTGACGAACGCGGAAATCGGCGGTTCAAAGTCGCTCCGGAATAGCATAGGGACCGGCCAAGCAGGCGGTAAACGAACGTGGGTGCCCTTATGAACGCTGTCCGACTTCTGGGACTTCCGCTCGCGATCGCAGCTGCGGCCTGTTCCGAGCCAAGTGCCGATCCGCGGAACGTCGCCGGCAACGACGCACCGTCGCCAGCAGTGGATGATCCCGGGCTCCCAACCGCCGAAGCGCCTGTGGGCGAAGACGCCCCGCGGAAGATCACGCTCACCGGCTTTATCTGCGGCGACAATTGTTATCTCGAGTTCACGGCTGGCGGTGAACCGGGAACCGCGCTGTGCCGTGCGTCGCAATGCAGCGACTGGGCCGATCTGCAAGGCTTGCCTTCGACACTGAAGGGTAAGCGCGCGGTTGCGTGGTTCGGGACGGGCGATCAGGTCGATGCCGCCGGCAACATAATGGCCAGCGACTATCCCACGATCACGAAGCTGACCATTTCGGGCCGTGCCGCCGAAGCGCAAACGCGCCCGGGCGGTGATGGGTCGAGCGCGACCGGAACGCAGGCCACTGGCGGCGGGGCCGGTCCGCTTGGGTTGAGAACAGGGATTTACACGGCGGGCGGTGACTGCGGTTCGATCGCGAACGCCGGACTGCGGGTGTATGACGGCACAGGCTTGAGCGGCTCGGCGACCAGAGACTGCCGGATCGAGATTTTGTCGAGCACTGGGCAAGCCCATGATGTCGCCAACGATTGCGCCGACACATATGATGGCGAGCGCAGCACGCAGACGTTCACCGTCACGGTTTCGGGCTCCGACCGCTTCGTCCTCTCGGACGGCGAAAGCGGCACCTACGCCTATTGCCCCGTTGAGGAGCTCGATCCGGTTATGCGGGAAATCGCACAGGAGGCCCGCTCCGCCCGAAATCCCGGCAACGATGACGCGGCTGCCGGTCCAACCGTGCCGACGCGCTTTCAGGGTCTGTTCGCCCTCGACAAGAAGGCCTGTGCCGAGGATTACAACTATGCCCCGGCCTTTCAGAATGTGGCGATCGAGGCGCGACGCGTACGCTTTTTCGAAACCAGCGGGCCGATCACCGCTGTGAATGTAGAAAGAAACAAGGCCGCCATCACGCTTCGGGAAACCGTGGGGGGTGGGGAATTCACGCGTGCGATTTATCTGGCACTCAATCCCGACGGCACAATACGCTACAGACCCGGCCGATCGGAGCCTTCACGGACCTATGTCAGGTGTGCGGCGGACTGAATGACGCGCCGGTTATCGCCGTCGTTGAAATCCAGTCGCCGTTTTCGCGGGGCACCATTTCCGAAATGAAGCCTTCATTCGGTGGGCGCGAAGGATAAACGGCTGCATGATTTCCGGATCTGTCGTTCGAACCCTGATCGATCCCTGAGCGCCGCGAGGTCGTTTTCTTCCCTATCCAAGGCATGGAGTGCGCTCTCAAGGCGTCTTCACTTTCCCTTTCCCGGCTGGTACGCGTTTGGCGGACGACCGGCGGCTGGACGTGGGCTTTCGCCTTGGGGATGGTTTCGCAGATGCTGGCCGGGGCTTGTCCGCGGGGGGCGTTTCGGGTGCGGTATCGGACGGGGACTGAGGCCCGGAATCGGTTTCGGGGTCCGAAGGCTTTTCGCGCGCCGGATTTCCGAACGCGGCGAAGGCAGCTCCCAACGCCGCCTGGGCGATGTCGCGGCCAACCGTGTTCATGGCCGATCTCATCAGGTTCTCGACATTGCTTTCAACCGTGCCGGAGCGGGCGGCCGCCTTCGCGGTTTCGGCCTTGGACTTCATGGTTTCCGAGAGGCCGGTCACGCCGTCGCGGCGGAGCGCGAGGCTGGCTTCGTCGAGCCAGAGGGCGAGGGCGGCCTCGGCCTTTTGCTGCCAGCCCTTGCCGGTTGATTTCAGGCGCTCGGCGAGTTCCGGTGGCAGGGTGATGGTGGTTTCCTGTTCGAGCGCGACGATGTCACGGTCGGGCCTGCTGTTCCCAGCCTTGGCTTGCTCCGCGTCCTCGAGTTCGCGCGCCGCCTCCTGCATCCTGCGTTCGGCCTTCTCCATCTTGCGGCGGGCCTTATCGAGTTTTTCGGCTTTGCTTTTCTTCGCCATGATCGTCTCCTCATAGGTGAGTTAGTAGAGTATAACAGCGGATGCAAGAGGAACGGCGGCGCGCGAGCTTCGTTGGCAGGAAAAGACCGAGGAGACCGACTATGACCGACAAAGCGAAAACCCCGCCGACGACGCCGTCCAAGATGCGCCCCACCCAGGATGCGGATCATGTTCCGGACGACCTCAAAACGGACGAGGCGCAGCTGGAGGAAGGGCTGGAAGAGACCTATCCCGCCAGCGATACGCCATCGGAACTCATGCCTGAGCCAAAGGACAAGAAGAAGGCGCCGCCCTCGACGAACGCCTAGACGTCACCGGCAGGTGCCGTAGCCGGTAGCCTGCAAGTGGAAGTGATCCGCATGGGCTGCGTTGTAGTCGGGACCGAGCAGGGTTCCGAAGACATCGCAGCCTTTCGTGCGAATCTCTTCCAGGAAAGCCCCCGCATTCGAATCGGTGCCCCAGTCGCGCGCGAGGCTGATCCGCTGGCCGTCGGCGGTGCGGAAACCGGCGATGTCGATGGCCTCCGCCGTGGCGTGTTTCGACCAGCGGCCCGATGAGGCACCGTACATGCGGCGGCAGCTGTAGGTACCGTAATTATCGATTTGCGTGACCGGGCTGCCCAGCGTCCGTTCCGCGGCGGGCTGGACAACATTGGTTTCCCAGATGGCGAGGGCGGCGGCGAGCGGGCAGGACAGCTGCACGGTGCCGGGGGCGTAGGCGCTGGTCATCTGGTCGAGCGCCACGGCGTCGACATAGCCGCAATTCGGGCCGGTTTCGCGGTCGTCGATGGGCGTCACGCTGAGGTCCGAGCCGTCGAACAGGGCGAGGCAGGCGGGCTTGTCGCCAGCGAGTTGCGAGATTTTCAGCTGGGTCGACGCGCCAACCGGATCGGCGATCACGAGCGGCGTCCAGGGCAGTTCCTCCGGCATTTCCCGCTCGGCGTAAAGGAAGAGCTGCCAGCCGCCCCAGGCGAGGGCTGCGATGATGAGGATGCTGACGATTCTACTCATATATTGGTCATCTAGGGAGGGGTGCGCGCGCTGGCGAGTGTGCTAACCCGCCGCACATGACATGGCAGAAAGAAGTCGACGAACTGGCGGCGCGCAAGGCGCTGGCGCTGGGCATGGGCGGCAGGGAGAAGCTGGAGCGGCAGGCGAAGGCGGGCCGGATGCACGCGCGGGCGCGAGTGGATGCGATCTGTGATGCGGGGACGTGGCACGAGCTGGGGCAGATTGCCGGGGCCGGGCAGTATGGCGAGGATGGCGAGCTCGAGAGCTTCACGCCGTCGAATTTTCTTTATGGACGCGCGAAGCTGGAGGGGCGGC
Source organism: Pacificimonas sp. (assembly GCA_049650205.1). Taxonomy (GTDB): domain Bacteria; phylum Pseudomonadota; class Alphaproteobacteria; order Sphingomonadales; family Sphingomonadaceae; genus Pacificimonas. The sequence continues at coordinate 17,162 of JBARZR010000028.1, read as the reverse complement.
CCGCTGTGGTCACCGCCGACGATTTCACCGTGCGCGGCGGCGCGGCGGACGCGGCGATCCACCGGAAGCTGGTCGAGGCGGAACTGCTGGCGCGCGAATACCGGATGCCTCTGATCCGCATGATCGAGGGGACGGGTGGCGGCGGGTCGGTGCGGACCCTGGAGCAGATGGGCTATACCTATATTCCGGAGATTCCCGGCTGGGACGTGATCGTCGACAATCTGTCGGAGGTGCCGGTCGTGTCGCTGGGGCTGGGTCCGGTCGCGGGGCTGGGCGCGGGGCGAATGGTGATGTCGCACTATTCCGTGCTGGTCGAGGGGCTGGCGCAGATGTTCGTGGCGGGACCGCCGGTGGTGGCCGCCGCGGGCGAACAGCGCACCAAGGAAGAGCTGGGCGGGGCGCATATCCATGCGGCCAATGGCGCGGTGGACGACGTGGCGGAATCGGAAGCCGATGCCTTTGCCAAGGCGAAGCGATTCTTGAGCTACCTGCCGTCCTCCGTGCATGAATTGCCGGAGCGGACGCCTGCCACGGACCCTGTGGACCGGGCGGAGGACTGGTTGATCGAGGCGATCCCGCGCAACCCGCGTGCGCTCTATAAAATCCGCCCGATCTTGGAGGCGGTCGTCGACAGGGACTCACTGTTCGAGATGGGGTCGCGCTGGGGCAAGGCGGTTGTGACGGCCTTTGCGCGGTTGGACGGGTATCCGGTGGCCGTCATCGCCAGCGATCCGATGGCGCTGGGCGGGCTGTGGACGGCTGACACGGCGCGGAAGGTGGAGCGGTTCGTCGATCTGGCCGAGACCTTTCACCTGCCGGTCGTGCATATGGTCGACAATCCGGGCTTCATGATCGGTCTGCAGGCGGAGCGGGACGCGACGATCCGCTGGGGCTGCCGCGCGCTGACCGCCGTCTATCAGGCGAGTGTGCCCTGGTGCGCGCTGGTGCTGCGCAAGGCCTATGGCATGGCGGGATCGGCGCATGCCAATGCCAGCCGCTTCCACTGGCGCATGGCATGGCCGTCGGGCGATTGGGGCAGCCTGCCCATCGAGGGTGGGCTGGAGGCGGCGTACAAATCCGATTTGGAGGCGGCGGACGACCCGGAGGCGGAACTCAAGGCGATCAAGGCGCGGCTGGATGCGGTACGCTCGCCGTTTCGCACGGCGGAGAAATTCGGTGTCGAGGAGATCATCGACCCACGTGAAACACGGGCGCGGCTGTGCGAATTCGCCGAAACGGCGCAGCGGGCGCTGACCCCCGGGCGGCGCAGTTTCGGCTACCGCGTTTGAACGCTTGAAGGCATCGGCGATGGGCGCGTAAGCAGGCGGCACATTCCAAAGGAGATTCCCACCATGCGCCCATCCGGACGCGCGCCAGACCAGATGCGCGATATTGAAATCATTCCGAACTACACGAAGCACGCCGCCGGGTCCGTGATGGTCAAGTTCGGCGACACGCATGTCCTTTGTACCGCGAGCGTCGAGGACCGGCTGCCGCCGTGGCTGCGCGGCAAGGGGCAGGGCTGGGTCACGGGCGAATATGGCATGCTGCCCGGCGCGACGCACACGCGCGGCAACCGCGAAGCGGCGCGCGGCAAGCAGTCGGGACGTACGCAGGAGATCCAGCGCCTGATCGGGCGGTCCCTGCGCGGTGTCGTCGACATGAAGAAACTGGGCGAGCGGCAGATCACGCTGGACTGCGATGTCGTTCAAGCCGATGGCGGCACGCGCACGGCCTCCATTTCGGGCGCATGGGTCGCGCTGCGCATGGCGGTCGACAGGATCATGGCGGAAAATCCGGACATGGAAGACCCGATCACGGGTCAGGTCGCAGCGATTTCCTGCGGCGTCTATCAGGGCGATGCCGTCTGCGATCTGGATTATGACGAGGATTCGAACGCCGACACCGACGCGAACTTCGTCATGGTGCCCGGCGGCGGCATCATCGAGGTGCAGGGCACGGCCGAGCAGGCGCCGTTCGACGAGGAGATGCTGCTGCGGCTTCTTAGGCTTGCGCGCATCGGCTGCGACGGGATTTTCGCGGCGCAGCTGACGGCGGCGAAGGGCTAGATGACTTGCAAGAAAGGGTAAACTGTCTAGATATGAATCATGCGTGAGTTACGATCCTATGAGCCGCACCTGTTGACGGATCACGATATTGGGCGAAACCGTTATCTCAGACTTCATGAAATGCGCAGCCTCGCTGAACGCGAGGCAAGTTTTCGTGTGTTTGCCCGCATTGCCCTTGTGGCCGCGATTTTTGCATCCTTGTTTTCGGTATTGACGGGTATGGCGCAATATTTTCCTGATGCCTTCGCGGTGATCGAGACGCGCGCCAGCCCTATGATATTTGTGATTTCAGGGATATCCTTGGCGTTTGTGGTCATTACTCAGATGATTTCACACCATAAATACCTAAGGAATAAGCTCGAAATTCTCGAACTTTGGATGCAAATGGAACAGAAATTAATTGAGGCTGACGGGAGCGAGTCGGACGAGGCGTCCTAATTTGTTTCGACCCGTCGATAGTGAATGGAATTTATGGATTCGCTGGTTTCCTGAGAGACCGGGGCGAAGTTTTTCTGAAATTGCGAGATACTACGCTGAGCTCACCCGGCATTGCGCGCGGGTTCCGGACATCTCGCGACTCAGCCGATCAGAATCGCAAAAATTGCAAATATCACTTCTCAATTATGTGTCGTCATTAAACGATGAACAGGCTGGCCAAATAAAAATTGGTTATGCTGAAGTTGCTGCTGCGACAGCAGGTTTTATAGCTTCATTCTGGATGATCGGGTTCGCTATAATCCCTATCGCTGTGGCCGTGCAGAAAACCATATCCAACGGGGAAAGCAGGGCAAGAGACAATCTAATAACAGAAATAAAAATGCTGATACGGACTTTGATTGACAGCCTAGATGTATAAGCACCGCAAACTCGCCCCCGGCAGGCTGGTGATCGCCAGTCACAATCCCGGCAAGGTGCGGGAAATCGGCGCGCTGCTGGGGCCGTTTGGGGTGGAGGCGGTGTCGGCCGGGGAACTTGACCTGCCGGAACCCGAAGAGACGGAAGCGACCTTTACCGGCAATGCGGAACTGAAGGCGTTGGCAGCGGCGCGGGCGAGCGGGTTGCCCGCGCTGGCCGACGACAGCGGGCTGTGCGTGCATGCGCTGGACGGCGATCCAGGGATCTATTCGGCGCGCTGGGGCGGGGCGGAGAAGGATTTCGGCCACGCCATGCGGACGGTGCATGAGAAAATGGCCGAAGCGGACAGCGACGATACATCGGCGCATTTTACCTGCGCGCTGTCGCTGGCCTGGCCGGACGGGCATGTCGAGACGTTCGAGGGGCATGTGCATGGGCGGATCGTTTGGCCACCAAGGGGCGACCGGGGCTTTGGTTATGATCCCGTGTTTCTGCGGACGGGCGATGAGTTGACGTTCGCGGAGATGGACCCGGATCACAAACATCGGATCGGCCACCGGGCGGCGGCGTTCGATCAGTTGGTGCGCGCCTGCCTCGGAAAGTGACCGGGGCGGAGCCACTGGCGCTGTACGTCCACTGGCCGTTCTGCGTTTCCAAATGTCCCTATTGCGATTTCAATAGCCATGTGCGCGCGAAATTGCCCGAAGAGGGCTGGTGCGCGGCGTTACTAAAGGAACTGGAGCATGAAGCGGCGCTGACGCCGGGGCGGACCCTAGGATCGATCTTCTTTGGCGGCGGGACGCCGTCGCTGATGCAACCGGAAACGGTCGAGGCGGTGATCGCGCAGGCGATGAAGCTGTGGACGCCGGCGCCGGAGATCGAAATCACGCTGGAGGCGAACCCGAATAGTGTGGAGGCGGCGCGGTTCGCGGGCTTTGCGGCGGCGGGCGTAAACCGGGTTTCGCTGGGTCTGCAGGCGCTGGACGATGCCGACCTGAAAGCGCTGGGGCGGCAACATAGCGTTGCGGAAGGATTGGCGGCGCTCGACATCGCGCAGGCGAATTTTGACCGGGTGAGCTTCGATCTGATCTATACCCGCGAAGGGCAAAGCGAGCAGGCGTGGCGGTTCGAACTGGAACGGGCGCTGTCGTTCGGAACCGACCATCTGTCGCTTTACCAGCTGACCATCGAACCCGGCACACCGTTCGCGGCGCGGCATCGGCGCGGGCAGCTGATATTGCCTGCGGAGGATCCGGCGACCGATATGTTCCTGATGACGCAGGAGATAACGGCTGCGGCGGGGCTGCCTGCCTATGAGACCTCCAACCATGCGCGGGCGGGGGCGGAGAGCCGGCATAACCTGACCTACTGGCGCTATGGCGACTATGTCGGTGTGGGGCCGGGCGCGCATGGTCGGCGCGGGGGGCAGGCGACGCGCCGGGAACGATTTCCGGAACGCTGGTTGCGCGGTGTCGCCGCGGACGGTCATGCGCTGGTGGAGGAAAGCCCGCTCGACAACCGGGAGCAAGGCCTGGAAGCGCTGATGATGGGGCTGAGACTGTCGGAAGGTATCGATCTGGCCCGCTTTTTCCGGACTACCGGATGCGCGCTGGGTGACGTGACGGACGAAAAGCAGCTGGTGGCGCTTTCCGAACTCGGCCTGCTGACCCTTGACGACAAGCGCTTCCGATTGACGCCGAGGGGAAGACCGCTGCTGGACGCGGTGCTCGGCAGGGTTCTCGCCTGAAAGAGGTTTCACGGGCGAGGGTCATTATCCTCACCCCCTTGCCTGCCGGGCTCCCCTCTGCCAGTCACCCGGGTTAAGATGGATCAACTGTTTCATCGGGGATGGGTTGCGTGAGTGAGGGGCAGACAGCGCGCGGCCGCTACCGCGCCTTTATCAGCTATAGCCACCGCGATGACGACATTGGTGCGTGGCTGCATCGCAAACTCGAATCCTACCGCATTCCGTCGCGGCTGGTGGGGCAGGAGGGCGCGCAGGGCGAGGTTCCGGCGCGGCTGACCCCCATATTTCGCGACCTTCTGGAACTTCCCGTCGCAGGCGATCTCTCTGCGGAAGTGCGGGCGGCGCTGACCCGGTCCGACCATCTGCTCGTTCTCTGTTCGCCCGCAGCGGCCAGGTCGCCCTGGGTGGCGCGGGAGATCGAACTGTTCCGGGAATTGCACCCGGACCGGCCCATATTGGCGGCACTGGTGGACGGAACGCCCGAAGCCGCTTTTCCGCCTGCGCTTACGGTGGGCGGGCGCGAACCGATCGCGGCGGACCTGAGGCCGGAAAGCGACAACCGTAAGCTGGGTTTCCTAAAAGTGGTGGCGGGACTGGCAGGCGTCGGCCTCGACGCGCTGGTGCAGCGCGACGCGCAGAGAAAATTGCGGCGCGTGATGGTCGTCACGGCGGTTGCCTTCGCCGCGATGCTAGCGCTGGGCGCATCAACATGGTTCGCCCTCGCCGCCCGCGCTGATGCGGAACGGCAACGGACCGAGGCGGAAGGGCTGGTCGAGTTCATGCTTACCGATTTGCGCGACCGCTTGAAGGGTGTGGGCCGCCTGGACGTGCTGACCAGCGTGAACGACCGCGCCATCGATTATTACAACGATCAGGATCTGGCGCGCCTGCCCGCCGACAGTCTGGAACGCCGCGCGCGGTTGTTGCATGCCATGGGTGAGGACGACCGGACGCGGGGCGATGAGGAAGCTGCCGCCCAGAAATTTGCGGAGGCGCGGCGGACAACCGCGACTCTTCTGGCAAAAGAACCTGAAAATGCCGAACGGATATTCGCCCACGCGCAGAGCGAATTCTGGGTTGGCGCGATCGCCTTCGACCAAGAGGATTTCGAGACGGCTCGAACGCCTTGGATGTCTTACCTCGATTACGCGGAGCAGCTGGCGCGGATGGATCCCGATAGTGTCAGGTTTCAGCGTGAACTTGGCTATGCCAACGGCAATCTTTGCGCGCTTGGCGTGGAAAGCGGCGCGAAGGATGACCAGAGCCTGGAATATTGCCTGCAGGGCCTTGAGATCGAGAAGAAGAACCGGACCCGGCAGCCCGACGACATTGGACCCGGTCTGAGCCTCTCCCTGCGCCATGCGTGGCTGGCCGATGCTTATGTCGCCAGAGGAGATCTGGATCTCGCCGCGAGGCACCGGAAGGCGCAGCGCGATCTGCTGAGAGAGATGAACCGCGCAAATCCGTCGGAGCGGCAAATCCAGAACAATTACGGGCGGGCACTGTTGTCCGCCGCCGAACTTGCCATCAAGGCCAGCGACACGGCTCGGGCGCGAACCTTCGCCCGGCAGGCGCGGACTGTGTTTCTGGAACTGGTGGACGCCGACCCTCAGAACGAGGACTGGCGGAGTATGCTGGCTCGCATCGAACGACTTCAAAATACAGGAAGAGGGGAAGACCAATGAGTAGTGAAGACATGAGGAAACAAGAGAACCACGGACAAACCGACGGGCTGATCTGTCAGCGAAACCTAAAGAAGAAATCGCCGTTGAACCGCGAGCCCGGACATCTCGTTTATCTCTGCTTAGTTCCCGACGGGTCCAGCGACCGGTTCGCCCTGCGCTATCATGAAGCCAGGGTTGCGGTGGAGGGTGACTGCGCCAATGGCTTCGACCTGGCGTCAAGACCTGAGGCCGAGCCAGTAAAAGGCGAACCGGTCGATTTCGACATTCGCAAGAACAGCTATGTTGTCATTGAACTTTTTGAGAAATTCGAGTGGCGATATTCGCAAGAGTTCGCAGGCGTGGTTCTGAAGAACAAGGCAGACCGGAAATTCTACGGCAAGCTGGAATATGCCGAAAGCCTGGCTGGCCCCTATCATCCGAAATCTGATTTTCCGCCCGGGAAAGCCATACGGTTTTTACGGTTTGCGGCGAAATTCAACAAGCTGCCAGATGGTGAGGGGGCCAAACACCCATATTGCCTGAATATGGAATTTCGCATGAATGGTGCGGAAACATGGATCCCAATGTCGCTGGATCCGGACATCAACAATCCTCCACCCGATCATGGCCACAACTGATCGAACCGCGCGGCAAGGAATGAATTTGGAGTTGCTTCGATGAAACCCAGCACAGGTGAATTGCTGGCACTGTTGCGTGCGGGTGCGAACGTCCGGGCGTGGGGGATGTTTCAGGCGGCGGGCTACGACAGAGTTATGGACGACCCCGCCGTCCTGACGTTGCATGGCCGGATGCTGAAGGACCGCGCGCGGGGTGCCGATGGAGAAACGCGCCGCCGTGGCTTTCTGGCCAGTGCGGACATGTACGCGAAGGCAGCTGAGCTGCACAACGCCACCTATCCGCTGATCAATGCGGCGACGCTGTCGCTGCTTGGCGGCGACCGGAAGCGGGCGGCGCGGCTGGCGGAACTGACGCTGGAGCGGCTCGACGATCCGGCGACAGAGCCGGATACGCCCTATTACACCGAGGCGACGCGGGCTGAGGCCCTCTTGCTGCTGGAGAAGATCGGCGAGGCGCGCGCATGCCTGGAAGCCGCCATCGCGCTGGCCCCCGAAGCCTGGGAAGACCATGCGACGACGCTGAAGCAGTTTGCGCTGATCCTGGCCGCGCTCGATCTGGGCGACGACTGGCTGGATGATCTTCGGCCGCCCGCCAGTCTGCATTTCGCGGGACATATGGCGATTGCCGCGAACGACGAGGCTGCGCACGAACAGATCAGGGCGGCCGTAACGGAAAGCGGCGCGCGCTTTGGTTACGGCGCGCTGGCGGCGGGGTCCGACATCATTGTCGCCGAGGCGCTGATGGCGGCAGGCGGGGCGTTGCATGTCGTGCTGCCGGGCGGGGTGCCGACATTCCGCGCGCAGTCGGTGTCGCCCGCCGGTCCGTTGTGGGAGGCGCGATTCGATGCCTTGATCGCGGCGGCGGCGACCGTCATGCCGCTGGATGTTCCGGCGGAAGGTGCCGGCCATCTGGCGGGTGTCGAGCTGGCCGGGGAGATTGCCATGGGCCTCGCGGCGCGCAATGCAGGCACGATGCAGGCGGCGGCCTGCCAGCTGCTCGTGATGCGCGGCGAGGGCGACGATGGCCTGACCGGAATGCTTGGCGAAGTCTGGCGCAGCAGCGGGCGACCACAACATATTCTGGATATCGCCGCCAGTCCTCGTGCCGACGCCGCAGCGCGGATCGTTCCGGAGCGGCTGGCCGCGATGGCGGAGATTGATTTCGGAACGGACGAGAATATCGCCGCGCTGCTCGGCATGTCGGCGCTGGCGCAGCAGCTGAACGGGCTGGAGACGGCGCTGTTTCCGCCGCGCTGGCATGGCCGCTCGCTGACGCTGGCCTATGCGAGCCCGCTTTCCGCCTTTCATGCCATGCAGCGTATATTGGCGGTCGTTCCCGACGCGGCGCAGGTGCGCGTGGCGGCGCATTATGCGGTGCTGACACTGCGCCCGGATCCCTTTGGCGGGCATGACGTCCTGATCGGCGGCGAAGCCGGTTTGCCGATGCGGATGCTGAACGCCGTTCCCGCCGGTGCGGTGTATGCCAGTGGCTATTTCGCCAATGCGCTAGCGGCCCGGACGGGTGCGGTGCGTCCGGAACTGATGGGTGAACTGGACCATGGCGATGGCGACGAGCCCGTCGAACTGTTTTCGCTGCACGGCGAAATCTAGCTTCCGAGCCTAAACGACCATGCTTTCAAGCCGTGATGGTGCGGCGATGACAAGTGCGCCATCCTCACGCCGGACAATACCGCGCCGTTCGAGTGCGCTGACCGTCCGGGACACCGTCTCGCGCGTGGTGGAGAGGCGCGCGGCAAGTGTTGTCATCACCGGGGCGGGGCGGATGGTCATGCTCTCCTGCGAAGCGTTGCCGAGGCGGAGAAGCTCCGCATGGACACGGCCCGCCGCGGACAGCGTGACCTGCGCCACCATGCGGCGCGATGTTTTCCGCAGGCGGCGGACAAGCGCCTTCGACAGCGTCAGGCCGACGGCGGCGTGGCGTTCCGCCAGCGCGAGAAGGTCGAGCGCGCGAAAGATGAGCGTGCGGACATCCTCGGCAGCGACGATTTCGGCCTCGTTCTCGGTGTCGGTTTCGCCGGGGAGGGCACCGAAGAGATCGCCGACATCATATTCGGCGAGGAGGGTGCTATGCCCGCTGGCACTAAAGGCGACGGCCTGGGCACGGCCCGTATAGATCATGTAGCTGTCGGCGGCGCGCTCACCCTGGCGCAGGATCACACTGTCACGCAGAAAATTACCATCCCGGCTCTTGGCGGCGATGGCGCTCGCGACATCGAGCGGACAGGCGAATACGACTGCCGCCGCCTCCCTTACCTCGTCCGCTACGCTCATGTCAGGACATCCCCTTCCCCGATGCAGCGAAATGGCGGAGCGGGTGGGATTCGAACCCACGAAAGGGGGTTACCCTTTACACACTTTCCAGGCGTGCGCCTTCGACCACTCGGCCACCGCTCCGCACTTCATTGCAAGCGGGGCGTGTAGCGGGCTTGCAAGGGGAAGACTACCCCCGAAAACATGAAAAGGGCGGCCCGCATCGCTGCGGACCGCCCTTTCAAATCTGCGGAAGGCCTAGGCCTGCTGCAGGTTGACCGCGCTGGTCTTGCCGCGGCGGTCCTCCTCCAGGTCGTAGGAGACCTTCTGGTCCTTATCCAGCGTCATCATGCCGGCGGCCTGGACGGCCGTGATGTGGACGAAGGCGTCGCCGCCGCCGTCTTCCGGTGCAATGAAGCCATAACCCTTGTCGGCGTTGAAGAATTTTACGGTGCCTATTGGCATAATCTATTCCTTAGTTCGGTATGTAACCCGTCCGTGCCAACATCGGCGGTGCGGGAGCGTCAGGTAGCGAAAGAAGGAAGTGGGGCCGCGAAAGCGCCAAAGGCCGTCATTCTGCGACAATATGCTGACGCCTACATAGGTGTTACCGAACGAGATTACAAATAGGGCGGCGCTTCGTGCCAAAGCGCCGCCCTATTGCTTGCGTGACGCTCTATCCGGCTAGCGGCGCTTGCGGCGCAGCGCGCCCGCTCCGATCAGGCCGAGGCCGAACAGGGCGAAGGCCGCCGGAGCAGGGACCGGCGCGGCGTCGACCAGCTCCCGCGTGATGGAACCGATGTCGAAATCCGTGCCGATGATGTTCGTATCGAACACGACGCTGACCCCATCGATGGACGTGAAATCGATATCGCTATACTCCGAGAAGCGGAAAATCACGTCCTGGTCACCGGGGTTGAGGCTCGCCTCCAGCCGGTCGGCGAAAACGATTTCGGACGTCATGCCGTTGAAGAAGCGAACACCGATCGTCACCTCCGCATCACCGACGCCGGTGGACTGGAACAGCCGGTCGATGTTGACGACGACGCTGTCCCACCGCGAGGCGAAGTCCAGATCCTCGAAATCGAGATAATCGAGCGTCAGGATGCCCGCCGCGACGGTGTCATTGCGCACGGCGATAAAGTCGGTTCCCGCCGCCTTCGTCGCGGTGATCGAGCCGCCGAATCCGTCGTCGCGCCGGACGGTCACGGTGCGCGTGCCGCCGAGAATGTCCGCACCCTCGCCAATCTGCGTGTCGGTGACAGGCGTGTTGTTGTTGCTGGAAACGGAGAAGATGGCGTTGGTAAGGCCGTTTGACGGATCGCTGTCATCCTGGATGAAGTCGATATGGTTTGCGGACGCGGCGGAGGCGAGCGAAAGCGCGGCTCCGGCGATCAGCGAAGTGGATAGGGACATGCGCATATTGAAAAACCTTTCTGTCGTCAGGGAATTAAAAAGTTAACGACGCCAGAGGCCAAGCAGGTTTCGTGCCAGAAACGAAATCTGGCGAAAATGCGGGGGTTTTGGTGGGTCGGAATCTGATGTGCGCTAAAAAAGTGTAAATTTTACCGACACTTAAGTCAAATATTCCAGGCGCACGAAAGGCTCGCGGCGCGGTGGCGGCGATGCGATATTATCCAAAGTTACGCATCCGGAGCGAAAAGGTTTCATGCGGGAGGGTTCACACGCATTTTCACGTGCGCGGTTCACGCGGGTCACACGCATTTTCACGTGCGCGGTTAACAGGGGTCACACGCGTTTCGCACGGGAACGCGATGACAGGCACGGCAGGTTCACACGGGGTCACGCCAATTTCCATCACCCCGCGACATTTCACGGGGGGTGGGTGCGCGCACTCGTCCTATGGTCACCTGTGTCTTTCATCATGACCCCTTCCTTTCCGGCGGTTCACCGCAACCGTGCGTCATGGTCCGGTGCGCCGGGCAGAGTAAGGGATTGCAGGGGATGTAGGACAGAAGGATCGGTGAGGCGTGTCTGCCGAGCCGAAACCGCCAGGGTCGATCGCGGGTCTTGCCGCCCTACCAGCGCCCCCGCCGCCGGTTCCACCAGTAGAGCAGGTCCGCGAAACGATCATAGGCGAAGCGCGTTAGCGGCAGCATGACCGGGTTCCCAAGCAGCGGCACCAGCCACCGCTGCCCCGGCGTGACGCGCGCCAGCGCCAGAAACGCATCCGCGCCGATACGCATCCGCCCGTCCTCCACGACATGCAGGCTATGCCGCACCGCCTCGACCTCCAGCCCCAGCGGCGCGATCACATCGGCATTGCAGGCGATGTCCACCCACTCCGCATTCCCGCGCACGTCGCGCCTGATCATGCGCGCCTGCTGATCCTCGATCCCGGCTTTGCAGACCGGGCAGGCGGAGTTGTAGTAGACGGTTAGCATGGGGCGGGATTAGCGCGTCGTGGCATGGTTGCCGAGGGCTGGGGATGTCGCGGGTGGATCGAGGTTAGCAAGGAATAAAGTATAGTGTCCCCGAATTTCGCCAACTATGTCTGCAAACCTCTGAGGACCACAATGTGGACAATGTCCTTTGCTGATCTTTGACTGGTCTAGTTCGGTCAAGAATCACTCCTCCCCCATCCTGAGCGCCGCGATGAACGCCTCCTGCGGGATGTCCACATTGCCGTACTGCCGCATCTTCGCCTTACCCTTTTTCTGTTTTTCCAGCAGCTTCTTCTTGCGGCTGATGTCGCCGCCATAGCATTTTGCGGTCACGTCCTTTCGCATGGCGCTGATGGTTTCGCGGGCGATGACTTTGCCGCCGATGGCCGCCTGGATGGGGATTTTGAAGAGGTGTCTGGGGATCAGGTCCTTCAGGCGCTCGCACAGGCCGCGGCCGCGTGACTCGGCGACGTTGCGGTGGACGACCATGCTTAGGGCGTCGACGGGTTCGGCGTTGACGAGGATGTTCATCTTGACGAGGTCGCCCTCGCGATAGCCGATCTGGTGGTAGTCGAAGCTGGCATAGCCTCTGGAGATGCTTTTCAGGCGGTCGTAGAAATCGAAGACGACTTCGTTCAGCGGCAGTTCGTAGGTGATCTGCGCGCGGCCGCCGACATAGGTCAGGTTCTTCTGGATGCCGCGCCGGTCCTGGCAGAGTTTCAGGATGCTGCCCAGATAATCGTCGGGGACATAGATGACGGCCTCGATCCAGGGCTCCTCCATATGCGACACATGGGCGGGGTCGGGCATGTCGGCGGGATTGTGCAGCTCCTTCAGCTCGCCATTGGTCATGTGGACCTTGTAGACGACGCTGGGCGCGGTGGTGATGAGGTCGAGGTCGTATTCGCGGGTCAGCCGCTCCTGAATGATCTCGAGGTGTAGGAGGCCGAGGAAGCCGCAGCGGAAGCCGAAGCCGAGGGCGGCGGAGGATTCGGTTTCCCACTGGAAGGAGGCGTCGTTGAGGCGGAGCTTGCCGAGGCTGTCGCGCAGCTTCTCGAAATCCGCCGCGTCGATGGGGAACATGCCGCAGAAGACGACGGGCTGGACTTCCTTGAAGCCGGGGAGGGGTGTTGCGGTGCCGTTCTTCGCGCTGGTGATGGTGTCGCCGACGCGGGTTTCGGCGACCTCCTTGATCTGGGCGGTGATGAAGCCGATCTCGCCGACGTTGAGCTCGGTCGTTTCGACGCGTTTCGGCGTGAAACAGCCGACGCGGTCGATCAGGTGGGTCTCGTCCGTCTGCATGAAGCGGACCTGCTGGCCCTTTCTCAGCGTGCCCTCGACGATGCGCACGAGAATGACGACGCCGAGATAGGGGTCGTACCATGAGTCGACGAGCATGGCCTTTAGCGGCGCGTCGGCGTCGCCGGTGGGGGGCGGGATGCGTTTGACGACGGCCTCCAGCACGTCCTCGATACCAAGCCCGGTCTTGGCGCTGGTGAGGACGGCGTCATCCGCGGGGAGGCCGACGATGTCCTCGATCTCGGCCTTCACCTTGTCGACATCGGCGGCGGGGAGGTCGACCTTGTTGATGACGGGGACGATCTCGTGGTCGTGCTCGATGGATTGATAGACGTTGGCGAGCGTCTGCGCCTCCACGCCCTGGGCCGCGTCGACGACGAGGAGCGCGCCCTCGCACGCCGCCAGACTGCGGCTGACCTCATAAGCGAAATCGACATGGCCGGGCGTGTCCATCAGGTTGAGCTGATAGGTCTCGCCGTCCTGCGCCGTATAAGAGAGCCTGACGGTCTGCGCCTTGATGGTGATGCCGCGCTCGCGCTCGATATCCATATTGTCGAGCAGCTGCTCCGACATTTCGCGCGCGGTGAGGCCGCCGGTCTGCTGAATCAGGCGGTCGGCGAGCGTGGACTTGCCATGATCGATATGCGCGATGATCGAGAAGTTGCGGATGCGGGAGAGGGGCGTCGATGTCATGGACGCGCAGGTAGCCGCTGGCGGGGGCGGCGGCAAGGCGGCATGCGGGCGCGGGGGTGGTGTTGAGCGCTGCCTGGCAAAGCTGCCGGGGCGCTCATTGATCTGAATTGATGTCGGTGGAGTTTACACTTTCGTAACGAGTTTCAGCCGCGTTACTAGCTATGGCTTTGAACTCGCGACCGATGCTCGATTTGGACCGAAACTTGCATAGGGTTTCATGGCGCGCGTCATGCGCATGTTGAAAGGTATCCTGTAATGTTGCGTCCACTCGTTCTCGCTACCGCCGCATCGGCGCTGTTCGGCGTTGCAACCTCGGCCCAGGCGATCATCGTCGAGATCGATCCGTTCAACACGGGATTCGATGCGACCAATCCTGGCGGACCGGGCGCGCCCGTGATCCTGAGCGGTACGGACTCCGCGACGACGACCGCCACACTGACGAACGGGAACGTGCGGAACGCGACGTTCGAGATCGTGGCCAATGGCAGCCCCGGTGGCGCGAACAACGCGGATATCCGCATCGCGGACGGTGAGCTTCAGATCGACAACCAGTCGCAGGTGCGTTCGCGTATCACGCTGACTTACGATGTCGGTACGTCTCTCGACGACGCGCTGGCGTCCGTCGGCGGATCGGCGGCGGCCCGCTCGACGCTCAACATCCGCACGGTTTTCGCCGATGCGCCGCGCACGCTGTCGCTGTTCGTGAATGGCGAACTTGCCGATACGCAGATCGTGACGCAGTCGGTGGGGTCGGGCGGTACCCTCCTGACCCAGCTGAGCTATAGCGCCGCCCTGCTCGACAATGGTATGACCGACACGCTGAGCCTGGTGATCAATTCCGGCGCGGGAAGCGACTATCGTATCGAGATCCTGAATGCCGAATTCGCCGTTCCGGCCCCGGCCGCGCTGGCTCTGTTCGGACTTGGCCTTGGGCTCGTCGGCTTGCGCCGGACACAAAGGGCTTAGGTGTCGGCAGACTTTACACTTTTGTTCGTATCGAAAATGCAGATTCCTATAGCGTTCGGAAAAACAAGAAAAAACTCGATCTGGCATGGGGTCTGCATGGATGACAACGGGGGACGCCAGTCGCGTTCAATTAACAGTTTCGTTTAGGAGTAGCATCATGAATACCACCAATATCCTGGCAGCCGCAGTTGCCGCCGCCACTATCGCCGGTTCCGCTTCGGCAGTCACAATCGACCTCGATGATTTCACCACGCCAGTTTCGGGCGGCGCGACGACCGTGAACAGCTCGGGTCAGAATGAACTGTCCAGCAACATCGGGTTTATCGTTTCGGGCGCCAACACTGTGAACCCCAACGGTTTTCAGCGCACGGTTGCACTTCAGATCGATTCGAACACCAGTGCCGCGCAGGCCAATGTTGCACGCGTAAGTGCGAACACCGGTCAGCTTGACATGTCCGCGCAGGCCGATGTCGCCTACACGGTGTTTGTCGAATACGCGATTGGCGACGGTGCAGCCAGCGCACTCGCATCTGCTGACTCGACGGGCACGATCGATTTCGAGATTCTGTTTGCGGACGGCAATCCGCGCACGGTCGCGTTGTCGGTCAACGGCGTCACACAGGATAGCTTCACCAGCGCCGACTTCGTCAATCCTGATGAGGGCTTTCCCGAACTGACACGCCGCCTGTCGTTTGACACGTCCGTCCTGAACGGCGTTGACGACAGTTTCCTCATCTCGTTCGACGCTTCCACGGCGCTTGACTACACGGTCAACTTCTTCGCCCTGGACATTCCGGAGAACATTGAGCCTCCCGTAGACGTGCCGGCACCTGCCGCACTGGGTCTGCTGGGCTTCGGTCTTGCCGGTCTGGGCATTGCGCGCCGTCGCAAGGCATAGATAACTTTCCCTTCGGGAAGGTATTGAATTGGGCCGTTCCTTCGGGAGCGGCCCTTTTCATATATGGATATTGCCGCTCCTCCGGTAAAAAGTGCGGCTTTCACCACGGTGCCGCGCTTGCTATTACCTGATCCATGGTCATGTCGAACGATGAAGTGCGGGAGCGTATCAACCGCTTTGCGCCGCCCACCGCCGCCTTTCTCAATACCGAGGTTCTGGATGTCGACCAGGATGCGGGCACGGTCAGGATGGGCTTCACGGTCGGGCCGGAACTGTGCAATCCGAACGGCACGGTTCAGGGCGGGATCGTCGCGGCGATGCTGGACGATGCGGCGGCCTATGCGGCCATCGTTTTTTCCAAGCGCAAGATTTTCGTACCCACGCTGGAGATGAAGGTCAGCTTCTTTGCCGCTGCACAAACGGGAAAGCTATATGCCGAAGGGCGCTGTCTGAAATTCGGGCGTGCCATCGCGTTCATGGAAGCCGACCTGAAAAACGAAGACGGCAAGCTGCTTGCCCGCCTGTCCACCACCAGCGCACCGCGCGACCTGCCGAACCCGAAACTAGTGGAGCGCAAATGACCGAGTCCGTCCTGTTCGAACAGAAAGGCCGCCTGGGTCTCATCACGCTTAACCGCCCGGCGGCGCTCAACGCGCTGAACCGCGGGATGTGCTTGGCGATCTACGAACAATTGGGCGCGTGGGCGGACGACGACAGCGTGGGCGTCGTCGCCATCGTCGGTGCTGGCGAAAAGGCGTTTTGTGCGGGCGGCGATGTCGTCGGTCTGCACGAGGCCGGCAAGGCGGGGTCCACCGAATGGGAGGATTTCTTCGCCGACGAATATCGCATGAACCACCGCATCGGCACCTATTCGAAGCCCTATGTCGCGGTTATCGATGGCATCACCATGGGCGGCGGTGTGGGCCTGTCGATTCACGCGCCCTATCGGGTGGCTACGGAGAAGACGCTGTTCGCCATGCCGGAGACGGGCATCGGCCTGATCCCCGATGTGGGCGGAACGCATGCGCTGGCGCGGTTGGATGGGGAAATGGGAACCTGGCTGGGCCTGACGGGGGCGCGGCTGAAGGCAGCGGACTGTCTTCATGCCGGGATTGCGACGCACTATGCCCGAAGTGACGATGTCGATGCGCTGCTATCGGCCCTTGCCGCCGATGGAGACAGCGTAGCCGATGCAATGGTCCCGTACGAGGCCTTGCCGGAACAGCCACCCGAAATGCAGGCGCACCGCGCGGATATCGACAGGCATTTCGCACATGACAGCGCCGAGGAGATCATGGCGTCGCTCAGCATGGGGGACGACTGGGCGGAGGGACAGCGCGACCTGATGATGCGCATGTCGCCGACATCCATGAAACTGACCCTGCGCGCTTTGCGGGAAGGGCAGGATGACGATCTGGCCCGCTGCCTGAAGCGGGAATATCGGCTGGTCGGCAACATCAAGGCGGGTGAGGATTTTTTCGAAGGCGTTCGTGCCCAGCTGATCGACAAGGACCGCAAGCCACGCTGGTCGCCGTCCAATTTGCGGGATGTGACGGATGAGCTGGTCGACGGCTATTTCGCAGAACCGCCGCATGGCGATCTGATGCTGTAGCCACGATCCCCATCACGCGCTCAATCCCGAATATCGAAATAATGC
>JBARZR010000027.1:0-11569 GCA_049650205.1 Pacificimonas sp. | reverse complement strand
GTCTATCCGCGCATCATGTCGGAAGGCGACATGGACGCGGGCGCGTGGAGCTGCGGCATGGTCGCGGGTCTGATAAACGACATTCCGACATGTCAGGAATTGATCGACGGCATCATGGCCGAGGCGGAGGGAATTATCCGTGAGCGGTTGGAGGGGATGCTGGCGGGGTAGTTTGCGCTTGGATTGGCGGAATCGCGCGGTACTGGATCCTCGCATTCGCGAGGATGACGATATTGAAGATTACGCCCGTAACTCCAACCACCGTCATCCTCGCGAATGCGGGGATCCAGAGTCGCGCCCCAGCTCCGGCATGCCGAGGAGAGTGACCGCCAGATCCTCCCAGTTCGGATTGTCGCGTTCGATCAGGTCGCGCTTCCACGCGCGCCGCCATTTCTTCAGTTGCTTTTCGCGGGCGATGGCGTCCGTGATGTCGCCGAAATGCTCGTAACGCACGAGGCGGTGGACCTGGTGGGTTTTGGTAAAACCCGGAATTAAATCCTGACGGTGTTCGCTGACGCGGCCTTCCAGGTCTGAGGTGACGCCGACGTAAAGGCTGCCGTTTCGCTGGCTGGCGAGGATGTAGACATAGCTGTCTTTCATGATTTACAGATCGCGCAGTCCTGGATTCCCGCCTCCGCGGGAATGACGGTGTTGAGAGAGTGGCCCGATTTCCAACATCGTCATCCTCGCGAATGCGGGGATCCAGAGTTGCGCCGGGACTGGCATATGCTGTTCCTAGACCAGCCGCGCCCCATGCCCGCCATCGACGCTGATGTGCGTACCGGTGGTAAAGCTCGCCTCCTCACTCGCCAGATAGACGATCGCGCCGTCAAGTTCCTTTGGGTCCGCGAAGCGCTTGGCGGGTGTGCGTTTGATATAGGCTTGCCCGGCATCGCTGGCGGCGAAGTCATCCGTCATTTCGGATGAAAAATACCCCGGGCATACTGAGTTCGCCCGAATATTCTTCGATTGCAGCTCCAGCGCCATGACCCTTGTCATGTTGAGGACGGCGGCCTTTGTCCCGCAATAGAGGCTCTGGCCGGGATGCGCCCCAAGCGCGAGCATGGAGGCGATGTTGATAATGCTGCCGCCATGGCCGCGCGCCACGGCGAGGCGGGCGAAGTCGCGCGACGTGCGCCATGTGCCCTTCACGTTGACATTGTAATGCCAGTCAAAATCGCCCTGCGTGGTCTCGAGGAACGGAATCGCCTTCCCGACGCCCGCCGAATTGACGAGGATGTCGAGTTGCGGCGCTTCCGCCTCGATCTGCGCGAAGGCGGCGGCGCAGCTTTCCTTTTCGCTGACGTCGAGGTGAAGCGCGGCGGCCTGTCCGCCCGCGGCTTCGATATCGCGCACCAGCGCACCCAGCATGTCGTCACGCCGAGCAGCGACGAACAGGCGCGCGCCCTCCGCAGCCAAAGCCAGCGCGGCGCTGCGGCCGAGGCCGGACGAGGCGCCGGACACAAGTGCGGTTTTTCCGGAAAGGCGTTCGGTCATGGTGGGGGGCTCCTTTTCGGGAAAGCCTTAACGCGGCAGTCGCTGCCTGTCGGCTAACCATGCGAACAGGGCGAGCGCGCTGAAACTGGCAAAGGCCGTGCCCGCGAAGACCAGCGGCGGCTGCGGTTCCGGCGGCAACAGGAGGTTCGCCGCCTGCATGAATAGCATGACGCTGAACAATAGCCACGGCGCAAGCGTGCCGGCAAGACCGCGCGAACGGGTGCTACGCACGTAAAGCAACATGCCGGCAAGGAGCAAACCGACTTCCAGAAGCTGCGACACCACAAGCGAATTCCACAGGCCGAGGCCGACCTGCGGCCCGCCCTTCCACAGCGGCAGGTCGGGCGCGTGAACCAGATAATCGGTCAGCCAGTGCGACAGCACGACCAGGCCGATGATTCCGCCCGCTGCCAGGTTTTGGCGTCCACTGCGCAATGCGGCAAAGGCCAAACCTGCGCCGATCGCCCACAGGATCGCGGCGACCAGACTGTGGCTGTAGGGCATGAAATAAAGGTCGAGGTCGGACGCCGCCATGAAGCCGGGAACGATGCGCAGATCCTCGATCCGCGCGGCGACCAGAGCGGCCCAGATGAAATCGACGAGCT
Organism: Pacificimonas sp.; assembly: GCA_049650205.1. Taxonomy (GTDB): domain Bacteria; phylum Pseudomonadota; class Alphaproteobacteria; order Sphingomonadales; family Sphingomonadaceae; genus Pacificimonas. Next base: position 9,467 of record JBARZR010000027.1, on the reverse strand, counting down.
GCGCGGCGACGAACAGTTGCCACAGGGGTAGGCTTGGTTTCAGCGCGCGCGCCGCCAGCGCCGGGGCGTAATGGCCGATGAACATCTAGCGGACCTTCACGGTCTGCGGGGCGCTGCCATTGCGGAAAACAAGCGTATCGATGCCGCCGCCCAGATCGACATTGACGCGGTTCTGCTGGTCCGGGAACACATCGTGCAGCAGGCGGTCGTCGATGGTGAGTTCCGCCGCGTCGGGGATCGCGGCCTCCTGATAGACCCAGAGTTGGCCGCCGTCGATTTCGCTGCCGATCAGACCCAGTGTGACGGGCTGGCCGTCGGCGACGATATGGAAATGCTGAGCCACATAGGATTCCACGAATGTTCGCGCCTCGCCGCTGCCAATCACGTCAATATTTGCCGCACCCATACTGCGCAGCATTTCCGGCATGTCATGCAGACTGAGGCTGTGCGCGACCTCCAGCTGGCCAGTGCGCGGATTGGCGCTGACGCTGGTTTCCGACAGCTTCAGCGGATGCGCTGCCAGGGGCAGAGCCGTCAGCAGGGCCACCAGAGCCGCGATCAGCGCTCTCATTGTGTGGACTCAAACATGACGTCGCGGTCATTGAGGTCGTCCGACTCTTTTTCCTTGTAGGCTTCGATGCGCGACGGGATGATGCGGCGGGGATACCAGTTGTTCTCGATATCCGCGTCGGCGGTTTCCCAGTCGGGATCGACGACGACCTGTCTCAAAGCCTTGTTTTTGGGAAAGACCAGCAGCTTCGATACCGCTTTGGGAGTGCGCCGCCAGATTTCGGCGGGAATCATCATACGCTCGGCGCTGCCATCCTCGAAGGTCAGGCCGAGGATGATCGGCATGACGAGACCGCCCTTGTTGGAGAAGTCGAGGACATAATAATTCGCGTCCTCCTTCACCGCGCGGTCGAAGGCGGCGCGCTCCCAGGGCTCGAGGTCGTCCAGGAATTCGCGGTAGTCCTTGCGCTCCTTGTTGGTGACGGTGAACTCGTCATTCTTGTCATAGAAGTCGCGCACGCCGGGGTTTTCCAGCACCCAGATTGGTGTTCCCGCCTCGCGGTTCTGGCGGACGCCGACCTTCTCCGGCTCCCCGGCGCGTTCGGCGCGCAGGCGGGGAAAGTCGATGTCGGGGTCTTCGGTGTCGAGGCGCAGGCGATAGACGCTGTCAAGCGAGATATCGACATGGTCCGTGGTGTAGAACCAGCCGCGCCAGAACCAATCGAGGTCGGTGCCGGACGCCTCCTCCATGATGCGGAAGAAGTCGGACGGCGTGGGCCGCTTGAACTTCCAGGCCTGCGCATATTCCCTGAGCGCGAAGTCGAAATTCTCTCGCCCGATGATGGTGTCGCGCAGGATATGATAGGCGGCCGACGGCTTGCCATAGGCGTTGGGGCCGAGGTTCAGCACGCTTTCCGAATTGGTCATGATCGGCACCTGCTCGGTGCTGGTCATGTAGCCGATCAGGTCGCGCGGCAGGCTGCGGGTCCACTGCATATCGGGATCCCATTCATAGCCCGCGACGCTGTCGAGGAAGCTGTTGATCCCCTCGTCCATCCAGGTCCATTGCCGCTCGTCGCTGTTGACCGTCATCGGGAAATAGATGTGGCCGATTTCGTGGATGACGACGCCGATCAGGTAGATTTTTTCCGATTCCGAATAGGTGCGCGTGCCGTCGTCATTCAGCTCGGTGCGCGGGCCGTTGAAAGTGATCATGGGATATTCCATGCCGCCGACCGGACCGTTCACCGACTGCGCGGTGGGGTAGGGATAGTCGAAGCTGAAGCGCGAATAGACCTTCATCGTGTGAACGACGGCGGCAGTGGAATATTTCCGCCACAGGTCGCCGCCCTCCTTCGGCCAGAAGGACATGGCCATTACGGTCTCGTGCGCCGCGCCAGGCTGGCGGTGGCCCTGCGCGTCCCAGGCAAATTTGCGGCTCGACGCCCAGGCGAAATCGCGCACATTCTTGGCGGTGAAGCGCCAGGTCTTCGTGCCGGTCGGATTGCCGCGCTCGGCGGCCTCGGCCTCGGCGGGCGTGACGATGAACATGGGTTCGTCCGCTGCGCGCGCGCGGTTCAGGCGCTGGCGCTGCGTCGCGGTCAGCACCTCGGCGGGGTTGGCGAGAACGCCGGTCGAGGACACGATATGATCGTTCGGCACCGTCAGGGATACATCGTAATCGCCGAATTCCACGGTGAATTCGCCGCGACCCATGAATTCCTTGTTGTGCCAGCCCTCATAGTCCGAATAGGCGACCAGGCGCGGATACCATTGCGCCAGCTGGAAAATGTCATTGCCGCCCTGGCGCGGATCGTCCGGGAAATGCTCGTAACCGCCGCGCGCATAGACGCTGTTTTCCTCGACGATGTCATAGGCCCAGTCGACGCTGAAACCAACACTGCCGCCCGGCGCCAGCGGCACCGGCAGGTCGATGCGCATAAGAGTGCCGACGATCGTGTGCGGCAGCGGGTTTCCGGCGGCATCGCGTACCGACCTTATGTCATAGCCATATTGATTGTCGGCGAAACTCTGCTGGCGGCGCAGTTCTTCCATGCTGAGCTGAGCGGCGGTGTCGCGGTCACCCGCCTTCGTCTTCGGACCGCGCCGTCCGGGGCCGCCGAAATCGGTGGCGCGCTCGGCGAGGGAATCGGCGCGGAAGATATTCTGGTCCAGCTGCATCCAGATATAGCGCAGCGTGTCGGGCGAATTGTTGGTGTAGGTTATCGCAGCGCTGGCAGTCAGGCGGCGGCGGTCCTCGTCCAGCGCCGCGTCGATGCGAAAGTCCGCCTGCTGCTGCCAATAGCGGTGACCGGGCGCGCCGGACGCGGTGCGGTAGACGTTCGGCGTCGGCAGAACCTCGTCAAGCTGACGGAACTTGTCCTCGAAATCGCCCTTGGTCTGCTGGACGCCCTGCGCCAGTGACGCCATGGGAAAGAACGCGAAACCTGTCAGCGCACAGATAAGCAACTTACGAAACAACAAGATAGATCCCCTCCATAACCGGTTCTGGGCGCGGTTCCTGAAAAGCCCTGACGCAATTTCAAAGTGACTGCAATAGCCGTCACGGATGCGAAACAGGGGTTGACGGGCGCGACGATGTGACGTTGTAACGTCTGTTCAAGTGACTTTCCACAGATTTGAGGTATTTTCTCCGTGATACGTTCTTCCGTTTCGCTTCTCGCCCTCGTCGCCGGACTTTCAATGGGCGCAACCGCCAGTGCCCAGTCCAGAACGGCATCGCAGGCTTCGACCGCCAGTCCCGACGACGATTTCCACGGCCGCGAATATGTCGTGACCGCACCGGGGATCGAGCAGCTTGATGTGCTGGCCGGCACGGCGGTGATCGAGGGGCTGGAATTGCAGCGCAACATGGACGGCCAGGTTGGTGAAATCCTGGCCGATCTGCCCGGCGTGTCCGCCACCAGCTTCTCCCCCGGCGCGTCGCGCCCCGTGCTGCGCGGGCTTCAGGGCGAGCGGGTGCGCGTCCTCACCGACGGTATCGGCGCGCTGGATGCGTCCAACACGTCTTCCGACCACGCCGTCAGCATCGACCCGCTGACCGCCGACCGGATCGAGGTCATTCGCGGCCCCGCCTCGCTGCTCTATGGCAGTCAGGCCATCGGCGGCGCGGTCAACATCATTTCGAAGCGCATCCCGCTGAGAGTCCCGGACGAGGCCGTGCATGTCGATGCCTTCGCCGCGGGCGCATCTGCGGCGAATCTGTACGAGGGCGGCGTGTCCGTCGACGTCCCGCTGGCGGACATATTGGCGCTGCATGTCGATGGCTCCTATCGCAACACGGACGACCTGAGTGTCGGCGGCTTCACCGTCGGGCCGGAGCTGCGCGCGGAGCTGCTGGAAGAGGCCGCGGAAGAAGAAGCGGAAGAGCCCGAAGAGGCGGACGAGCTGCGCGAGGCCGCGGCGCAGCACGGTGTGCTGCCGAACAGTTTCACCGAAACCTATTCCCTGGGCGCGGGCCTGACGCTGGCGGAGGGTGGCAATTCGCTCGGCTTTTCGGTCGGCTATTACGACACGAAATATGGCGTCCCCGGCCGCCCAGGCACCGGCCATGCGCATAGTGAGGAAGAGGGGGGTGAGGAAGAGGGCGAGGACGGAGAGGAAGAAGGCGGCGAAGAAGAGGGCGAGGAGCGCGTTTCCATCGACCTGGAACAGTTCCGCGCCGACATGCGCGCCGAACTGGCGCTGGGCACCGGCGTTTTCGAAAGTTTCAAGCTGCGCATCGGCTATAGCGATTACACGCACACCGAATTCGAGGGCGAAGAGGTCGGCACCGTCTTCAACGTCAGCGGGTTCGAGGGCCGCGCCGAACTGGTCCAGGCGGAACTGGGCGGCTGGCGCGGCGCGCTGGGCGGACAGTTTTACTATCGCGATTTCGAGGCGATCGGCGCGGAGGCCTTCGTCGCCCCCAATGAAACCACGCAATTTGGCCTGTTCGCCCTGCAGGAACTGCCGCTGGGACCGCTACAGCTGGAGGGCGCGGCGCGCTATGAGCGGACGGACGTCAATTCGAAGACGCTTGGCGTCTCACGCGATTTCAACGCGCTGTCTGGCGCAATCGGCCTAAGCTACGAGATCGAGGGCGGTTTGAAATTCGGCGTCAACGGCTCCCGCGCCGAGCGCGCGCCGGGCGGCGAGGAGCTGTTCGCCAATGGTCCGCACATCGCCACGCAGCAGTTCGAGATCGGCGACACCACGCTCGATACGGAAAAAAGCTGGGGTCTGGAGGGCTATGTGCGCGGCGATATCGGCCCGGCCCGGTTGTCGGTGGCGGTGTATCAGAACTGGTTCGACGACTATATCTATCTGGCCGAGACGGGCGGCCAGGAAGACGATCTGCCCATCTTTCAGTATGAACAGCGAGATGCCGATTATTTCGGCGTCGAGGGCGAGATCAGCGTGCCGTTCGTCGAACGCGACGGGTTGACGCTGCTGGCCGATGTCCGCGGCGATTATGTCCGCGCGACGCTTGATGACGGCTCACCCCTACCCCGTATTCCGCCGCTCAGCCTGTCGGGCGCACTGGAGGCGCAGACGACGCATTTCGATATTCGCGGCGAAGTGCAGTGGTCCGATACGCAGGATCGCACCGCAGCCTTCGAAACGCGGACGGACGATTTCACGATGGTGAACGCCTCGGTCGCATGGCGTCCCTTCGGCGAGCGCAACGTGACCCTGCTGGCGCAGGCGAACAACATCTTCGATGTCGATGCGCGGCGTCACGCGAGCTTTACGAAAGACTTCGTGCCGCTGGCAGGTCGTGATTTCAAGCTGAGTGCGCGGTTGAGTTTCTGAGCTGACGTCAGGCGGATATGCCGTGCTGCGCTGCGGGCTAGAACTGATGCCCGGTCCGGTCGCGCTTGGTTGCGAGATAGGCCTCGTTCAGTGGGCCATGTCCCGCGACCAGCGGCACGCGCGCCGCCACGGCGACACCTTCCGCCTCGAGGCCCGCGACCTTTGCGGGGTTGTTGGTGAGCAATCGCACGCGCGGCACACCCAGCGCGCGCAGCATGGCGGCGGCGATGCCGAAATCGCGCTCGTCCACCTCGAAGCCCAGGCGCAGGTTGGCATCGACGGTATCGAAGCCCTGATCCTGCAGACGATAGGCGCGCAGCTTGTTCATCAGGCCGATGCCGCGCCCTTCCTGTTGCAGGTAAAGCAAGATCCCGCCGCCCCCCGCCGCAATCGCATCCAGCGCCGCCTCCAGCTGATCGCCGCAGTCGCATTTCAGGCTGCCTAGGACGTCACCTGTCAGGCAGGCGCTGTGCAGCCGGGTCAACGGCTCCGCCCCTTGCGCGCCGTCCCCGATCAACAGCGCCAGATGCTCGGGTCCGCCGGGACTGCGAAAGGCGACCACCTGCGCGTTTTCGCCAGCTTTCAGCGGCAGGCGCGCGCGGGTGACCTCACGCAAGGTGTCCGGCGCGCGGTGCGTTTCAATCTCACCCGGCGAAACGGAAAGAAAATCGTCCGACGGGCGCGCCAGACGCACATGCAGGGCGGGAAGCAATCCCGCCATCTTGGCGATCCGCAGCGCCGCGACTGCAGTCCGCGCGTCATCCACGTCCTGCGTCCGGAACGGCCCCTTCAGCGGCTGCGCCAGATCCAGCGTCGGGTCCGCGATGGCCACGGCACCGCTGGCGTCGATCCAGTCCGGACGCGCCACACAGACCGCGCGCATTCCCGCGGCCGCCCGCTGGTTCGCCAGTTTCAGCTGTGCCGCACGCTTGTCGGTGATGAGGAGGTCGGCGCGGGCGCCGCCCTCGAATGTCGCCAGCGCGTTATCGTCCGCCAGTTCCACCGCCAGTACCGCCATCGCCCCGACCCGGACAGCCCGTCCGCGCCGCAGCTCGTCGATCGCGCGTTCGGCGGCGATGGTCATGGCTAGACGTCGAATTCCGTGACCAGCGGGGCATGGTCACTCGGTTTTTCCCATCCACGCGCGTCTTCGAGCACCTTGTGCGATACCACCGATGATTTCAGCTGCGGCGAGACCCAGACATGATCGAGCCGCCGGCCCCGGTCGGATGCCTTCCAGTCCTTCGCGCGGTAGCTCCACCAGGTGTAAAGTCGTTCAGGCGCCGGGATCATCATGCGGCCGACATCGATCCAGCCATGCGCGGCCCGCAACCGCTCCATCGTCTCGACCTCGATGGGGGTATGGCTGACGACCTTCAGCAGCTGCTTGTGGCTCCAGACATCGTCGGGCAGCGGTGCGATGTTGAAATCGCCCATCATGATTGTCGGCTGATCCAGCGTCTCGGACCAGCGCGTCATTCGACCGTAAAAGTCCAGTTTCTGGCCGAATTTCGGGTTCTGCTTACGGTCCGGAATATCGCCGCCCGCGGGGATGTAGACGTTTTCCAGCAGAACGCCCGACGGCAACCTGACACCGATGTGTCGCGCTTCGCCGTTGTCCTGCCAGTCATGGCGGCGGTCCTCGATCAGCGGAATTTTCGACAGGATGGCGACACCGTGATGCATGGGCTGGCCGCAGAGGATGCGCGTGGTGTAGCCCAGCCTCTCGAACGGCCTGTGCGGGAAATCGGCATCCTTCACCTTGGTTTCCTGCAGGCAGATGATGTCGGGCGCTTCCTCGGCGATCAGCTGTTCGACGATGCCAAGCCGCGCACGGACGCTGTTGATGTTCCAGCTGATGATCTTGATTGTAATATGGTTTGCTCCGCAAAAAGTCCGTACCGCCCCGCGCTACCGGCCCTGGCCACCCATGAGCGTATCCTAGCGGCTGGTCAGGGCCGGGGGCGCGGGGGCGGTACGGGCTGCCTAGCGCAGAGGTCCGCTGCCCGCAAAAGAAATGACCCCCGCCCCTTCCCGAAGGAAAGGACGAGGGCCTTTCTTGCGCTCGTCACGCAAACGGAACCGTTTCGGACACCCAAGCAACAGGGGGCAAAATCTCAGGAGTCCTCCCTGATCCCGTCAACGATTACACTAGGCTGCGGGATAAGGGCGGGCAATCGCCCGAATATTCGCTCCGCCGTGAAAACCGCCCGCCCCATCCACGAGCGGTTACGGAGGCGTTCCTAGGCCCGGCTCTAGCGCGGGCGGCGCTTCGAAGGATCGCGGTAGCGAAAGGCGTTCTTCGGCATGTCGACGTTGAAGCGCACATTGCTGAGCGCGACCTTCGTCGTATTGCCCTGAGCGTCGATCACGTTCCAGCCGGCCAGCGACAGATCGCCCGGCGCTTTCCCATCGCGGTCGAAATAGAGCGTGATGATACCATATTCGGGATGTTTGCGATCACGGGCCTCCACGGTCAGCGCCGCATCGGTCGAACTTTTCACCCGTGCAAACTTGGCGAGGTCCGCCTCGGGGTCCAGCAACACGCTGAGCGGCGTCGATTTGATCGGGTAACGCTGTACCTGCGACACTTCATAATCGATCACATTCAGGCTCTTGCCGTCCGCCACGACAAGCAGGGGAATACCCTTCTGATACTGAAAGCGGATCTTGCCCGGACGTTCCAGATAGACCTTGCCCTTCGTCGTCGCGCCATTACCGGCCGTCTGCGTGAAGGTGGCCGTCATGGTCGAGGTCGCCTCCAGATGCCGGGTCAGTTCCGGTAGGGTCGCGGCGGCGGGCGCCGTCAGCGCAATGGCGGCCAGAAGGCCGAACAGGGTCCGAATGAGGGTCATGGATGTCTCAATCTGTAAACTCGTGAAATGGCGGTGTAGCGCGCATCGCTTGAACCGGGGTTGAATTGCGCCAGTATGAACGCGGCTCTGTTCATCCTGTGCCATGGGACCAGTATATGGCAGGTTCATCCGCACCATGCTATTACGCGCGGTATGAAGATAATCACTCCAGGCATCGCCGCTCTCGCCCTTCTCGCCGCCCCCGCATTCGCCCAGTCCGATGGCGGAGAGATCGACGATATCAATGCCGCGCCCGCCGACGCCGCGCCCCTGGCGTTGCCGACGGAAAGTCCGGTCGAGGCCGCGCCCGCCGCCGCAGCCAACGCCGAACCGGAATACGCCACCGCTGATGTGCGCATGACGACCAGCATGGGCGACATCGTCATCCGTCTGGAAACCGAGCGTGCCCCGGTCACGTCGAGGAACTTTCTGCGCTATGTGCGGGAGGGGCGGTATAATGGCATGACCTTCTACCGCGCGACGAACCTCGCCGAGGGCTATGGCCTCGTGCAGGGCGGCACGCAGGGCGATCCGAAGATGGTGCTGCCGCCCATCGCGCACGAACCGACGACCGAGACGGGCCTCAGCCACCTCGATGGCACGATCAGCATGGCGATGGGCGAGCCCGGCACGGCGGACGGCGATTTCTTCATCATCGTCGGCGATCTGGTCAGTCTCGACGCGAAGGACGGCGCGCCCGGTTTCGCCGCCTTCGGCCGCGTGACGGAGGGCATGGACATGATCCGCAATATTCTCGCCGCGCCCACCGACCCGAACAGGGGCGAGGGCGTCATGCGCGGGCAATTCCTGGCCGACCCGGTAAGGATTACATCGACGGCGAAAATCGACTAGGGCTGCCCGGAGACTATCCGGGCGGGGGCCAACATGATCGCGGCATTGGGCATCACGCTGTTTCTGGTGACCGCGACGTCGATCATCCATTTCCGCGTCCTGCGCGCCTGCTATCACCTCGTCATGCACGACCAGCTGCGCGTGAAGCGGCCCATGCTGGTCGTTATTGCCGCTGTTTTCGCGGCGCACCTGCTGGAAGTGTTTCTCTACGCGCTCGGCTATCTGGTCATGGAGGTCTGGCTGGGTGTCGGCAGTCTGGTCGGCACGAGCCGGAACGGCGAGACCGACGCGCTGTTCGATTTCTTCTACTTCTCCATCGCCAGCTACACGACGCTGGGCATTGGCGATATCGTGCCGCAGGGACCGATGCGCCTGCTGACCGGCATCGAATCCCTGCACGGCCTGGTCCTGATCGCCTGGAGCAGCAGCTTCACC
>JBARZR010000026.1:0-2020 GCA_049650205.1 Pacificimonas sp. | reverse complement strand
TCAGCGTCTTCGCGTGGCGAACGCGCCCCGTATCGGGTTCGATCTCCTTGGTCAGCAGCTTCAGCAGCGTCGATTTCCCCGCCCCGTTCGGCCCGACCAGTCCAATGCGGTCGCCGCGTTGCAGCCGCAGATCCATCGGCTTGATGATCTCACGCCCGTCGTAACTTTTCGAGATGTTCTTCGCGTCGATGACGACCTTCGCCTTGGCGTCGTCATTCTCCAGCGCCAGCTTCGCCTTCCCCACCTGACCCAGCATTTCGGCTCGAACGGCGCGCAATTCGTTCAGTTTCTCAAGCCGCCCCACATTGCGTTTCCGCCGGGCAGTAACCCCCTTTACAAGCCAGGCCTGTTCCTGCGCCAGCTTCGTATCCAGCTTCGCCGCCGTTCGCGCATCCTGCTCGATGATCTCCTCGGTCCACGCCTCGAAGCCGCCAAAGCCGATATCCGCCCGCCGCAGCTTTCCCCGGTCCAGCCACAGCGACGACCGCGTCAGCCGCTTCAGGAATTCCCGGTCATGGCTGACGGTCAGAAATGCACCCGAATAGCGCTCCAGCCAGCCCTCCAGCCATTCGATCGCGGCGATATCCAGATGGTTCGTCGGCTCGTCCAGCAGCAGCAGATCCGCCTCCGATGCCAGCGCCCGCGCCAGCGCCGCCCGCCGCCGCTCACCGCCCGAGGCCGTCGCCGCCTGCCGGTCCAGATCGATGCCCAGTTGATCCGCGACGGCCTCGATATCGTGCAGCGGCGGTGCGTCCTGTCCCGACAGCGCGAAATCGCGCAGGGTCGCGAAGGCCGCCACGTCGGGATCCTGCGCCAGCGTGACGATTTTCGTGCCGGGTCGCTGTTTCCTCTGCCCCTCGTCCAGTTCGACCAAGCCTTGAATCACGCGGAACAATGTCGTTTTGCCCGCACCGTTCCTGCCGATCAGCGCCAGCCGGTCGCGTTCGCCGATGAACAGGTCCAGGTCGCGGAACAGCCACTGCGCGCCTTGGTTCAGGCCAATGGATTCGAGGGAGAGGATCGGGGCTGCCATGGCGCACGCATGTGGCGCTGAAGCCCCGCCGTTGCAACGTCTCCTGATGTTCAGAGCTTGTTCAGTGGGCAGGGCTCATTAGGGGAGGGACCGATCAACCGGGGAATTTTATCGTGCAGTTGCTTACCGCCGCCATCGCCGCGACCCTGAGCATCGCCAGCGTGTCCAGCGCGCAGGCGATTGAGGACATGCGCGATCAGGACGCCGCGCTTGCGGGCGCGCAGGCGGGTACGTTGATGAGCTTTGGCGACATCAAGTCCCGTGTCGGCGCGCGCGTCGGCGGCAAGTTCATCGGCTGTCACTGCGATCCGGGTGCGGCCCGCTACCGTATGAAATATATGCGTGGAAATCGGGTGATCGAGGTGGACGTGGACGCGCGCACGGGCAATATCCTTTCCACCCGCAAATAAGGAGACACAGATGCGCCTGCTGATCGTCGAGGACGAGCCCACTCTGGGTGCCCAGCTCAAGGAAACGCTGGAGGGTGCGGGCTATGCCGTCGATCTTTCCACAGACGGTCTCGACGGGCATTTCCTCGGCGAGACGGAGGATTACGACGCCGCCATCCTCGATCTCGGCCTGCCGGAAATGGACGGGCTGACGATCCTCGACAAATGGCGCAAGGCGGACATTACCATGCCCGTCCTCGTCCTCACCGCGCGCGACAGCTGGTCCGACAAGGTGGCCGGGCTCGACTCCGGCGCGGACGATTATCTGGGTAAACCCTTCAAGATGGAGGAGCTGATCGCCCGCCTCCGCGCGCTCATCCGCCGCTCGGCGGGCCTCGCGTCGTCCGAGATCGAGGCCGGCGATGTACGCCTCGACACCCGCTCGGGACGCGTGACGAAGGGCGGCCAGCCCGTCCGCCTGACCGCGCAGGAATACAAGCTGCTCAGCTACCTGATGCACCACAAGGGCAAGGTCGTCAGCCGCACCGAGCTTATCGAGCATATCTACGACCAGGATTTCGACCGCGATTCGAACACG
>JBARZR010000025.1:0-6862 GCA_049650205.1 Pacificimonas sp. | reverse complement strand
CCCCCCATGTTCACGAAATCGAAAAGCACGGACGACGCGCCGATGACGGCACCGATCATGGCTGACCCGAAGCCGAAGCGTGGCGGCGGCGGCGGTGCGAATGGGACATTCTCGGTTCTGGGCGAGGGCGTGACCATCACCGGCAACATCGCCGCCGAGGGCGACCTGCATATCGAGGGCCGGGTCGAGGGCGACGTCAAATGCGGCGTTCTTGTCCTAGGTGAGCGCGGCCATGTCGCCGGCGCGATCGAGGCCGCCGAAGCGCGTATCGCGGGGACGGTCGAGGGCTCGATTTCCGCCGATCAGCTGACCGTAGAATCCACCGCGCGTACTTCGGGCGACATCAGCTATGTTCGCATCGACATGAAGGCTGGCGCGCAGACGGATGGCCGTTTGAGCCACAAGGGGACCGCCAGCGAATTGAAACTCGTGGCGACGGCTGCGAAGGCGACCAACGTTCAGGGGTAAGGTTTTACATCGCACCATCATCCCGGGCCTGAGCCGGGATGATGGTGTTCATAACGATTATAATCCCCTACCGCGGCCTCGGCAGGTTCGGCATGGGCGTCCGCCCCGGCCTGTCCTTGCGAGGCTGCTGGGCCTGATAGGCGACGGCACAGTGTGCGTTGCAATAGGGAAAACCCGGCTCCGACTTTTCACCGCAAAAATGGAATTCCGGCTCCCCGGGATGGCCGATAGGCCATTTGCAAATGCGCTCGTTGAGGTCGAGCAGGCCCGTCTTGTCCTTGACCGCCTCGCTGATGCGCGCGGGACGCAGCGGTTTTTTCGGCGCGGGGCGCGGCGCGGGGCGCGGATCGTGGATCTGGATGCGCGGTGCCGCCGTCGTCGACTGATCGACGTCCGAGCGGGAGCTGAGCGGCACGGCGGGTTCGATGGGAAGAGTGGTGTCGTCCTCGTCCTCATCCTCGTCCGGTTCAACATCCGGGACTGCGGGCGTGGCCGCCATTGGCGCAGGTTTCGGTGCCTTCGGAGCGGCCTTGGCCTTTACCGCGGGCTTCGTGGCGGGCTTAGCCACTGGCTTGCCCTTGGTTTTCGAGCTTTTCACGGGCGACGGGCGCTTTTCGAGACCGAGGCGGTGCGCCTTGCCGATGACGGCGTTGCGGCTGACCCCGCCCAGCTCCTCTGCGATGCGGGACGCGGGATGCCCCTCCTCCCACAATTTGCGGAGTTTCTCGATACGTTCGTCGGTCCAGGACATCGCGGCACTTTCAACAGGCTTTGCCAAAAGAAGATGAGCCGGGAGCAGCGTCTTGCGGGGACAGAGGCGGGCGTTAAGGAAAGCGTCATGGACATGAAAGCCCCGACGCCATCTGAGACACGCCGCCCCGAACCGGGCGAGCCGCTGATCCCGTTCATAAACTGGCGGGGATTGCAGACGCTCTATATGAAAGAGGTGCGGCGCTTCTTCAAGGTGCAGTTGCAGACCGTCTGGGCGCCCGCGATCACGACATTGCTGTTCCTCGCCATCTTCACGGTGGCGCTGGGGCGCGGCGACCGTGAAGTGATGGGGGTCGGTTTCAACAATTTCCTCGCGCCAGGCCTGATCGTCATGGGCATGATCCAGAACGCCTTCGCCAACAGCCAGTCGTCGCTGCTGCTCGGCAAGATACAGGGTACGATCGTTGACGTGCTGATGCCGCCGCTGTCCACGGGCGAGCTGCTCGCCAGCTTTATCGCGGGCGCCGTTACGCGCGGGTTCCTGGTCGGGTTTGCCGTTTACGTCGCCATGTGGCTGTGGCCGGGCGTGACGCCCGTCATCCGTGCGCCGCTGGCCGTGCTGTTCTTTGGCCTGTCGGGTACGATCATGCTGGCGCTGATGGGGATATTGACCGGGCTGTGGGCGGACAAGTTCGACCATGCCGCCGCGATTTCCAACTTCATCGTCCAGCCGCTGTCATTGCTGAGCGGGACATTCTATGTCATCGACCGGCTGCCGCCCCTGGCGCAGAAGGTCAGCCTCGCCAATCCGTTTTTCCACATCATCGACGGGTTCCGCTATGGATTCCTGGGCGTCGCGGACGGCAATATCCTGACCGGCGCTGCGATACTGGTCGCAATCAACCTGGCCCTTTTGGCACTCTGCTACTGGCTGCTGGCAATCGGCTGGCGTATCAAGAACTAACGGGCCCTCAGCTCCAGGATATCGGTCAGCGATTCATAATAGGGATCGGGCTGAATGAGACGAAAATGGCCTTCGCCCAGCCGTTCGAAGGCACCGACGATGTTGCGCTCCGTGATGGCGCCATAGCCGACCGTGCCGGTCTCCTCGCCCAGCGCCAAACCGCCAAGGAACGTGCCGTCGGGGAAGATGCGCCCCGCCTGACGCTGTGAGCCGGTCTGCTTGACCAGCCAGCTCTGCCCGTCCTGAGCGAAGACGACGCACGTGAACCAGCCATAGGCGATGCCGCCAAGGTTTTCCGTGCCCAGCTTTATGGCGCGGCAACGGTAACTGCCGCCGGGCGGGACGGCAGCGGTCGCGCCGCCGGGGCGCACCAGCGCGCCTTCCTTCACCAGCAGGTCTGGATTCCGCTGCGTAGTCATGGCGATGGCGCGTTCCCATAGCGCCTGACGATTACCGAGGCGAACGGCGTCTTCCGGCAGGATGGCGGCCTCCCATGTTCCCGCCTTTGGCACCACCATCGCCGCCTCGACGCCCCGATCCTGTGGAACGGGAGTGCATGCGGTTATTGCCGATGCAAGAACAGCCGCCATTGCGAGACCGCGGGTATCTGCGTGACCGCCGCACTTCGTTTGACTGAAAAACCGCATCGCCCTAGTCTCTCCCCCTGTCGAGGCGGCCTGTTCCAAGCCGTCTTTTTGCTTTTTTGCACGAAAAGAGGATCGCCACCATGACTATTCCAGCCCTGATGCCGACTTACGCCCGCTGCGAGGTGGAGCCGGTTCGCGGCGAAGGGGCCCACCTGTTCGGCGCGGACGGCAAGAAATATCTCGATTTCGCCAGCGGAATTGCGGTCAACTGTCTGGGCCACGGCCATCCGCATCTGACGAAGGCCATTCAGGAGCAGGCGGCGACGCTGATACATGTGTCGAACCTCTACTCCGTGCCCGGTCAGTGGAAGCTGGCGGAGCGGCTGGTCGAACTGACCTTCGCCGACACGGTCTTCTTCACCAATTCGGGCGTCGAGGCGTTCGAATGCGCGGCGAAGACCGCGCTGGCCTATCAGCATGTGAACGACCACCCGGAACGCAACCGCATCATCACGTTCCACAATGCCTTTCATGGCCGCTCCATCGCCGCGATTTCGGCAACGGGCAGCGAGAAGCTGCGCATCCCGTTCGAGCCGCTGCCCGACTGGTCCGATCATGCGCCGTTCAACGATCTGGAGGCCGTGAAGGCGCTGATCACCGAGAAGACCGCGGGCATCATGGTCGAGCCGGTGCAGGGCGAAGGCGGCATCCTGCCCGCAACGCCGGAATTCCTGAAGGGCCTGCGCGCCTTGTGCGACGAACATGACCTGATGCTGATCCTGGACGAGGTGCAGTGCGGCGTCGCGCGCACCGGCACGCTGTTCGCACATGAACAATATGGCATCACGCCCGACATCATGGCTGTGGCGAAGGGCATTGGCGGCGGCTTCCCGCTAGGGGCCTGCCTTGCCACGGAGAAGGCCGCGCACGGCATGACGGTCGGCACGCATGGATCGACCTATGGCGGCAATCCGCTGGGCATGGCCGCGGGCCTCGCCGTGCTGGACATCGTCGCGGAGCCTGAGTTCCTGCAGCAGGTTCGCGATACCGGCGAACGCCTGCGTCACGCGCTGGAACAGTGGATTCCGAACCATGACGACCTGTTTATCGGCGTGCGCGGCAAAGGCCTGATGATCGGCCTGCAGATGAACGAGGCGACGCGCCCGTTCGTGAACTTCGCACGGCAATATGGTATTCTGACCGTGGCGGCGGGCGACAATGTCGTTCGCATCCTGCCGCCGCTGAATATCGACGACAGCCATATCGCCGAATGCACGCAAGCCCTGACCGAAGCGGCCAACGCGTTTCGCGAAGCGAAGAAGACAGGCGAGGTTTCGTAACGCATCGGTAACGCTTTTGCTGCAGGGCAGCAGGCGCGGGGCCAGTGAAGCAGATTGACGTCATGCCGCATTTCCTAGATCTCGACCCCCTCGGTCCCACTGTTGTCCGCGCCATATTGGACGAGGCGTTGCGCCGGAAAGCCGCGCGCGGGCAGCGGCCGAAAGGAGCGCCGGACACGGACGCACCGCTAAGCGGTTATGCGCTGGCTTCGATATTCGAGAAGAGCAGCACCCGGACGCGTGTGTCGATGGAGGTCGCAATGCGGCAGCTGGGCGGCAGCGTGCAGACCCTGTCGTCGGGCGACATGCAGCTGGGACGCGGGGAAACCATCGAGGATACGGCGCGCGTACTGTCACGCTATGTCGACCTTATCTCACTGAGGACGGATCTGCATCAGAAGCTGGAGTGGCTCGCCCGCGGCGCGACGGTCCCGGTCATCAATGCGCTTACCGACGATTCGCATCCCTGCCAGATCCTGGCGGATGTCTTGACGGTCGAGGAAACACGCGGCGCGCCGGTCACAGGTACGGTCTGGGCATGGCTGGGCGATGGCAACAATGTCTCCCACTCCATGATTGAAGCGGCGGGTCTGCTGGGCTTCACGTTGCGGCTCTCGACGCCCGCAGCCTATGATCCCGAACCCCGCTATGTCGCCGCAGCGGAAGTGCGCGCACCGGAGACGGGCGGGCGCATCGAGATCGTCAGGAACCCGGAAGAAGCCGTCAAGGGCGCGGACGTGGTCGTGACCGATACCTGGGTCTCGATGGGTGACAATGACGGGTCGAAACGCATGATCGCGCTGTCGCCCTATCAGGTGACGCCCGCACTGATGAAAAAGGCGGCTGCGGATGCGATTTTCCTCCACTGCCTGCCCGCGCACCGGGGCGAGGAAGTCGAGGAAGCGGTTATCGACGGTCCGCAATCGCGCGTGTTCGACGAGGCCGAAAACCGGGTCCACGCGCAAAAGGCCATCATGCTCTGGTGCCTAGGCAAGTTGTAGCCCCCTTGGCGGGCGGACATGTCCTCCTACATAAGCGCGATGACCTCGACATCCGCCAGCACTTCCGCCGCCGTTCACGCCCCCTCACCTGAAGACAACCGCGTCATTGGCTTCACCATCCCCGCCCGGTCCGGCCGGGGACGGGCCATGCGGCTGGGCGACACGCTGGGCGTGATCCTGTCCGCGCATGACTATCCGCCCCGCGCCGCCGAGGCGCTGGGCGAAGCGCTGGTGCTGACCGCGCTGATCGGGTCGGCGCTGAAGGGCGACGGTGCGCAGGCGACCGTGCAGGCCAAGGCCAAGGGCGGCGCCATCGGCCTGTTGGTGTGCGATTACCGGGCGGGCGAGCTGCGCGGCTATCTTCAGCACGATCCAGCGGCGCTGTCGGCGCTAAATGACAACGCCGCCCTGCCCGGCCTGTTCGGCGAGGGCTATCTGGCCGTGACACTCGATCCGGGCGCGGGGCAGGAACGCTACCAAGGTATCGTGCCGCTGGAGGGCGCGGACTTGGCGACGGCCTTCTCGCAATATTTCCAATCCTCGGAACAGATCCCGACAATGCTGCGCGCCGCCGTCCGGCAGGACGAACAGGGCGGCTGGCACGCGGGCGGCCTGCTGGTGCAGCATCTGCCGCGCGGCGAGGAGGGCCAGACCCGACTACATGCGGACGACGCCAGCGATGGCGGCGCAGGCGAGGACTGGGCACATCTGTCGGCGCTGTCGCAGACCGTGACCGCGGTGGAGCTGACGGATCCCGATCTGGACCTGGAAACCCTGCTGTGGCGACTATTCAACGAGGATGACGTGCGCCTGCAGCCGCCCGTAGGCCTGTCACGCGGCTGCCGCTGTTCCATCGGCAACATCGAGACAAAACTGAAAACGTTTCCGGAGGCGGAAAAGGTCCAGATGCGGGATGATGACGGGCTGGTTCGGGTGGACTGTGAGTTCTGTTCGCGGCAGTTCGAGGTGGCGATCTGAACGGGTTAAAGACTGAAGTGAAAAACCGTCATTCACGCGGAAGCGGGAATCCAGTTCGTTCCCGAATTTGACAATTTTGCGTGGTTCTGGATTCCCGCCTTCGCGGGAATGACGAATTTGTGGGTTCTACAGTCCAACCTTCTCCAGCGCCTGATCCAGGTCAGCGATGACGTCGTCCGCGTCCTCGAGGCCGATGGAGAGCCTCAGCATTCCCTCGGTGATGCCCATTTCGGCGCGGCCTTCCTCGCTAACGCCATAGTGGGTGGTCGAGGCGGGATGTGTCATCAGACTGCGGGAATCGCCGATATTGTTGCTTATGTCAACCAGTTCCAGCGCATCGAGCAGGCCATGCGCCTGCTTGCGTCCACCGTCGACGAACAGGGATATTATGGTGCCTCCCATCCGCATCTGCCGCATGGCGAGCTCGTGCTGCGGATGGCTTTCGAGGCCGGGATAGAGAAGCCGTGGCAGGCGGCCCTCTATGGCGCGCGCAACCTTCGAAGCGTTTTCCGACTGGCGGCGGACGCGCAGGTCAAGCGTTTCCAGGCCCTTGTGCACTACCCAGGCGTTGAAGGGGGAAAGGTTGGGGCCGGTGTTGCGCTGGAATGGCAGCAGGACATCGTTGATGAACTCAGCAGAGCCCAGCACGGCGCCGGCGAGCACCCTGCCCTGTCCATCCATCATCTTCGTCGCGGAATAGGCGACGATATCCGCACCCATTTCCATCGGGCGTTGCAGGATGGGCGTGGCGAAAGCGTTATCCACGACCAGCTTCGCGCCGGCGTCATGGGCGATGTCCGCGACGGCCTGAAT
>JBARZR010000024.1:0-3832 GCA_049650205.1 Pacificimonas sp. | reverse complement strand
CCAGAACACGTCGTCGATGCGCGCGGCTTCTATCCCGGCGCGGGTGACGGCGGCGTTCATGACATGCGCACCCAGTACGGTCGCTTCGGTCGCGTTGAACGCGCCGCGATAGGCCTTTCCAACGCCGGTGCGGGCGGTCGAGACGATTGCAGCTTCACGCATGATGTTTCTCCGTTGTGGCGAGGCGGTCCTCACGCTAATTCAAATTTCATCGCGGGTGTAGCTCAATGGTAGAGCTCTTGCTTCCCAAGCAAGTGACGGGGGTTCGATTCCCCTCACCCGCTCCAGCCGCGAGCCGCGGCGGGCGATTATGATTTCGCCTCCCGGTACGCACTCAATGCCCGCTCCCGCGCCGCCTCGTGGCTGACGATGGGTTCGGGGTAATCCTCGCCGAGGTTCACCCCCGCGGTTTCCAGCACCTCCTCGTCCGCTTCCCAGGGCACATGAATCGCCTTGTCGGGCAGGTCCGCGAGTTCCGGCACCCATTCGCGGATATAGCCTTCCGATTCCCATTTCGGGCTTTGCGTTTTGGGGTTCATCATGCGGTGGAAGGGGTGGGAGTCGATGCCGGAGCCCGCGCTCCACTGCCAGTTCTGGCTGTTGGAGCCATAGTCGGCATCGACCAGGCAGTCCCAGAACCAGCGTTCGCCCTCGCGCCAGTCGATGAGGAGATGCTTGATGAGGAACTGCGCGGTGATCATGCGGACGCGGTTGTGCATCCAGCCGGTCGCCCACAGCTGGCGCATGCCGGCGTCGACGATGGGATAGCCGGTCTGCCCGCGCTGCCACGCCTTCAGATGCGCCTTGCCCTCCTTCGTCCGCAGGCTGGTCCAGTCGAGCTTTTCAAACTGGTCGCGTCCCGACGTGTCGCCATATTTCGGGTAGGTAATGATGACCTGCGCGCAAAAATCGCGCCATGCGAGTTCGGAGAGGAACGTCTCGACAGTCTGCCATTGCCGGTTCGAGCGCACTGTATGCCAGACCTTTTGCGGGGAAATCTCGCCCATGTGGAGATGCGGGCTGAGGCGGCTGGTCAGGTCTTCGGACGGCAGGTTGCGGCCCTCTTCATAATCCCCCACTTCGTCCGCGAAATCGTGCAGACGGTCGTTCGCGCCGTCCTCCCCCGGCGTCCAGATGTCGAAGCCGCCCGACCAGTCGGGATCGGTGGGCAGCAGGTTCCAGTCATCCAAGTCATCACTGTCCGGCCAGCTGTCCGGAGCCTCGATTTTCGCGGGGCGGCGTTCGGGGTCGGCGGGCGGCATGATGTCCTGCAGGGATTTCCAGAAGGGCGTGAAGATCTTGTAGAGGCTGCCGGATTTCGTCGTCACCGTACCGGGTTCGGCGAGCAGACGTCCCGGATGCAGCACGAGGTCGAGCCGGTCCGCCAATTTTTCCTGCTGGTCCTTCCACCAGGGTTCGTAATGTTCGACCGCGTGAACGCGGTCGATGCCCAGCTTGTCCGCCAGCGCGCCGACCTTCACCGACGCCTCGCCCTTTAGGAGGATGAGCTTCAGGCCCTTTTCCTCCAGGCTGGCGGCGAGGCTGGTCAGGCTGTGGTGCAGCCACCAGCGTTGCGCGCCGCCCATCTTCCATTTTCCGGGGGAATCATCGTCCAGCACATAGACGGGAATGACCGGGCCTTCGCTGGCGGCGGCGCGGACGGCGGCCTGATCCGACAGGCGCAGATCTTCGCGGAACCAGATGATCGAGGTCATGAAATCTCCTTCTTTCCCCTGCCAACGCGAGGCGGCGGGTGCGGTTGCCTGGGCCCGGCGACGATCACAGGGGTCACATCTGGTTTACCAGGTTCACACGCGTTTTTGCTTGCGGTCCGAGGGGGCGGTTCACGCGGGTCACACGCATTTCGCTGTTCGCCGTCGCACCCTTCACGCCGCTGCACCCAAGCCGGGTTCGCACTTTCCGCGCCCTTCTTCCCGTCAGCCCAAATGGCTGGCAGTATAGCGCACCCGCCGCCCTGTAGGACAGCCTGGGGGTGCGCCATTGCCGTCAGGGAAGGATCCCGCTTTGCCCCGCCTCGCCTATGTCAACGGCCGTATCGTACCCGCCGCGCGCGCCGAGGTCTCGATCCACGACCGCGCCTATCTGTTCGCGGACGGCGTTTACGAGGTCGCGGCGGTGTTCAATGGCGTGCTGTTCGACTGGCGGCTGAACCTGGAGCGGCTGGCGCGGAGTCTGCGCGAGCTGCGCATCGCCCCGCCCATGTCGGACGCGGCGCTGACCCTGCAGGCGGAACGACTGGTGCGGCGGAACGGCGTGCGGGACGGGCTTCTCTATCTGCAGGTCACACGCGGCGGCGCGCCGCGCGATCACGCCTTTCCGGTGGATGCCGCGCCGGGTCTGGTGATGACGGTGAAGCCATTCGACTTCGCGGGGCGCCCGGCGATGCAGGCGAAGGGCGTCAGCGCCGTCACCCATCCCGACGAACGCTGGGCGCGGCGCGACATCAAGTCGGTCGCGCTGCTGCCCAATGTGCTGGCGAAACAGGCGGCGCGCGAAGCCGGAGCCTATGAAGCCATACTGATCGCGCCGGACGGCACGGTCACGGAGGGCAGCACGACGACGGTCTGGATCGTGGACGCGGACGGCGTGGTCCTGACGCGGCCCCTGTCGAACGACGTCCTGCCCGGATCAAGGCGGCGGCGCATGCTGGGCCTGCTTGAGGATGCGGGCGTCACGGTGCGGGAGCGGGTTTATGACGCGGACGAGCTGCGCGGTGCGGCGGAGATATTCCTGACGTCGTCGAGTTCGCCTGTGATGCCGGTGGTGCGGCTGGCCGGGCGGGATGTCGGAGGTGGCGCGCCGGGTGCGGTTGCCGGGGCAGCCTGCCGGGTGATGTGGCAAGAAGTGGCGCGGCAGACGGGGTGGCATCAATCTAATTAGTATAGTGTCCCCGTTTTATTATAGTGTCCCCGTTTTATTAGTGTCTCCGTTTTCCCAGGCGGGTTCCCTGCAGGAAGAGGAACGCAACTTGAAAACCGTCATACCGGCGAAGGCCGGTGTCCTGTTCGGGCTTGTTCGCACATTTGATACCAAGGCCACAAGATACCGACGAGACCGAGGGCGGGGCTGGATACCGGCCTTCGCCGGTATGACGGGAAGAGGGAATGCCTCTCCCTCAATCCGAAACGTTCCGCGCGCCTGCACGCCGTTCCGCCGCGCGCTGTTGCTGCGCCATCATGCGGTCGAGCATGTGCATCCGGTCTTTCGCCAGTTTCATGCGCTGGCGGACGCGGGCTTCGCGCAGGGCCATGGCGGAGGCGAAGGCCTGGCGGTCCTGGCGGGAGAGTTGTTCATAGGCGTCGCGCATTCTCGACTGGGCGCGCGCGTGGTCCTTCATCACGAGCTCGCGCTCGCGCTCCTGCGCCTCGGCGATCTCGTCGATGTCGAGTTTTTCCGCCGACAGGAGCCGCAGGACCTTCAGCCGGGCGCGGCGGACGTCCTCGTCATGTCCGGGGGCGTCCTGTTTCGTCATCGCTTCGGCCAGGATGGAGCGGCCCTCCTGCGACAGGCCGCCGAACGGCTGCTGCGCGGCGGCGGTGCCGGTGACGGTCAGGAGGCCGAGTGCCGCCATCGCGGTCAGTGACAGGCGGTTCGTCATGGAATCAAAAACTCCTCTTCCGGACGGGGCGTGAAGACGTGGCCGACCATGAACAGGTCGTCATTCGCATTGTCGAAATTGATAGTGCCCAGATCTTCGCTGATCGCGGCGGACTGGGCCGCGGGGCTGCCGCCGCCGACGCGGCGCGGGGCGCCGAAAGGCGCGGATGCGGCGGACGCGTCGGCGCGGGCGAATTCGATCTGGGGCTGTGTG
>JBARZR010000023.1:0-4320 GCA_049650205.1 Pacificimonas sp. | reverse complement strand
CGGAAATGGTGGTGAGGGCCATGGGCAGGAGTTTCCGGTTTGTTCTGGTGCGCGCAGGGATAGCGCGAGGGACGGGAAAGGGGAAGGGGCGAGGTGGGGAATTGCAACTTGGCGCGCAAGGTGGGGGTGTCGGGCCGCTTTGCCGCAAACCCGCCTGCGATGTAAGCGCGCGTTAACCTTTTTTCGGTTTATCCAGTCTGGATATTTCGGCGCGGCTGCTGGCGATGTCCTTCACCAGGTGGACTGGCCGCCGCCTGTGCCGTGCGCTGAGAGCGGCCGACACGGCCATGTACGATGCGAAGGCGGCGGGACGGAACCAGTTCAAGCTGGCGGCCTGATCTGTCCTCCTCACACTCGGTGTGCCACGGCAGCGGATTTCCTTTCGCATTTGAGCATGTGACAATATTGTCGCTATTTGCGGACTTGCGCGGCGGTCTGTCGCGGGCGAAGGGTTAATCATGTTATCGCGCGTTCTCATCTGGCTGCCTGTCACCCTGCTGCTGACGCTGTCCGCCTGCGGCGGCGGAGATGAGGCGGGTGGTGGGCGTGGCGGCGACCGGGTGCCGACCGCGGTTGGCGGTTATGTGACGGAGGCACGGTTTTCCGATTCCATCGAGGCGGTGGGGACGGCCTTCGCCGAGGAGCAGACCGTGCTGACGGCCCCCGTCACCGAGCGGATCGAGCGGATCAATTTTTCCGATGGAGCCGAAGTGCGGCGCGGGGCGGTGATCGCCACGCTGTCACGCAGCGAGGAAAGCGCCGACCTGGATGCCATCGAGGCGCGGTCGCGGGAAGCGGGGCAGCAGCTGGGGCGTTTGCGGGAACTGCAGGATCGCGGCTTCGCCACGCGGTCGAGTGTCGAGGCGCAGCAGGCGCTGAGGGATTCGGCGCGGGCGGACGCCAACGCTGTGCGCTCGCAGATCGACGACCGGGTGGTGCGCGCGCCGTTCGACGGGGTGATCGGGCTGAGGACGATATCGCCGGGCGCGGTGGTGAGCGCAGGGACGGCGATCGCGACGATAAGCGATATTTCCAGTATAAATCTGGACTTCACGGTGCCGGAAAGTTTTCTCGGCACGATTGCGGAAGGACAGGCGATCGAGGCGAAAGCCGCGGCCTATCCCGAAGAGCTGTTCCGCGGAAATATCGACAGCATCTCGCCGCAGGTCGATGCGCTGTCGCGTAGTGTGACGGTGCGTGCGAAACTGCCTAATCCCGACCGGCGGCTGCGCCCCGGCATGCTGCTGACGGTGGAGATCGTTTCCGACGCGCGGCGCTCGCTGGCGGTGCCGGAGACGGCGCTGGTGGCGCAGGGAGACCGTAGCTATGTTTTCCGCGTCGAGACGGATGCGGAAGGCGCGACGATCGCACGGCGGACGGCAATAGAAATCGGTAAGCGGCAGGATGGCATGGTCGAGGTTGCGGGCGGGTTGTCGAAGGGCGACGTCATCATCGCCGACGGCACGGTGAAGGTGCGGGACGACGCGCCGGTCGAGCCGGTATTTCCGGAAGGCAAGCAAGCGAGCGGGCGGGGGAGCGCGGCACCATGATGCTGTCGGACGTCTCGGTCAAAAGACCTGTTTTCGCGGTGGTACTCAGCCTGCTGCTGGTGGTCGCGGGCATCGTTGGGTTCCTGAACCTTTCCGTCAGGGAATATCCCGCCATCGACCCACCCATCGTCTCGGTGGATGTGAACTATCCCGGCGCGGCGGCGTCTGTGGTGGAATCCCAGATCACGCAGCTGCTGGAGGACCGCATCGCGGGGATCGAGGGCATCGACACGATCCGTTCATCCTCTCAGGACGGACAATCGGAAGTTTCCATCGAATTTTCGCCCAGCCGCGATGTGGATAGCGCGGCCAACGATATACGCGACCGGGTGTCGGGCGCACTCGACAATCTGCCGGAGGAAGCCGACCCGCCGGAAGTGAACAAGGTCGACAGCGACGCCCGGCCCATCATGTGGCTGAACCTGACGGGCGAAGGGCGCGACCCGATCTGGCTGGCGGACTATGTCGACCGCGTGCTGATCGACCGGTTTTCCAGTATCGACGGTGTGGCGCGCGTGCGCGGCGGTGGATCGCAGCGTCCGGCCATCCGCGTCTGGCTGGACCGGGAGTCGCTGGCCGCCTATCGCCTGACCCCCGCCGATATCGAGACGGTGCTGCGCCGCGAAAATGTCGAGCTGCCCGCCGGCCGGGTGGAATCGGGCGACATGAACATGACGGTCCGGGTTACGCGCGCCTATGAGAATGTCGAGGATTTCCAAGGTCTGGTGATCCGGCGCGGTGAGGATGGATCGCTGTTGAGACTGGGCGACGTCGCGCGCGTCGAACTGGGGCCGGAAGATGTTTACGACTATTTCCGCTCCAACGGCGTACCGGGTGTCGGCATCGGCATCGTGCGGCAGTCGGGTGCGAACACCCTGGCTGTGGCCAATGCGGTGAAGGAACGGGTCGCCGAAGTCGAGGGACTGCTGCCCGCAGGCGTGGAGCTGGCGGTCAGTTATGACTCGAGTATTTTTATCGCCAAGGCCATCGAGAATGTTTGGGAAACGCTCGCCATCGCTGCGCTGCTGGTGGTCGCGGTCATCTATCTGTTCCTGGGCTCCGTGCGCGCGACGATCATTCCCGCCGTGACCGTGCCGATCTCGCTGATCGGCAGTTTTTTCGCGCTGTGGATCCTGGGTTTGAGCATCAACCTGCTGACGCTGCTGGCGCTGGTGATGGCGATCGGTCTGGTCGTGGATGACGCGATCGTGGTCCTGGAAAATATCTATGCGCGGATCGAGCGGGGCGAGAGCCGCCTGGTCAGCGCCTATGCGGGTGCGCGACAGGTGGGCTTCGCCGTCATCGCGACGACGCTGGTGGTGATCGCGGTCTTCGTGCCGGTCATGTTCCTGCCGGGGAACACCGGCCTGCTGTTTCGCGAACTGGCGATCACGATGATCGTATCGGTAACGATCTCGACCTTCGTCGCGCTGACTTTGATCCCCGTCATGTGTTCAAAGCTTTTGAAAAAAGGCGGCGGCGAGACCGCGCTGACGCGGGTGGTGGACCGCAATTTCAACCGCGCGTCGGCCCGCTATGAAAGCGTGCTGTCGCGGCTGGTAAAGAAACCGCTGCTGGTCGGCGGGGCGGCGCTGGCCGTGGTGAGCGCGGTGGGCGCGCTGTCGCTGATGACGCTGGAGACCGAACTCGCGCCGTCAGAGGATACCGGCTTCATGTTCGGCAGCATCAACATCGCCGAAAGCGCGGGCTGGGAGCGGCTGGTGCAGGTCATGGAGGAATCGCAGGACATATTGCTGCCGCTGGTCGATGAGGAGCAGGCCGACCCGGCCATCGCCGGACGTCGCCTGCTGCTGCGTGCGCCCGCCAGCTGGGGCCCATCGGGTGATTTTTCCGGGGGACGGATCATCTTCTTCCTGAAGGAATGGGAAGACCGCGAGCAAACGACCGAGGAAGCGCAGAACGAGCTGAACGCGGCCTTTGGCGATTATCCCAAGGCGCGCGTCTTCGTAAGCGGCGGGTCCACCATTGGCGGACGCGGGGGCGAGGAGATCGAGTTCGTCATCGCGGGCGACACCTATGACGAGCTGGCGCGGGCGCGCGACGCGCTGTTCGTGGCGGCCGACGCCTATCCCGGCATCGCCACGCTGGAATCCGATTATGAGGAAACGCGGCCGCAGCTGGTCGTCGACGTCGATACCACGCGCGCGGCCGATCTGGGCGTTTCGGTACAGGACATCGGGCGGACGCTGGAGACGATGATGGGCTCGCGCCGGGTCGGCACCTATATCGACCGCGGCGAGGAATATGATGTCATCCTGCAGGCGGAGGCGGAGGACCGGGTGACGGCGGACGATCTGCGCGGCGTCTATGTGCGGGCGCGGGAGGGCAATGTCGTGCCGCTGTCGGCGCTGGTGACGACCGACACGCGGGCGGCGGCGGGCGAGCTGAACCGGTTCAACAAGCTGCGCGCGATCAAGCTGGAGGGCACGCTGGCCCCCGGCGCGTCGCTGGGCGACGCGTTGACGTTCCTGGAGGAGGAAGCCGCGACGCTGCCCGAGGTCGCGGCCATCGGCTATGAAGGGGAATCGCGCGCGCTGAGGCAGACCGGCGGGTCGATCTGGCTGGTGCTGGGGATGACGATTTTCCTCGTTTATCTGGTGCTGGCGGCGCAGTTCGAGAGCTTTGTCAGCCCGCTCGTCATCGTGTTCGGCGTGCCGCTGGCGGTCGGCGGCGGCCTGTTCGGGCTGTTCGTCATGGGCGGCACGCTGAACCTGTACAGCCAGATCGGGCTGGTCATGCTGGTCGGGCT
>JBARZR010000022.1:0-1538 GCA_049650205.1 Pacificimonas sp. | reverse complement strand
GTCGAGATATTCGGCAGGGTCAAACTCGCTGATCTGAGGCATGACTTTATGTATCCTGTAGGAGACACTTGGTCAAGTCTCGCAAGTGGTCGAAAGGACAAGAGGTGGATATGGACTGGACGCCGCTTCGCTTGCGGAGCGTCAATAAAGGCCTTCGTTCCGGGAACACGACGGGCATCGGTAGTTACCGCCTTGGATCGTCCATGTGCCGCTGGAACTGGCGGCTTCCTTGCCACAGTCGCAACAGCTCGCGGCCGGTTTCTGTCGTGCAAGTTGTTCAGCGTTTATTGTCGTCATCGTGTGGCTCCTGTTCTGTTTGAAATTCATGGGCGAGGTCATGCCCGCCGCACCGTCCGCTCGCTGACCTTGAACAGCCGCGCGATCTCCGGGACGGCCCGGTGTTCTTTATCTCTCATACGCTGCACTTCGATCTTCTGGGCGGGTGACAGGGCAGGGGGCCTGCCTCCGATCCGCCCGCGCTTGCGGGCTGACGCCAGCCCTTCCTTCGTCCGCTCGGAAATCCGCTCCCGCTCGAACTGCGCGATGGACGCGAAGACATGGAATGTGAGACGGCCAGCCGGCGTCGTGGTGTCGATGTCCTCGGCCAAGGACCGGAAGCCGGCACCACGCTCGCCGACGATCTCCACGATCTCCAGAAGGTCTTTGAGGGACCGGGCCAGGCGGTCGTATTTCGTGACGGTCACCACGTCGCCGTCGCGGAGCTGGTCCAGCATCCGGTCCAGCTCGGGCCGGACACGCTTCGATCCGCTGATCTTGTCTGCGAACACCTTGCCAGCTCCCGCCGCCGTCAGCGCGTCGGTCTGGGCATCGAGGTTCTGGTCGTCAGTGCTGACGCGGGCGTATCCAATGATCATGATGTGATGTGGGCAGAAACGTGTAGTTTTGTCCAGATTCACTAACGCTGCCGTTGCAGCGCGCGTTATAAACATACATGGTTGCGCCGGAGGTGCGCTTTTGGATTCTTACCTGCAAATTGCACAGACGGTGTTGAGATCGGCGCGGAGACCCATGGGGGCGAAGGCCATCCTCAACGTCGCATACCAAGCAGGCGTCGTGCCAAAACATCTTCATGGGAAGACGCAGCAAAAGACACTACAGGCGCGGCTGAGCGAGGATATCCTGCATCACCGAGGGACCTCCCCTTTCTATAGGACCGAACCGGGCCAATTCTTCCTTACCGAATTCCTCAACGCCGATGACATACCGGCGGAGTGGAAGACCCCCTTTCCTGCTCGACGCCGAACCCGCGACCTGACTCGTGACAACACTCTAGGGTTGAAGCGCTCGTTTCTTGCAAAATGGCGTAGCCATCAAGCGGACGCGCACGTTTTCTTTGAGGCGGCTGAAGCGGAAGGGGCAATGGCCTATATGCACCCGGATGAGATGGGACATCGGGGCTATTGTTCGACCTGGACGTTTGCAATGGTGGTCAAGGACGACTGCGCCCTCGCCTATCGGATCGGCCGTTACCGCGATGATCGCGACAATTATGCGAAACGTCGGTCAATCGGCTTTCC
>JBARZR010000021.1:0-5741 GCA_049650205.1 Pacificimonas sp. | reverse complement strand
GTTCAGGGACTACCGGTTCGGCGGCGCGGAGCCAGTTGCGGCGGACGCGCCACTCACCAGAAACGGGCTGTATCCGTTGGCGGGCTATCTCGTTTACTGGGCATCGTCGCTAAACACTGTCCTGGCGAAAATTCCGGACGACCGCAGGCTGGACGTACGCACCGACGATATGGCTGATCGTGCCGTTGATATCGCCAGGTTCAGCGGCATTGATCCCGCGCATCTGCGCATCGAGAAATCTCACGCTTTTCAAAACAAGGAGCGGTTCGGCGTTATTGAAGAGCTGGACGCGGACTATGTGGACGCGATGGTTTCGCGCATCTGCGCGCCGCTCGCCGAAAGGCTAAATCTGCCGATTTGAGTCATCGCTCCGTTGAGGTACGGCCCCGCTGGCCGTAGTGGAGGCTGAGCGCGAACAGCAGTGCGTAAAAGATCAGCCCCTCGATAATCCAGAACGGCATCGTGCTGAGGTTGACCAGCAGAAATCCGGCATGCGCCGCAAGCAGTCTCCATTTCATTAAACCGCGCGCGGCAAATGCGGGAAATGCCATGCCAATCAGCAGCAACATGACCGCCACCGTTCCGAAAATGCCGAACTCGTAGAGGTAGGACAGGAATGTGTTCTGGGCATAGACCTTGAACTGCCCCTCCCAACTGTCCGCGCCATTGCCAAACGTTTTCTCGGCTGTCGTCCCGCCTGTGAAACCGTACCAGTACTGGCTCCAGACATAGGCACGGGCGGAGGCGAAGCGGCGCTCCTCCAGCGTGAACTGCTCCGGCGGACGGATCAGTTCGGCGGGATTGGTCACCATATCGACGGCTGCCTCGAACCGTTCGCCGGGATCGATCAGAATTGTCCCCGCACCGATTGCGAACAAGCCGAATGCGGCAAGCAGTGGAAGCGCCCGTTGCCGTCGGGGCATGGAGGTCATGATGGCCGCGAACGTCTCGATCAGCAATAGCGGCGCAAGACCGATGATGACGGTGCGATAATTTGCCAGCGCCAGACCGCCGATGACTGCAATCATCGCAAGCAGCCGCAGACCGCGCCGCATGTCTGTCGCGAAACAAAGCGCAAGCAGCATCGCCGCTAGCACCAGCGAAAATATGGACTCATGATTGAAGCCGCCAATGAACGCGCGGCTGCCGTCTGTAGGCGACTCGTTCGCTGTGCCCGTGGCAAGCGACAGGAGTAGGAACAGAAGCGCGGGGGCAAAAGCGGCGGCCACCAGTTTCATCGTCAGCGCCGCGCCATTTTCCTGGAACGCCTGCAATGCCGTCAATGTCAGAACCGCGAAATAGGCCATCTTCACCAGCACTTGAAGTGCGGCGGCGTCGGGGCCGTTAAGCGCGGCGGAAAGAACAATTGCGAATACCAGCAGGTATAGCGGCCACAGCGCACGAAGCGCGAGCAGACGCCGGTCGATGAGGAGAAAACCGATGCCGGCGGTCGCGACCGACAGCAACGCGTTCGCTGTCAGCCCGGCCACCAGCGGCCGGATGCTGTAGGCGGGCGCGGCGTCGAAAAGAACGCGCAGCATGATCGCGGCGATCAAAAAGGGTGTGGCGCGGCCTTGTATCCTGTGCAGCAAGATCCATAGCAACCCGAGGGAACACAGCAGACCGGGGCCGAGGGCCGCTAGTGGTAACGGCGGCGCGAAGGTGTTGGCCCCGTCCTCCATCGCCGTCAGCCGAGCGCCCTGCGGTAGACGGCGGCGGTTTCGGTGGCGATGCGGTCCCAGTCGAAGCGGCGGGAGATCGCGTCCGCATCGACTGGATAGGCGTGCCCAGGCTGGCTGAGCGCCGCAGCGAGCGCATCGCGCTCACCCACGGGATAATAGTTATCGGCGTCGAGGCCGACGTCTAGATTGGCGGGAATATCGCTCAGCAGCATGTTGGCCCCCGCCTTCGCCGCCTCCAGCGCCACGATGGGCAGGCCTTCATGTCGGGATGGGAGAACGAACAGGTCGCAGGACGCATAAAGATGCGCCAGTACGGACCGGGGTTGCAGCCCGGCGAATATCACGCGCTCGCTTGCCTTTTTCAGCAGGCGGCTAGCGAATGGCGAGGCGTGGTCCGCAGCCCCCACGATCAGAAGCGCGCGCGTATCGCCAGATATGGCATGCGCCGCAACCAGGTCGTCGAACGCCTTTTCTGGCACCAAACGGCCCACGGTGAGCACGAACTTCCCGGCCTCGACGCCGACAGACCGTAGCACCTCTTTTCGCGCGCGCGCATCTTCGGCTAAGGCAGGCGCGCCATTGGGAATGTAGCTAAGTCGGGGCGAAGCCTTGGGATAACGCTTCTCCAGCATGTCCTTCAGTGAAGGGGACACGGCGATAATCTGGCGCGCCGACATGCCGGCTCTCTCTCCCAACCTCAGCATGGTCTTGGCGAACCGCCCCCATTTCGCGCGGTCGTAATCCGCTCCATGGTGGGTGACGACGGTGCGCAGACCCAGCAGCCGTGCAAAGGGAACGGTCAGGGCCGGACCCACCGCATGGATATGGACAAGATCCGCCCTGTGCCGCCGGGCGTGCCATATGCCGATCATGGTGGAGACGATCGCCTCCAGACTCTGGCGCCGCGGGGAGGGCAGCGCGGTAACGCTGACATCGCCGACACTGGTTTCAGACTCAGCCATGTAAGGCGCGCGGCCCAGCACATGCAGCGACAGTTCGGGCGCGAGCCGGGCAATCCGGGGCAGCAGCTCCTCGCAATGGGTTTCGACGCCGCCCATGATGCCAGGTATTCCGCGCAAGCCCGTCACGAAAATTCGTTTGCGACTGACTTCTTTCGCTCCGCTCACGGCTTGTACGCCCGTACCATGGTTAGACGAAAATGGATAACAGTCCAATCAAGGCCGCAACCCAGCCGCTGATGGCCGCGACGGCGATCAGCATCAGGTCCGTGCGGCGTGTGGGCGGCCCATTCGCGGCGGCGATCACGCGATGCATCTCGTTGGTGGAGGAATGCATGAAACTCATATTGTGCCCATCGCGCGATGTTGGTCGATGCACCGCTGGCTGACAGAAAATCGCTAACAAACGGTTCCACGGTGCTCACAATCATGCAGAACGCTGCGCCCGGTACACCATCGCAGCCGCGAGCATGTCCGTCGGAACCAGGCGGTTGGTATAGCCGTCAGAACCGCCGTCTGAGATGATTTTGGCCGGGATGCCGCCAGCGACGCCGCGAGGTGGCACATCCTTCGTGACGACGGAATTCACCGCGACCACGCCTTCGTCGCCCACGCTGACCCTCCCAATGACCTTGCCGCCATGCGCTAGGTAAACCCGGTCGCCGATCGTGGGCGAGCCGCTGAGCGCGCCGCGGTTGGTCTGGCCCAGCATGACGCCCGCGCTCATATTAACATTCGCACCGATGACGGCGTCGCCATTGACGTAAATACCGCCGAAGCGGTTGATGAACAGGCCGGGGCCGACCTCGGTATATTCCGGAATGGCGATACCATATTTGTAGCGGCTGGCCAGCAGCCGCCATTTCGCGAGCGCGTAAAGCGGTTTGAGACCGCGCGCAGCTTTCAGATAGCCGGTCAGCCGCATCCAGACGGTATAGTTGTAGCCCGGCGTGAACAGAAAATGTTTCCAGAACGCCTTCACGCCCAACCGCCCGTCATAACGCCAAAGATCCGCACGCAATAAAAGCGTAAGTTCTGCCCAGCTGCGCGCGCAACCGCGCAGATGCGGGCGGGAGGCGTCCGCGCCGACATTCCTGACGCCGCTCGGTTCGCATGTTCGGATATCCTTATCCGTCATGCCACGGCCCTCTTCCGGATCGCATTGTCGATCACCGACCAATACGCATCGGCCGCACGTTCGACGCTGAACGCACCGACGCGGCGACGCCCGTCGGCAGCGAAATGCGCACGCTCGTGATCATCGCGCATCGCGTCAATCGCCGCAGTCATGGCTTTTTCGTCTTCCATGCGCACCAGATAGCCGCCCGTCAGCGCAGTGGGAACGCCGTAACGCAAATCACTGCATTTTTCCATGATCAGCGCCGGACCGGAGGGGCAATCCGTGGATACGACCGCTGTTCCCGCCGCCATTGCCTCGACCAAGGCATTGGAAAACCCCTCTGCGCGGGACGACAGCAGAAAAACACCCGCTCGCGATATAACGGCATAAGGATTTGCCACGAAGCCCGGCATGACTAGACGGTCGCCAAGTCTGAGTTTCCGGCCGAGCGCCATCAGCAGTTCGCGCTCCGGACCCTTCCCCAATATGATCAGACGACCGGGCCAGGCGGATGCCGCAAAGGCACGGATGGCCAGCGCGAAATTCTTGTTGGGCACCAGCCGGCCCATGGCGACGATATCGGTAGCGGTAACCTCCATTTCTGGCACGGCATCAGCGGCGTTGTGGATCGCGGCGGCGTCGACGGGATTGGGAATTGCGGTGATCTTCGCGGCAGGCACGGCAAAATCCTGCACAAGCGTTGCCGCCACGCCCTCCGACACCGCGATAATATGGTCGGCGCGGCCATAAGTCAGGCGTACCAGCGTTCTCGTTATGACCGCGAACCTTCCACTCGACAGGTGGGCGCTGGTGTTGACCCGTTCGCTCAGGATGGCCTGCGCGCTATGACGCCGGGCAGCGATGACCGTCGCGACATTGGCGCGCGTCAGGAAGGACAGGATCAGGTCAGGGCGGCGGGTAGCGACCAGCGCGTCCAGCTTACGGACGCTGGCGATCAGGCCGCTTCCGGATGCCAGCCGGTGAACTTTCAGTCCGTCCGGCAGTCGATAGGCTTCCTCCTCATCGTCGAGTAGCGCAACCTCGACGCCGTAGCGAGCGAGCCTTTCGCCGGATGCCTGCAATACCGTCGTGAAGACACGTTCAGCCCCCCCACCGGTCAATGAGTTGATAACGAAGAGGATACGCGCGGCAGTCATGCAGCGCGACTGGTCTTTTGCTTCATCCCTCTGCTTCTATGGGGCGTCGTTGGCAAAGGCCACGACATTGCTTCATGATCGGAAGGGCCCAGCCCGCAATCGGGGCGGGTGACCGCATGATCTCGTTATCCTCTTCATTTTTCAATACCGACAGGGCAAGGCGTTTCAATGAACGATTTCCGTTGAAAGGGAATGGCAAGGTTATGAAGTCCGCTTATCGACGTTTTTCCCTTGTGATGACATTCATCTTTGGACTGGTGGCGCTCGCCGCGTGCTCGGGCGGAACGCCGCCGCTTCCCGCCAGTGAAATGGCGCGGACGACCGCCGCCTATAAACTCGGCCTGGGCGACAAGCTGAGGGTTAGCGTTTTCGGCGAGGACAATTTGAGCGGCGAATTCCAGGTAAGCGGCAGCGGCGCGATCAACATGCCGCTGGTCGGCGATGTCGACGCCGTCGGGCTGACGGCTTCCGAGCTCGAGGCCAACCTTGTCAGCCGCTATGGCAGCGGCTTTTTGAAAGATCCGCAGATCGTCGTCGAGGTTTACGACTTCCGGCCTTTTTTCGTGCTTGGCGAGGTGGCGAGACCGGGCCGTTACGATTCTGAGGAAGGTCTGACCCTGCTTGGCGCGATTGCTACCGCGGGCGGTTATACCTACCGTGCCAACAAGGACACATTGTTCATCCGCCGCGCTGACGCGGACCGAGAATACAGCGTCGATGCCGACTCCAATATTCAGATACTGCCGGGAGATGTGATCCGTGTCGGAGAGCGTTATTTCTAGGAAAAACGTATCAGGAGGCCAGAAGGCAAGCTTTGCTGTTT
>JBARZR010000020.1:0-8805 GCA_049650205.1 Pacificimonas sp. | reverse complement strand
CCCCCCCTCTCCAACCTTCGGGAAAAGGATCATGCTAGACCGTATCGCTCCCCTCACGACCGCCATCGCCGTGCCTGCGCGCGAAACCGCGACCGTGCGCGAAGAGGGCAACAAAAAGCAGACCGCGCCCGCTACGGAAAAGAGCGATCTGGTCGTCCGCAAGGCCCCTGAGTCGGAACGCTTCATTTACGAATTCCGCGATCCCGACACCGGCAAGCTGACCCGACAATTTCCCAGCGAAGCCTCGCTGGCTATTGGCGCGCTGCTGGACGAGCGGGTCTGAAACAGGCAGCACTTGCCTGCACATGGGATGGTCCGGGCGGCAAAAGCTGCCCTGTCCTAACCCTATGTAAACCATGTTCCCCTTAGGCGTCGCCACATGGCACGCACATTGCTCTCCTCCGCTCCCGACATGTACGCAATTTTAGGGAGCGCGTCAGAATGAGCCTTTCCGTCAACACCAACAGCGCAGCGCTGAACGCGCTGCAGATGCTGTCACAGTCCACCCGACAGCTGGACGAGACCCAGTTGCGCGTGAACAGCGGGCTGAAGGTCCGCAGCGCCGCCGACAACGCCGCCGTCTTCGCCATCGCACAGAACATGCGCGCCGAACATCGTGGGCTGGAGGCGGTGATGGACAGCCTGAACCGCTCACAATCCGTCCTCGACGTGACGATGGCCGCAACGGAATCCGTCCAGGACATCCTGATCCAGATGCGTGCCAAGGCGGTTGCCGCCGCTGATGCCGGTCTTGACGAGAACAGCCGCGAGGCGCTGCGCCGCGATTTTGAATCCCTGCGCGACCAGATGCAGGTCATGGTCGGCAATGCCAGCTTCAACGGTTCCAACATCATCGACGGCGCGGACGGCGAGGGTCTGACCGCTATCGTCGCGCCCGACGCCTCGCTGACCATCACGGTCCCGCGCGTTAATCTCCAGCTCGCCGCCGACGGGACATCGACCTTCAGCCCTCCGGTACAGGACGAGGACGGCACATTCTCAGGCGATTTCATTCATCTCGCCATGGACTCCAGCTTCGACGACGCGCCCGAAGCCCGCGCGCTGATCGCCGCCATCGACGTCTCCATCAAGAATCTTAGCCAGGGCCTGACGGTCTTCGGCGCGGCGTCCAAGACCATCGAGACGCAGCAGACTTTCGCGGTCCGCCTCGGCGACGCCATCGAAAAGGGCATAGGCCAGCTTGTCGACGCCGACATTGCCCGCGAAAGCGCGCGATTGCAGGCGTTGCAGGTGAAGCAGCAGCTGGGCATTCAGGCGTTGCAGATCGCCAATTCGCAGTCGCAGTCAATCCTGTCGCTGTTCGGCGGATAAGAGGCATGGGACTGAAACTCGCCCTGAAGGCTGGCGAACGCTTCGTCGTGAATGGCGCCGTCATGGTGAACGGCGACCGGCGCAGCGTGCTGGTCGTCGAGAACCAGGCCGCGATCCTCCGCGACCGCGACATTATGCAGGCGGACGAAGCGAACACGCCTGCCCGCCGTGTCTATTTCGCGCTGATGTGCGCCTATCTGGACCCCGATAACCGCGACGAATATCTGCCGCGATTCGCCGATCTGATGGCGGATTTTCTCGGCGTCATCATGAACGCCGACATTCGCGCGACTTGCGTGGTTGTGTCCGAATTCGTCCTTGCCGGTGATTTCTATCAGGCGCTGGGGAAGGTGCGCGCACTCATCGCCTATGAGGACAAGTTGCTGGGAACCGCCGCGGTCCCCGCACCCCTGGCCGCAGCATGTCGCTAAGCGCCTATGCGCAGGCACGCAGCGCCGCCGAAAGTCCGCGCGCGTCGGAGTATCGCCTGATGGCGGAAGTGACCGGCGCGCTCGCCCTCGCGCAGACGCAGGCGATGCGCGGCGAGGCTTTGGTTCAGGCGCTCGACGCCAACCGCCGCCTATGGAGCGCGCTCGCCTTCGATTGCAGTCAAGAAGACAATGCCCTGCCGCAAAACCTGCGTGCGCAGATCATTTCGCTGGGCCTCTGGGTGTCCCGCTATGCCAGCGAAGTCGCGCGCGGCACCGGCGATATCGATGACCTGATTGCAGTCAATCGATCGGTAATGGAGGGACTTGCGGGGTAGGGCCGCGCGGTTAGGAGTATGGGGAGCATATGCGTCACCTCGTCCTCCTTTTCCTGCTGAGTGCCTGCGTCGGCGGCAGCGTCGCTGTTCCGCCACCGCTGTTCACGAAATCAAGTCTCGCCGCGCATGTCGCCTATCTGGCGGATGACCGGCTTCAGGGCCGCGCACCGGGATCTGCAGGCGATGAAATGGCAACTGATTATATCCGGGATGCTTTTGAGGATGCTGGCGCGGAGCCTCTGAAGGAACTCTGGTTTCAGTCTGTTTCGGGCGTAATCCACGAAAAACCGTTCGACAGCCGGAATGTCATGGCCGTCGTGCGGGGAACGGCACAACCGGACGACTATATTCTCTATGTCGCGCACCATGACGGACAGGGCAAATGCACTGCCGACGCTTCTGGAGACGACATCTGCAACGGCGCAGTGGACAATGCGAGCGGTGTCGCCGTCCTCATCGAACTGGCTCGCCGTTTCGCCGCCGAGCCGCCCGCCCGGTCCATCATCTTCCTCGCCAGCGCGGCGGAGGAAAGCGGCTTTCAGGGCACCAAGGCGTTTATCGCCGCGCCTCCCGTTACCCTAGCCAATATCCGCGCCGTCATCGGCATCGATACACTGGCCGCGCGCGGCTACACGCGTGACGTGGCAATTCTGGGCGAGGGGCTGACCAACCTCCGCCCGCTGGTGAAACAGGCGGCGGCCCGCGATGCGCGCCGCGTCGTCCGCAGCCCGAAGGCGCAAGGCTATTATGAGCGCTCCGACCAGATAGAGTTCGCCCGCGCGGGCGTGCCCTCGCTATTCGTCTCCGGCCTTTTTTCGCCCGGACCGGGCGAGTTCACGTCCGGCGTCTATGCGCAAAGCCGCTATCACCGTCCCGGCGACGAGGCTGGCGCGGGCATCGACTATTCCGGCGCGGCCGCTGACGCCGCCACCATCTACCGGCTGGGCCGGTTGATCGCCTATGCGGAAGAAGCGCCCCGCTGGACCGCGCGGTCACCTTATCAACGCCCGTAATCGTTGTGCTCTAGCGGCAGCCCGCGCAAAATGTCATATAGCGGCGCTCCCCGGATTCGCCTGACAGGAGCCTCTCGCCAGTGGCCAAGATTCGCACAGCCCTCACCTTCGACGATGTCCTCCTCGTGCCCATGCGGTCAGAGGTCATGCCGTCGGAGGTCAGCCTGTCCACCCAGCTGACGAAGCAGATCGCGCTGTCGACGCCGATCCTCAGCGCGGCGATGGACACGGTGACCGAAGGTGACATGGCGATCACCATGGCGCAGATCGGCGGACTCGGCGTCCTCCACCGCAACCTGTCTGTCGAGGAACAGGCCAACGCCGTGCGGCAGGTGAAGCGCTTCGAATCCGGCATGGTCGTCAATCCCGTCACCATGCAGCCGCACCAGACGCTGGGCGAGGCGCTCGAGGTCATGTCGCGGCACAAGATTGGCGGCATCCCCATCGTGGAGGGCGGCAGCCCCGGCCGGCCGGGCAAGCTGATCGGCATTCTCACCAATCGCGACGTGCGTTTCGCCGAGCATAACGACCAGCCCCTGTCCGAGCTGATGACGAAGGACGATCTCGCCACGGTCCAGCCGGGCGTCAGCCATGAGGACGCGCGCCGCCTGCTGCACCAGCGCCGCATCGAGAAGCTGCTCGTGGTCGACGAGAATCAGCGCCTCCTTGGCCTCATCACGGTCAAGGACATGGAAAAGGCGGTCAACTACCCGCACGCGACGAAGGACAGCGCGGGCCGCCTCCGCGTCGCCGCTGCGACCACAGTCGGCGACCAGGGCTTCGAACGGACCGAGGCACTGATCGACGCCGAATGCGACGTCATCGTCATCGACACCGCCCACGGTCACAGCGTGCGCGTGGCCGAAGCGGTGAACCGCGTCCGCAAGCTTTCCAACAACGTCCAGATTATCGCGGGCAACGTCGCGACGGGCGATGCAGCCGAAAGCCTGATCGACGCGGGCGCGGACTGTATCAAGGTCGGCATAGGCCCCGGTTCCATTTGCACGACGCGCATCGTCGCAGGCGTCGGCGTCCCGCAGTTCACAGCGATCATGGATACGGCGGACCGCGCGCAGAAGCACGGTATCCCGATCATCGCCGATGGCGGCATCCGCACCTCTGGCGACATGGCGAAGGCCATTGCCGCCGGGGCCGCGGCGACAATGGTTGGCTCGCTGCTGGCGGGCACCGCCGAAGCGCCCGGCGAGACATTCCTGTATCAGGGCCGCAGCTACAAGGCCTATCGCGGCATGGGCAGCGTTGGTGCGATGTCGCGCGGCTCCGCCGACCGTTACTTCCAGCAGGACATCAAGGATCACATGAAGCTGGTCCCCGAAGGCATCGAGGGTCAGGTTCCTTTCAAGGGTCCGGCGCAGGACATCCTTCACCAGCTGGCGGGCGGCTTGAAGGCGGCCATGGGTTATACCGGCTCCGCCAGCATCGCCGATTTCCAGGAGCGCGCGAATTTCGTCCAGATTACCGGCGCGGGCCTGCGCGAAAGCCATGTGCACGACGTGTCGATCACACGGGAGGCGCCCAACTATCCCACGCGCTGACAATCCCTTCCTCCTCCTTGGGGGAGGTGCCCGCGTAATCGGGCGGAGTGGGTGCCGAGCCGCAGGCGAGGCGGCCTTGCGCCAAGTATCGTATCAGCTCGCTTCGCATCGCACCCCCTCCGCCGCCTCGAAGCGCCACCTCCCCCAGGGGGGAGGAAGCAAAACACAATGACCCCCGCCGCCCGCACACAGGCCGCCATCGAGATCCTCGATGACGTCATCGCCGCCGCACGCGGCGCAGGCGCCGCTGCGGACACGCTGATCAAACGCTATTTCAAGACCCGCCGTTACGCCGGATCGAAAGACCGCCGCGCCGTCCGGGAAATCACCTATGACTGCATCCGCGCGCTCGGTGAAATCCCGGAAAACGGACGCAGCGCGGCCCTCGGCGCACGCCCCGACCTGAAACCGCATTTCGGCGGCGAGGGGCACGCACCCGCCGCGCTGGACGACAATGATGCACCCGCCATCCCCGGCATCGCCCCCGCATGGCTACTTGAAAGGCTCGGCGACCGCGCGCACCCGGCGCTCCTCGACCGCGCGCCTATCGACCTGCGCGTCAACAGCCTGAAGGCGACGCGCGATGACCTGCTGCACCTCGGCACGCCCATCGCCGATCTGCCTGCCGCCTTGACCGGCGCACCGGACGACATATCGCGGCGGCCCGAATATCTGGACGGCCTCGTCGAAATTCAGGACGCGGGCAGTCAGCGCATCGCGGCGCTTTGTCGGGCGCAGCCCGGCATGAACGTCCTCGACCTATGCGCCGGGGCGGGCGGCAAGACCCTCGCCCTCGCCGGCGCCATGCGGAACGAGGGGCACATCATCGCCGCCGACACCGACCGGGGCCGCCTGTCCGCGCTGACGCCCCGCGCCGAGCGGGCAGGGGCGACGAACATCCGCACCCGCCTTCTAAATCCGAACCGCGAGATGGAGGCGCTGTCCGAGCTCACCGGTCAGTCCGATATCGTCCTGATCGACGCGCCCTGTTCCGGCACCGGTACATGGCGGCGCAATCCCGAAGCGAAATGGCGTCTGACGCCTCATCGCCTGGACCGCCTCACCGCGTTGCAGGCGCGGCTTATTAGAATTGGGGCTAAAATGGTGAAGCCTGGTGGCGCGCTGGTCTATGCGGTCTGTTCGCTGCTGCCGGAGGAGGGGGACGTGCAGGCCGACGCGTTCGCCGCGGGCGATTTCGCCGAGACGGCGCGTATGCTCCTGACACCGCAGGCGGACGGATGCGACGGTTTCTTCATCGCGCGTTTCGAAAAGCCGTGCTAGACCCTGTCGCAGGATGGAGAGAACACCCATGAACAAGGCCATTTTGCTGGGCGCGGGGATAGCCGCCGCCATTGGCGTGTCGAGCGTTGCCTGGTGCCAGACGGCGGAACCCGGCGTCGCGCCGCAATCGCTGCAAATCACCGTGGCGGGCGAGGCTCTTCTGGCAGCGAACAATTCCGAAGACGCCATAGACCAGTTCGAGACCGCGCTGGCCGTCGACCCCAAGAATGTCCGCGCCTATATCGGCCTCGCCCGCGCGCACGACCAGATGGGTCTGCCGGGGCGGGCGGTGAAATTTTACCGTGAGGGGCTGACTATCGAGCCGACCAATCTGACCGCGCTGGAAGAGCAGGGTGAGGCCCTTGTAGAACGCGGCGCGACCGCCCGCGCGAAGAAAAACCTCGAACGCATCCGCGACCTTTGCGCCCGCGAATGCGCCCAGGCGGCCCGCCTGTCCGCCGCCATTGCCAAAGGCCCGCCCGCGGTCGAAAGCGCGGCGTCCATCGCAAAGTCGGAAACGCTGCCCGCTACGAATTAGGGCGAGCCAAATTCACCATGCGACGTCATCCTGAATTCGTTTCAGGATGACATTATCTTTCCTGTAGCACCGCTCTCCAATATGCGGATCAGCGTTAACCGAGCCTTTCCGTATCTTCTCTCGGCGACAATGTCGAAGTCAGTGCCCTCAAGCGTTTCATTCCGCGATGTTTCCGCAGCTATCAGGGCATCCGGCTTCAGCCATCCTCCCGCGCCGAGCGCCTCAATTGCAGGTAATGTCAGTCCCCGGTTATAGGGTGCGTCCAGCAGCACCAGATCGACGGCCTCCGCCGCCATCCCCACCGCCGCCATCCGGCGCGGCAAAACCCTTGCGCGGTCACCAGCGCCCAGCATATCCAAATTCGACCGTAGCGCAGCCAGCGCCGCCCGGTCAGGCTCCACAAATGTACAATGCGCCGCGCCGCGCGACAGGGCCTCCAGCCCCAGCGCGCCCGTCCCGGCAAACCCGTCCAGCACGCGCATCCTCTCAAACCCGCCCAACCGGCTGACCAGCATGGAGAACAACGCTTCCCGGCTGCGCGCCGATGTGGGCCGGGTCACATCACTGGCGGGTGCGCTCAATTTCCGCCCGCGCCAGTCGCCCGCGATGATCTTCATTCGATGCTGGCGCGCCCGGCGGCCTTCGTCGCCACCCAGGCCGCATCGACAGCATCCCCCGGCATCTGGTGTATGGTCTTCGGCGGCAGGTCGTCCAGCTCGAAAGGGCCATAGCCGGTGCGGATCAGCCGCGCGGTCTTCAGCCCCAGCCAATCCAGCACGTTCCTGATCTCGCGATTCTTGCCTTCGGTCAGGCCCATGCTCAGCCAGGCATATTGTCCCGACCGCCGGTCCAGATGCGCGTCGATTGAGCGGTAACGCACGCCCTCTACCGTCACGCCGTCCGCCAGATCCTCCAGCTGGTTCTGGGACACCGACCCGAAGACGCGAACACGGTAGCGGCGCTGCACCGCGTTCTTCGGCAATTCCATCGCCCGTTTCAGCGCGCCGTCGTTGGTCAGCAGCAACAGCCCTTCGGTATTGTAATCCAGCCGCCCGATGGTCATCAGCCGCGGCAGTCCCTTGGGCAGGTCGTCGAAAATCGTTCGCCGCCCCTTGGGGTCGTGCGAGGTCGACAGCGTTCCTGTCACTTTGTGAAACAGGAACAGCTTCGTCGATTCCTCCTTCGCCAGCGCCTGCCCGTCCAGCGTCACACCGCTTAGCGATTTGAGGTTGAGGGCAGGAGAGGTCAGCACCTTGCCATTCAGCGCCACGCGCCCCGCCTCAATCATCCGTTCAACCTCGCGGCGGGAGCCTGCGCCTGCGCGCGCCATCAATTTCGCTATACGATCACCATCAGCCATCCGCGCCGCTTCGCACCCCGCACAGGCCGTTGGCAAGTCATGATCGGCACGTTAAACGGGCGACGTTCCCGATACGGGCCCCCGTGGCGGAATTGGTAGACGCGCTCGACTCAAAATCGAGTTCCTACGGGATTGCCGGTTCGATTCCGGCCGGGGGTACCAGCCGCAGCGATCAGGCATCAAGGTCAGGCTGCAAGGCGATCCAGGAAATCGGCGGCGCTCTGATGCAGTTCGGCCAGCTTCTCGTCGACATCCGTCGACGAACCGGCGACGCTCGTCATTTGCTCGGTCATCGCTTCGGTCGTCGCACGAATACTGGCGATGGCGGCGGACATGGCGTCGGCGCTCAGCGCGGTTTCGTCGACGGAGCCGGTGATCATCGTCACGGTGACGGACTGGCGGTCCATGGCCTCGCGGATGCGGTTCGCGGAGCCGCGCACGCCTTCGACGGTTTCCAGAATGGATCGGTTTGCCTCCACGGCCTTGCCGGTCGAATCCTGAATGGCGGAAATCTTGCGGGCGATATCGTCGGTTGCCCGCGCCGTCTGGCTGGCCAGGCTTTTGACTTCGCTGGCGACGACGGCAAAGCCGCGACCGCTTTCCCCGGCCCGTGCGGCCTCGATGGTGGCGTTCAGCGCGAGGAGGTTGGTCTGGCCGGCGATATCGCGGATCAGGCTGACGATGGAATCGATGGCCTTGGCATGTTCGGCAAGCAAATCCGCCGTCTGCATGGCCTGTTCGGCCTGCTCGCTGGCGCGGTCGACGACCGTCGACGCACCGTCGACCTCAATGCGGGTCTCCTCGATGGCGTGGATCAGACCGGTGGACGTTTCGGCGGCTTCGCGCATGGCGGTCGCGGACTGTTCGGCGGCGGCGGCGACTTCGGCGGCCTTGCCCAGCATTCCGCGTGTTTCCGCGGCGGCCTGGCCGGATTGCTCGCGCGCCGTGCGGCTCTGTCC
>JBARZR010000019.1:0-24064 GCA_049650205.1 Pacificimonas sp. | reverse complement strand
CGTGGCAACAGACCAGTTCAAGCCCGGCAACATGGATTTCATCGATCGACTCGCCTTGCGAAAACTTTATGGCCGCGGCGAATATGGCGAACTGACCGTCCCGCTATCCGAGTTTGCGCTGTTCTTGCGGGGTCACTGGCTGCGGATGCCGCCGCTCATGCTGGCGCGGCATCTTATGACCAAATGGCGGGTGCGACGCGCCGAAGCGCGGGAACCAGTTCCGACCAGGACGTGATGTCGGCATCAGCATTGAGCTCGGCGGCCGGCATATCCAGGTAGCCGAAGGTGCACAGCACCGTCGGCACGCCTGCCGCCCGGCCCGCCTGCATGTCGCTGGACGAATCGCCGACAAAGCCACTGCGCGCCAGATCGCCGCCCGCCCGTCGAATGGTCTCCGTCAAATGGCGCGGGTCGGGCTTCTTTACCTCAAGACTGTCCGCGCCCAAAATCGCGGCGAACCGGTCCGTCCAGCCCAGCGCCGCGATCAGCTTCTCCGCCAGTGCGACCGGCTTATTTGTGCAGATCGCCAGGACCGCATCCGCCGCCAGTTCGGTCAGCACATCCTCGACATGATCCCAGGGGCGCGATGCCTCGCAGATATGCGCGGCGTAATGGTCCAGGAAAACGGGCTGGCCTTCATCCAGCATCCGGTCCGTGCCACCACCTGTCAGTTGCAGTCCCTTCTCGATCGTCGCCCGCGCGCCATGGCCGACCATATCGCGCACAGCGTCCGTGTCGATTTCGGTACGCCCAAAATGGCGCAGTACGGCATTCATCGCTCCGGCCAGATCTGGCGCGGTATCCACAAGAGTGCCGTCAAGGTCGAAGGCGATGCAGGATCTCGTCATGTCGCCCGCTCTTCACGGGCCTTGTGGA
This sequence comes from Pacificimonas sp., assembly GCA_049650205.1. Taxonomy (GTDB): domain Bacteria; phylum Pseudomonadota; class Alphaproteobacteria; order Sphingomonadales; family Sphingomonadaceae; genus Pacificimonas. Next base: position 23,188 of record JBARZR010000019.1, on the reverse strand, counting down.
AATGGCAAGACTCTTCGGCTATGCGCGCGGCACGACCTACCGGAGACGCCTTTCCATGAGCCCCTCTTTCGCGACACAGCGGCCCATCGCCGCCATCATCCTTGCCGCCGGCAAGGGGACGCGTATGAAATCCAGCCTGCACAAGGTTCTGCACCCCGTTGGCGGACTGCCGATGCTGCGCGGACTGGTGATGGAATTCGGGCGGCTGACGCTGGCCAGAACCGTGATCGTGGTGGGTGCGGGCGCGGAAAGCGTCGAGGCGGCGCTGTCGTCTGACGGGGTGGATTTCGCGCACCAGACCCAACAGCTGGGCACGGCCCATGCGGCGCTGATGGCGAAGGACAGTCTGGCCGGGTTCGACGGCGACGTGCTGGTCTGTTTCGGCGATGTGCCGCTCTTGAAGGCGGAAACCATTGGCCGGATGCAGGACCGGCTGCACGCGGGCGACGCCCCGGCCAGCGTCGTCCTCGGCTTCCGCCCCGCCGATCCAAAGGCCTATGGCCGCGTGGTCGCGCGCGGCGACGGGCGCATCGACAAAATGGTGGAATATAAGGACGCCAGCGAAGCCGAACGCGCCGAAACGCTGTGCAATGCCGGCCCCCTGCTGGCACGCGGGCCGGAGCTGTTCGACCTCCTATCGCGCATTGGCAACGACAATGCGCAGGGCGAATATTACCTGCCCGATGTCGTCACGGTTGCGGACAGCGACGGTCGCCATAGCGCGGTGGTGGAAGCACCCGAACGCGAGGTCGTCGGCGTCAACGACCGCATCGACCTCGCCGCCGCCGAAGCGCTCTGGCAGGAAGACCGCCGCGAGGCGATGATGCGCGGCGGCGTGACACTGCGCGCACCCGAAACCGTCTTTTTCAGCTATGACACGGATATCGCGCCCGATGTGATCGTCGAGCCGAACGTCGTCTTCGGCCCCGGCGTGAAGGTCGAGTCCGGTGCGGTCATCCGCGCGCATTCTCATCTGGAGGGCGCGCATGTCGGTCCCGGTTGCGACGTCGGTCCTTTCGCCCGCCTGCGTCCCGGCGCGGTCATGAAGGCAGACTCTAAAGTGGGCAATTTCGTCGAGATGAAAAAAACCACGCTGGGCGAAGGCGCGAAGGCGAACCATCTGAGCTACCTGGGCGATGCCGCCATCGGTGCCCGCGCGAACATTGGTGCGGGTACGATCACCTGCAATTATGACGGCTTTTTCAAATACCGGACCGTCATTGGCGAAGGCGCATTCATTGGTTCAAACACTTCGCTGGTCGCCCCCGTCGCGATCGGAAACGGTGCGATCGTCGGCGCTGGATCGGTCGTGACAGATGACGTAAGCAGCGATGCACTGGGCCTGACCCGCTCATCGCAGACGGAAAAATCAGGCTGGGCGAAGCGCTTCCGCGACGTACAGACGAAGAAAAAGGCAGGCTAGGCGCATGTGCGGAATCATCGGAATTATCGGCGAGCGCGACGTTGCGCCGGACCTGCTGGAAGGACTGAAACGCCTTGAATATCGCGGCTATGACAGCGCGGGCATCTGCACGCTGAATGACGGCGCGCTGGAACGCCGCCGCGCCGAGGGCAAGCTGAGAAATCTGGCGGAAAAAATGACCGCCGACCCACTGCCCGGACATCTGGGCATCGCCCACACCCGCTGGGCCACGCACGGCGCGCCGACGGTGGACAATGCCCACCCGCACGCGACCGACCATGTCGCGCTCGTCCACAATGGTATCATCGAAAATTTCAAGCCGCTGCGCGAGGAGCTGATCGCCGATGGTCGCAGTTTCAAATCGCAAACCGACAGCGAGGTCGTTTGTCATCTGATCTCCCGCGAAGTCGAGAACGGTGCCTCTCCCGAAGATGCGCTGAAAACCGTCCTACCCCGCCTGCGCGGCGCGTTCGCGCTCGCCATCATTTTCAAGTCGCACCCGGACATGATGATCGGCGCGCGTCTGGGTTCGCCACTGGTGGTGGGCTATGGCGAGGAGGGCGAAATGTATCTCGGTTCCGACGCGCTCGCGCTCGCCGGGCTGACACAGCGCATCTGCTATCTGGAAGAAGGCGACTGGACAGTCGTGACGCGCGAAAGTGCGACGGTATTCGACAGGGAAAATCAGAAGGTTGAGCGGGAGATTTCAACCAGTGGTGCAAGTGCCGCCTCTGTCGAGAAGGGCAATTACCGCCATTTCATGCTGAAGGAAATCTACGAGCAGCCAATCGTCGTCGCCCAGACGCTGCAAAGCTACCTCCGCCCGCTGGAGGAGCAGGTCGCCCTCCCTGACATGGAATTCGACCTTTCCAGTGTGACCCGTGTTACCATCGTCGCCTGCGGAACGTCCTCCTATGTCGGCATGGTCGGCAAATACTGGATCGAACAGCTCGCCCGTGTGCCCGTCGAAGTCGATGTCGCCTCCGAATATCGCTACCGCGACCCGGTCATAGAGGATGGCCAGTTCTGCCTGTTCATATCCCAGTCCGGCGAGACCGCAGACACGCTGGCCGCGCTGCGCCATTGCAAGGAAGCCGGCGCGACCACGGCAGGCATCATCAATGTTCCCACATCGACCATGGCGCGGGAAGCCGACCTGCTGATGCCGACCCATGCCGGCCCGGAAATCGGCGTCGCCTCGACAAAGGCGTTCACCTGCCAGCTTGCCGTCATGGCCGCCTTCGCCACCAACCTCGCCCGCGCCAAAGGCAAGCTAACGCCCGAAGACGAGAAGGGCATCGTCAAGCATCTCGCCGAAGTCCCGCAGGCCATGAACGAGGCGCTGGAGCATGACGATGAGATCGAGGCCATGGCCGGGTCCATCGCCAAGGCGCGCGACGTGCTCTATCTGGGCCGCGGTCCGGATTATCCCATGGCACTCGAGGGCGCGCTGAAGCTAAAGGAAATCAGCTATATCCATGCAGAGGGTTATGCGTCCGGCGAAATGAAGCATGGTCCCATCGCCCTCATCGACGAGCATGTCCCGCTGATCGTCATCGCGCCGTCAGGCCCACTATTCGAGAAGACCGTCTCCAATATGCACGAGGCGCAGGCGCGCGGCGCTCAGGTCGTCCTGATCTCCGACGCCGAGGGGCTGGCGGAGGCGGGCGACGGTCTGCTCGCCACCATTCGCATGCCGAAGGTGCATCCCCTGATCGCGCCGCTGGTTTACGCCATTCCGGTGCAGCTCCTCGCCTATCATGTCGCGGTCGCCAAGGGCACGGATGTCGATCAGCCGCGCAATCTGGCAAAATCGGTGACAGTGGAATAGGAAATCCGCTTTACCCAGCCAGTTCGCGCAGTCTGGCTTCCATATCGTCTAGAGAATAGGGTTTGGTGATCAATGGCGCATCCTGCAGGTCTGCAGGCATGTCGATGCCGCCATCATAGCCCGTCGCGAACAGGACCGGAATGCCGCGCTCTTTCAGGAGCGCTGCTACGCCAAAGCTACGCTCCTCGGACAGGTTCACATCCAGCAGCGCGACATCGGCATCGCAGGCCGCCGCCGTAGCCATCGCATCGGCGACGGTCGTTGCCGGACCGATCATTTCCCAGTCCATATCTTCAATCAGCCCCTCGATGGACATCATCACAAGGCTATTGTCTTCCGCTACGAAAATCCGGCGTTTTTCAGACATTATGCTACCCGTTCATCGTCTTCCCCATCCGCCCCATAGCGCGACATCGGCGCAATCGCAAAGTAGCCCTCACCTTGCTAGGCGGCAGGGCGAACTACATATATCCCGAACATCAGCAGGACGGCCCATCTTCATGGCAAAATTCGACTATGACTATTTCGTGATCGGCGCAGGCTCGGGCGGCGTGCGTTCCAGCCGGATCGCAGCGGGCCATGGAGCAAAGGTTGCCATTGCCGAGGAACATCGTGTCGGCGGCACCTGCGTCATTCGAGGTTGCGTTCCCAAAAAGCTGCTCGTGATCGGCGCTCATTTCGCCGAGGATCTGGAGGATGCGAAACGCTTCGGCTGGGACGTCGAAGGTGCCAGCTTTTCCTGGGATATTCTTCGCGAACATGTCCTGGCCGAGGTCGACCGGCTGGAGGATGCATATAAATCCACGCTTTCCAGCCATGATGTCAAGCTGCACGAAAGCCGCGCGACGCTGGAGGACGCGCATACCGTAAAACTGGACGGCAAGACCGTCACGGCAAAGCATATCCTGATCGCCACCGGGTCGCGTCCTGGCCAGTTTCCCTGCACGGGCAACGACTTGGCCATCACGTCGAACGAAGTTTTCCACCTGGACAAGCTGCCGAAGCGGATCGTCATTGCGGGCGGCGGCTATATCGCCAATGAATTCGCTGGAATCTTCAACGAGCTGGGTGTCGATGTCACCGTCGCCAATCGCTCCGACAAGCTGCTCCGTGGCTACGACCACAGCGTCGTCGAACGTCTGCAACACATCTCGACCGTTAAGGGCATCAAGTTCCGCTACAACAGCCCCTTTGAAAGCATCGATCGCGCCGATGACGGCACGATCCGCATCAAGGTGGAGGGTGAAGACGACATCCTCGAAACCGATCTGCTGCTTGCCGCCATTGGGCGCCCCGCCAACACCGAGGGTATTGGCCTGGAGGACGTCGGCGTCGAGATGAAGGACAACGGCGCGGTCAGGGTGGATGCCGCATCGAAAACCAGCGTCGACAATATCTACGCCGTTGGCGATGTCACAGATCGGGTACAGTTGACACCTGTGGCGATCCGCGAAGGTCATGCTGTGGCCGACACGTTGTTCGGCGGCAAGCCCTGGACCGTCGACCATGACTGCGTCCCGAGCGCCGTCTTCTCGCACCCGCCAATTGGCGCTGTCGGCATGACGGAGGGAGAAGCGCGCAATACGCTCGGCGGTGTCGAGGTGTACACATCCGATTTCCGCGCGATGAAGAATGTGCTCGCGGGCCGCAACGAACGCAGCCTGTACAAGCTGATCGTGGATTCGGCGACGGGCAAGCTGGTCGGCGCGCACATGATCGGACCGGACGCGCCGGAAATCATGCAGGGTCTCGCTATCGCGGTAAAGGCCGGTTTGACCAAAGACCAGATCGACCAGACTGTCGCCATCCACCCTACGATGGCGGAGGAACTGGTTCTGATGAGGTGACAGGCATTGCTCAGGCTGGTAAGTAATTCATGCCTTTCTATGTTAAGATCTCTCCGCTGGACCTGTCATGACACCCCCGATACAGAATGTTTCGCTACCCTCGCTTTCGATCATCATCGAATGGGAAAATACCAAACTCGCCGAACTGTCGCGGACTTTCGAGATGCTGCGCGTTTTGTCAGCGCAGATCGAAACGCTGAGGTCCAGTCTTGGAACGCCGGAACTGATCGTCTGCTATGACCGGGAGGAGATAGACGTCGATATCGTACGGTCGGTGCTCGATGAAAACATTTCGCGAGCGAGCGGTCTGAAATATCGTCTCGAGCCAGTGTCCGGCCTGGACTATTATCAGCAGAAAAATCACGGTGCCTCTGTCGCGTCCGGCGATTTCCTTTTGTTTCTTGATAGTGACATCATTCCTCAGCCAGGTTGGCTTGAAGCGTTGCTGAATGCGGCAATTTCGTCCGATGGAGGCGTGGTAGGTGGTCATAGCTATATCGAAACGGACACGTTTCTGGGTCGCGCGTTCAGCCTGTTCTGGATATTTCCCCTGCCGGATCTGGCGCGGAAGACCGTCCCTTTTCCCGGTTTTTATGCCAACAGCGTGATTTTTCCGCGACAGTTATTCCTCGACACCGGTTTCGAAACAACTGGCTCTGTGCGCGGCCAATGCGCCGTGCTTTCAGAGCGATTGAAAGCACAAGGTATACCGATATTGCGCGCGGGCGGCGCTAGGGGCAGCCATCCTGTGCCAAATGGTGGCATTCATCTGTTCCGCCGCGCCCTTTGCCATGGCCATGATGCCGTCACTATCGACAAGCGACTGGGACGCTGGCGTCTGTTCGGGTCGGCGCTGGCAACTAGCTTCGTGCGGTTCATCAAGAACACCGGCCGCGCAGTTGTCAGAATTGTCGGTCATCATCGCGCGGTGGGAATGCCTATTTACGAGATCCCCGCCGCCTTGGCCGTGGCCGGCACATATTACATAGTTTATCTTGGCGGAGAATTGATCTCGATCGCAAACCCGACCTACATCCCTCGTCGTTTCACGGTCTGAAATCTTCCTTCGCATCAAATCGCCTCGGCACAAAGATCAAGCCGTTTCCGTCATTGACAGACGTAACTCCGGATATTCGGCTGCAAGCTCGTTCAAGCGTCCAGATGCCACTAGTCTTCCCTCGGCCAGCATGTGAACTACATCACAATGTCCGAGGGTCGTCAGCCTGTGTGCGACGATGATTAGTGTCCGCTGCCCACCAAGCCGGTGGATCGACTCCATCACGGCGCGTTCGGTCTCGCCGTCTAGCGCGCTTGTTGCTTCGTCGAACACGATAATATCCGGATTGTCATAGAGCGCCCGCGCGATCCCGAGCCTTTGCCGTTGCCCTCCTGACAATTTCACTCCGCGCTCGCCGATTTCGGTATCGTACCCTTCGGGCAGACTGCGGACATGGTCATCGATCTTGGCGGCCAGTGCTGCGCGCCGGACCTTCTCGATATTGATTTCCCTGTCTCTTGAGCCGAAGGCGATATTGGCCGCTATACTTCCGTCCGTCAGAAATATGGATTGGGGCACATAGCCAATGCTGCGCCGCCATGTCTCCATGCGCGGCAGATCGATCGGCACACCATCGCGCCTCAAGCGCCCGGTATCGGCACGAAGCAGGCCTAGCAGCAGATCGACTAGAGTCGTTTTGCCCGCCCCGGTTTTTCCAACGAAACCTACCGTCGTACCGGCGGCGATACTCAAGGAAATATCGTCGAGTGCGGGACGCTCGGCCCCCGGATAAGTATAAGTGATATTCTCAAGGAAGAGCGCTTTTTGAAGCCGGAAAGGTTCCGCTATCTGCTCATTTGGCAATCGGTCCGCGAGAGGTGAGAGTCGCTTCAGGTCCGCGCTCAACCCCTCCAGAACAGGAATGCCGGCGATCACTTCAGTATAGCCTGTGTAGATATGCTGCACGAGCGGGAAGAGCCTGATTCCGGCGAAAGCATAAATCCCCAGCAGCGGCACAATATCCTGCAACCCGGCCCGCCCGGTGAACAACATCAGATTGATGAACAGCAGCATACCCCCGAAGGCGATCGCCTCGAGCACATGGCGCGGCATTTCGGCGATCGTCTGGATGCGGGCGATCCGTTCTGCGGTAACCTGACTGGGCGCGCGGAAACGGTCGAGATAAGCGCGCTCCAGCCCGAAAAACTTTACTTCCCGCAAGCCGCTCAACGCTTCTTGCAAGACTTTGTACCGTGTCGCGTTGCTGTCGCGCCATTCCCGTCCCAACTCGGAGACGCGTCTTCTGGCGTACAGAAAAACACTACCATAGCAGAGTCCCAGAACCACAAGCGCCATGCTCGCCGCGACAGGTTCGAGAGCAATTAACAGGCCGATCAGAAGCGCACCTGCGCAAGCATTTGCAATCAGGCGCATGAATGCGGAAAGGGGGCCGTTCACAACTTCTTTCACTTCGTCCAGCACCTGTCTTGACAGGTCTGCGCTATGGCGGTTCAGGTGCCAGGCATAGGGTTGCGCCAGATAGCGTTCCAAAAGCCGCATGGCGAAACTGACTGCGCGCAGCCGAGTGAACTGCATGATGAAGTGGAAGGTCAGCGCACGGGTGAATATGCCGAACATAACGAACGCGAAGATGCAGACGCCGAAGAACAACATGAACTGTCCAGGATCAGCAAATCCCAAGCCGTCATATAGTCCCCGAATTGAGGATCGTTCCTGGATCATCGCGGGGTCGGCGATGATCGCCAGAAACGGGATGATTGAGGCAAGGCTGATGACGTCGATCAATGCCATGACGATCGAGGCGACGATCAGCGAATAGAAACGCCGGCGCTCGCTCCGATCAAGTAAACCTATGATGTTTTTGAATGCATGTAGCATGTTAACGAACCCGCGGTGATCCTGTCATCGTGCGAATAATTTGAGCGGTCATAGATTGGGATTGGTTGCGCGGCTAGGCTTTGCCGGGCATGATACGCGATTAACAGGGCACGAAAGCAGTCTCGGGACGAATTTTTTATGACCGGTATGGCGGTATACGAAGACGCGGAAGCAGCTACCGCCTCCCCCCGTACCGCCCGCAAGGTTCTGCCCGTCAGTGTGCTGATACCGACCTTTAATCGAGCCGCTTATCTCGGCGAAGCGCTGGACAGTATTTTCGCAGGCACCGTTCTGCCAGCAGAGATCATCGTGATCGATGATGGCTCGACGGATGAAACAGCGAACGTTCTGTCTGACTATGCCGAATGTATCGAAGTGATCCGGCAACCGAACGGGGGCAAGTCCGTCGCCCTTAATCGCGGACTGAAATCGGCGCGACAACCCTATATATGGATATTCGACGACGACGACATCGCTACTCCCGACGCGCTCCAGACCTTGTATGATGGCCTTGTCGACAGGCCTGAAAAACATTTCAGTTTCGGCGACTATGACATTTTTCACGTCGGCAGCGGCGGCCAGCGCCTGCATCTGCCATTCAATCCGCAACGTGCCGACGAAGGCGAGGAGCTTCGGATTGCCCTGATGGAACATAGTTTTCTTGTACAGCCGGCAATGTTGGTTAGGCGCGCCTGCTATGACGAACTTGGCCCCTTCGATCCTGAATTTATCCGCTCGCAGGACCATGACATGCTGCAACGTCTCGCCCGTCGCTATGAGGGCATACGCACACCCGGCGTCATTCTGCACCAGCGTCAGCATCTCGGCGCGCGCGGACCTGCGAAGAGCCGTTTCCGAAGCGGTCGCAAGAACGAATACTGGTTGAAGTTCGACCAAAAGATTTTTCGTCGTATCCATGCGCAATATGATCTTCGTGAATATCTGATCGGCGGAGGCGAAGCTGACTTGTCACCGCAACAATTGATCACTGCCTATCTTCAACGCTTTTGTGTAATGGGTCGTAAGGGGCTTTGGGATCTCGCTCTTGAAGACTTCAAAGAGGCCGTTGTTCTAATGAACAGGACAAACATCGACAGCCTTACCGCTTCTGACCTGCGAATTACAGCACGGGCCTTTTCGCGCGACTCTCTGGGCGCGGCTGTTCTACCGACCCGTCGATTCCGCAACGAGATGGCCAAAATCGAGAACCGCAGCATACGGCGAATATTTCGAAAAATTCTGGACGACCTACGTTGGGATATACGCTGGGCGCGTATTAGGGCACGCTATCCAAATGTGTTGGAAGTGCTGCGAATGCTCAGATTTCGCTTGTTTGCCAGTCCATCACGAAGCTGACGTACCTGCTATAGGCACGAAACCTCACTCTGCCTGATCAAGCCCCAAAAGCCATTCGTCCAATGCAACTGCCCTGATTTCCACGCCTGACAGGCGTGCGCTCAGCGCTGCGCGGTTGCGCATGATCCACTGCAGGCAGTTGGCACGGCTGCGGAAGGGCAGAACGTCTTCTCGCGTCGGCTCGAAAGTTTCGCGATGGATCAGAAAGCGCGAGCCTTTGTGCGCGCCCTGCATTCCCGCCCAATTGCGGCATGGTGCAACGACGGCGGGGACCCAGTAGTCATGTTGCGGATCCAGCGCCGCCAGATATTTCTGATGCATGATGCCTCCCGTGCAAAGCCGAAGAAGGGGAGCGCTCGGCGGCGCGGACGCCACCTGAGCGCTCCCCTCCGGATGCGCCCGACTTATGCCGTCAGGTCAAAACGGCCCGCATTCATCACCTTCGTCCAGGCAGCGGCAAAGTCGCGAACGAACTTCTCTTTATTGTCATCCTGCGCATAGACTTCGGCGACTGCCCGCAACTGCGAATTCGAGCCGAAGACCAGATCCGTGCGCGTCGCCGTCCAGCGGTCCTTGCCGGTAGCCCGGTCACGACCGACGAATTCTTCCTCGCCGCTGTCCCTCGTCGGTGTCCAGACCGTATCCATGGAGAGCAGATTGACGAAGAAATCGTTGGTCAGTTGACCCATACGCTCCGTAAGCACACCATGGCCCGTATTGCCGCTGACTGCTCCAAGTGCGCGCAGACCGCCGACCAGAACGGTCATTTCCGGAATCGACAGGCCCAGAAGCTGTGCGCGGTCGATCAGCATCTCCTCCGTCTTCACCGATGCCTTGGTCTTCAAATAATTGCGGAAACCATCGGCGAACGGCTGCATGGGTTCGAAGCTCTCGGCATCGGTCTGCGCCTCGGTCGCGTCGCCGCGACCGCCAGTAAAGGCGACATCTATGGCGTGGCCGCCATCCTTCGCCGCCTTCTCCATCGCCGCCGTACCGGCAAGAACGATGGCGTCGGCCATGGAAAGATCGCCCTTCAGACTGTCGATTTTCGACAGAACCTTCGACAACTCATCAGGATCGTTGGCTTCCCAGTCCTTTTGCGGGGCCAGCCGAACCCGTGCGCCATTGGCGCCGCCACGATGGTCGGAATTGCGATAGCTCGCCGCCGATGCCCATGCCGCCTTCACCAGTTCGCTGACGGTGAGGCCGCTGTCCAGAATCTTGGATTTGAAATCGGCGACCGTACCGGCGGATGGCACCGTCCCTTCGGGAACGGGATCCTGCCAGATCAGGTCTTCGGTGGGAACTTCCGGGCCGAGATAGCGGATTTTCGGTCCCATGTCGCGGTGGCACAGTTTGAACCACGCTCGCGCAAAGGCATCGTCAAGCGCCGCCTGATCGTCGCGGAATCGCTCTGAAATCTTGCGATATTCCGGATCCATCTTCAGCGCCATGTCCGCCGTCGTCATCATCGTGGGGACCTTCTTCGACGGGTCGCGCGCGTCGGGTGCCATGTCCGCCTCGTCGGGATCGATCGGCGTCCACTGCTTTGCCCCCGCGGGGCTTTCGACCAGCTCGAAATCATATTTGAACAGCAGGCGGAAATAGTCGCCGCCCCATTGTGTGGGATTGGGCGTCCACGCGCCCTCCAGTCCCGATGTGGTGATGTTGCCGCGCTCGATCTCGTCCTTATGGGTCAGCCAGCCGAGGCCCTGTAGATGCAGATGTTCGCCCTCCGGCCCACCTCCGAAACTGTCGGCGGGCTTTGCGCCATGGCATTTGCCAAAGGCATGACCGCCAGCGGTCAGCGCCACGGTTTCCTCGTCGTTCATCGCCATGCGTGCAAAAGTCTCGCGCATGTCACGCGCCGATTCCAGCGGATCGGGGTTGCCGCCTGGCCCTTCCGGGTTGACGTAGATCAGACCCATCTGGATTGCTGCCAGAGGGTTCTCCAGCGCCTTTCCTTCATCGGGGATGATGCGCGTTTCCACGCCCTGATCCACCCACAGTTCTTCCGTGCCCCAATAAACCGTCTCAGGCTCGTAGACATCCGCGCGACCGCCGCCAAAACCGAACACCGGTCCGCCCATGGATTCGATCGCGACATTGCCGGTCAGGATGAACAGATCGGCCCAGCTGATCTGGTTGCCATATTTCCGCTTGATCGGCCACAACAGGCGCCGTGCCTTGTCGAGGTTGCCATTGTCCGGCCAGCTGTTCAAGGGCGCAAAGCGCTGCTGGCCGCTGCTGGAACCCCCGCGCCCATCGCCCGTGCGGTATGTCCCCGCAGCGTGCCACGCCATACGGATGAAGAATGGGCCATAATGACCGTAATCCGCCGGCCACCAGGACTGGCTGTCGGTCATCAGCGCGTGAATGTCCTGTTTCAGCGCCTGATAATCAATTTTCTTGAATGCCTTGGCATAATCGAAATTTTCGCCCATCGGATCGGCAGACTGGCCGTGCTGCGTCAGGATTTCCAGCTGGAGTGAGTCCGGCCACCAGTCACGATTGCTCCGTCCAAGCAGGGACCGCGCTTCCCCGTGTCCCATTGGGCAACCCGACATTTCGCTAGTGACTGCGTCCATGATTATCTCTCCTCTGAATGATCCCTATCATAAGTAGAGATACCCCGCAAAAGCCGGAAACGAATTTCCTTGTTCAGTAAGAAGCAGAAAATCGATCATGCCGAATGTTGCAGCGCGGCGATATTCCCGCCATGGTGCGGGCATGACGCATTCAGGCAAATGGACCCCCGGTAGCTGGCGCGATTACAAGGCGCTGCATATTCCGGAATATCGTGACACGGCGGCCCTTGCGGAGACCGAGCGGATGCTCGGCAATTTCCCGCCGCTCGTCTTCGCGGGCGAGGCGCGGCGCCTGCGCGCGGATCTGGCACAGGTCGCGGCAGGCAAGGCGTTCCTGCTGCAGGGCGGCGATTGCGCGGAGAGCTTCAAAGAGTTCCACCCGAATAACATTCGCGACACGTTCCGTGTGCTTTTGCAGATGGCGGTTATACTGACCTTCGGCAGCCAAATGCCGGTCGTAAAAGTTGGCCGCATGGCGGGGCAGTTTGCAAAGCCACGCTCCTCCGATACCGAGGAGCAGGGCGGCGTCACCCTGCCCAGCTATCGCGGTGATATCGTCAACGACATGGGCTTCGACGAGGCGGGGCGCGAGCCTGACCCGGAGCGGATGCAAAAGGCCTATATGCAGGCCGCATCGACGCTCAACCTGCTGCGCGCGCTGGCACAGGGCGGCTATGCCAATCTGCATCAGGTCCATAAATGGAATCTCGATTTCGTCGGCGCGTCCGATGCAGGCGCGAAATATGAGAATGTCGCCACGCGCATTGGCGAGGCGCTTGCCTTCATGGAGGCGTGCGGTGTCAATCCGGAGTCCGTACCGCAGCTGAAGGGCACCGACTTCTACACCAGCCACGAGGCATTGCTGCTGGGTTACGAGCAGGCGATGACGCGGCAGGATTCACTGACCGGCGGGTGGTACGACACCAGCGCGCACCTGCTGTGGATCGGCGACCGCACACGTTTCCCCGGTTCCGCGCATGTCGAATTTCTGCGGGGCGTTAACAATCCTATCGCCATGAAAACGGGCCCAAGTCTGGAACCGGACGATCTCATTCGCATGATCGACGTCCTCAATCCCAAAAATGACCCGGGCCGCCTGACACTGATATCCCGCTTCGGGCATGACAAGGTCGAGGACGGATTGCCCCGCCTGGTCCGCCGCGTAAAGGAAGAGGGCCGCGCGGTTGTCTGGTCTTGCGACCCCATGCATGGCAATACGATCAAGGCCGCGTCGGGCTTCAAGACCCGTCCCTTCGAACGCATCCTTGCCGAAGTGCGCGGCTTCTTTGCCGTTCACCGCGCCGAGGGCACACATGCCGGCGGCATTCATGCCGAGATGACAGGCCAAAACGTCACCGAGTGCACGGGCGGCGCGGCAGCGGTGACCGAGGAAGGTCTTGCCGCGCGCTATCATACGCATTGCGATCCTCGTCTCAATGCCAGCCAGTCTATAGAGCTGGCCTTCCTGCTGGCGGAATCGATCCGCGAGGAACTGGAAAAAGATCAGAAGGCAGAGGCTCAAGCGGCCTGATGCCGCGCGTCTCTTGACTTGGGCGGTGCGCGGCCATATCTCCCCGCTTCCGCTTTGGCCCCTTCGTCTAGCGGTTAGGACGCGGCCCTCTCACGGCTGAAACACGGGTTCGATTCCCGTAGGGGTCACCATTTCGCGCGCACGCTAATCGAGCGCGATATCCGGCGCATCTTCCTGCTTCATGCCGACCGTATGATAGCCCGCGTCCACATGATGCGTTTCTCCCGTCACGCCTGAAGCCAGATCGCTTAGCAGGTATAGACCCGCCCCGCCGACATCTTCGATCGTGACATTGCGTCTCAACGGACTGTTCAGTTCGTTCCACCTGAGGATGTAGCGGAAATCGCCGATTCCAGACGCGGCCAGTGTCTTGATCGGTCCGGCGCTCAGCGCATTCACGCGGATATTTGCAGGGCCGAGATCGTTGGCGAGATACTGTACGCTCGTCTCCAGCGCACTCTTGGCGACGCCCATTACATTATAATGCGGCACGACCTTCTCCGCGCCATAATAGGTCAGCGTCACCAGACTGCCGCCATTCGGCATCATCTCCGCCGCGCGCCGGGCGCAGGCCGTAAAGCTGAATACGCTGATGTTCATGGTCATCAGGAAGTTGTCCAGGCTGGTATCGGCATAGCGCCCGCGCAACTCGCTCTTGTCGGAGAAACCAATGGCATGGACCAGAAAATCCATCGTGTCCCAGCGCGATTTCAGCGTGTTGAAAGCGGTGTCTAGCGCCTTTTCCTCCGACACATCGCATTCGATCAGGAAGTCACTGCCAACCTTCTCGGCCAGAGGTGCGACACGCTTTTTCAGCGCGTCGCCCTGATAGGAAAATGCCATTTCCGCGCCCTGTTCATGCAGCGATTTCGCGATGCCCCAGGCCAGCGAACGATCGTTCGCCAACCCCATGATCAGCCCGCGCTTTCCCTGCATCAGTCCAGCCATCTTCATGCTTCCTTTTCAATTTCGGCTTCTTCTAACTCGGCTTTGGCAGTCAATGCCAGCGCCGCGTTCAACTGAGCACCCAGTACAAACCCGAGACCGACGATGAAGAAGAAAATCAGCGTCACCATCACGCCCGCCAACGGTCCGTAAAAGCGGTCGGTATTGCTGAAATTGGTCAGCACCCAAGGCAGCATGTTCGTTGCGCCGATCCAGACGGCGGTGGTCGCCAGCGCGCCCGGCCATTTCGGCCAACCCCGGCGGTACTCGTGCGGCGTCAATGTGAAGAACAGCATGTAAAGCGCCAGGAAAAGAGCGATGATCGGTCCCAGCCGCAGGCCCGAAATCAGTCCGGAGTCCAGGCCAGGCAAGATACGAATGATGAACTGCTCGACGCCCGCCAAAACAAACTGGCTGGCAAAAGCGATGAACATCAGGAGGACGCTGCCCAATATGATGGCGAAACTGAACAGGCGCCGCTGCCAGATCGGCCGGACGGCCGTAAAGCCATAGGCTTTGTAAAGCACCAGCCGGATGGTCTCGACATAGCTGGCCGTCGTCCACAGCGCCACCAGGATGGAAACGGTAATAAGGCCGCCCGACCCCTGCCGCAGCAGGGCCGCGATTGGTTCGGCAAGGAGGTCCGCGACACTGGGCGGCACGGTTTCCAGGAAGGCGCGAACGGCACGTAGACCGTCGCCAGAACGCCCCAGAAAGCCGGCGATCGAGCCGATGAGGACGAAAAAGGGGAACAGCGTCAGAAGTGACAGATACGCGAGATTTCCGGCAAGCAGAAACCCCTCGTCGAAAACACCGATGAGAACCCGCCTCAGCACCTCCACGGGCCGGTGGCCGCTGGCCAGGATCGCCCGCGCCGACTTCAAAAGGTCGTTCAAGCCGGACTCGCTACAGGTTCGCGCGCGGATCCGTCGTCCGCCCCGCGTCCCAGCCCTTCACAAACGCCTCCAGCTCGGCATCGCCGCCCGGAATAGCGATTTCCAGCGTCACCAGCTGGTCGCCGCGCGGTCCGGATTTCGTCGAGAAGCCCTTGCCCTTCAACCGCATTGTGGTGCCGCCATTCGTTCCCTTTGGAATGGTCAGCATAACGCCGCCCGATGTTGTCGGCACGCGCACCTTCGCCCCCAGCACCGCCTCCTCCAGCCTTAGCGGCAGACCGATGCGGATGTCGTCGCCGCTTTTGCGAAAATGGCGGTGTGGCTTGATGCTGAGCGTGATCAGCGCGTTGCCCTTGCCGCCGGGGCCGTCTTCCCCCTGCCCGGTCAGCTTTATAGTCTGGCCATCCTCAAAGCCTTTGGGCAGCTTGACCTCGATGGTCTTGCCGCTTCTCAGCGTGACGCGCTGCGGTTTCAATTCCGCGGCATCCTCGAACGGGACCGACAGGCGGTACTGCACGTCCGCGCCCTTTTGGGGGGCCTGACGCGGTGGTTGCTGACCGAAAGGATTGCCACCGCCTCCCATGCCGCCTCCCATACTGCCACGACGTCCGAACAGTTCGTTCAACAGATCGTCCGCGCCGCCAAAGTCCTGTGACCCTGCGCCGCCGCCAAAGCCGCCAAACCCTCCACCCCGCGCCGCACCCGGTTGCGGTCCGCGTCCACCGCCAAAACCAAATGGCGCCTTCTGGTCGCCATTTTCGTCGATTTCACCACGGTCATATTTGGCGCGGCTGTCCTTGTCGGACAGGATGTCATAAGCCTTGGTCACGTCGCTGAAACGTTCAGCGGCCTTGGGATTGTCCTTGTTTCTGTCGGGATGCAGTTCTTTCGCCAGCTTGCGGTAGGCGGTCTTCACCGCTCTTTCGTCTGCGCCGCGCGCCACCCCCAAAGTTGAATATAAATCTGCCATCGTCGTTCCGTCACCATAAAGGCCGGCGAATATCCAGCCGATATTCCACTGCCCTACCATTCTAATACAGCACAGATAGGGGGCGGCGCGACCGGCTGCAAGCTACTGCGAAACACCCGCAAAGATCGTGGTTGAAGGCGACCGGAGTGACGCATACATCCGCTGACATGGACCTGCCCGATATCCCTTTCACCTTGTTCGACAGCTGGATGGCCGAGGCCAAGGCGGGCGAGCCGCATGATGCCAACGCCATGGCGCTGGCAACCGCGACGGCGGGCGGCGCGCCGTCCGTACGCATGGTGCTGCTGAAGGATGTGTCTGACGGCGGCTTCGTATTTTACACCAATCTTACCAGCCGCAAAGGCGACGAGCTGGCTGCCAACCAGTCCGTATCGCTGCTGTTTTACTGGAAATCGCTACGCCGACAGATCCGCATCGAGGGCAAGGCGCAGCCTGTCAGCACCGCCGAAGCCGACGCCTATTTTGCCAGCCGTCCGCGCGGTTCGCAAATCGGTGCCTGGGCCAGCGACCAGTCGAGCGCGCTCGATGACCGCGACACCTTGAAGACGCGCATCGCGGAGATCGAGGCGCAATATGACGGCAAAACAGTTCCTCGTCCCCCACACTGGTCGGGCTGGCGCGTCATTCCTGAGCGGTTCGAATACTGGATCGACCGCCGCAGCCGCCTGCACGAGCGCTATATCTACACGCCGGACGGCAAAGGCGGCTGGATAACGCATATGCTCTACCCATGACGGATAGCGCGCCAGATCGTGGCACAATGATGCGCCGCGCGGCGATCGCCTCCGTCACAGCGGCGTTGCTTCTGCTCGGTACGAAGACATGGGCGGTGTGGCAGACGGGGTCGGTCGCGCTCCTGGGTTCGCTGGCGGATACCGGTCTCGACCTGATCGCGTCGCTGGTGACCTTCTTCGCCGTCCGCGTCGCTGCCGAGCCCGCCGACCGTGAACACCGCTTTGGCCACGGAAAGGCCGAAGCGATAGCCGCGCTGTTCCAGACCATGCTGATCGGCATCAGCGCGCTCGCAATAGCGTGGCGCGCCATCATGCGCTTCGCCAGCCCGGCGGAGGTCGACCAGCCTGTCGCAGGTATCGGCGTTTCAATATTCGCCATCGTCGTCACGCTGGCACTTGTCGTCTATCAGAAGCGTATTGCGAAACGGACGGGCTCGCTCGCGATTGAGACGGACAGCCTCCATTACCAGTCCGACCTAGCCCTGAACGCGGCCGTCATCGCCGCGCTGCTCCTTGCCAGCGTCGGCCTGTCGGGAGCGGATCCTGTGTTCGGGCTCGCGATCGCGCTCTGGCTGGGCTGGACCGCCTTTCACGCGGCCCGCCGCGCTATAGACATGTTGATGGACCGGGAATGGCCGGAACTGAAGCGGCAGCAGCTTCTCAACATGGTCTCAATGCTGCCCGACGTTCATGGTATTCACGAACTGCGGACACGGCGCGCCGGCGATCAGGATTTCGTGCAATTCCATATGTGGGTCGATCCCGACCTGACCGTGAAGGCGGCACACGACATTTCCGACCGGGTGGAAATGGCGGTCCTGACCGCTTATCCCGGCACCGAACTGCTAATCCATGTCGACCCGCGCGGTCATATGGATGAAAGCGAAGTCGAGGAGGATCACTTTTGTCCGATAAATCCGGAAGACGAGCTTCCTTCCGCCACATAGATGCGTTCGCATCGCGTGCTTTCGAGGGAAACAGCGCCGCCATCTACCGCGCGGACGAATTCCCCTGCGACCGGCTGATGCTGAAGATCGCGCGCGAGCATAATTTGTCGGAAACCGCATGGATCGTGCCCGACGAGAGCGGCGAGGCGGATTATCAGCTCCGCTGGTTCACGCCCGCGGTGGAAGTCGAGATGTGCGGCCACGCGACCCTCGCCTCCGGCCATGTCGTCCTGACCGAAGAGACCGGTCGCGACAGCGTCAGTTTCAAAACCCTGCGCGGTGCGGGTATCCTGCACGTTGCGCGTGACGGCGATGCCTATGCGATGAGCCTGCCCGCCTGGGACACAAAGATCGTTAACGACCACCCGCTTGAAACCACCTTCGGTACTAAACCGCAGGAACTGCGCGTCACGACGACCGCAGCCGAGGACAGCTTTCTCGCCCGCTTCGCGAACGAAGCCGAAGTCCGCGCACTGTCTCCGGACTTCGGTGCGATGGCGACACAGGGAAATCTTCTCGTGATCGCAACGGCAGAGGCGGATGCGGCGAGCGACTATGATGTCGTCAGCCGTGTCTTCGTTCCCGGCGCGGGCATAAATGAAGACCCGGTAACCGGCGCAGCCCACGCGATCCTTACGCCCTACTGGGCGAAAGCTTTGGGCCGTGATGGCTTCCACGCCTTCCAGGCCAGCGAGCGCGGCGGCTATCTCGATTGCCGCCTGGATGGCGACCGCGCGATCCTTGGCGGGACATGCGTCGACGTGATCGAGGGCACGTTGCTGCTGGATTGAGCCAATCTGGCTTATGTCCTAAGAGGCAGGCATAATGTACAGCCTGCCTAACCTTCTGACTCTGTCGCGCATCGTCGTCGTGCCTGTGCTGATTCTGGTCATGTGGCAGGCGAACTGGCCGGGGTATCTGGCTGCATTCATCCTCTACACTGTAGCGGGCGCGACGGATTACCTGGACGGCTATCTGGCTCGGTCACAAGGAACCGTGTCGAAGTTGGGCCAGTTCCTAGATCCCATCGCCGACAAGGTCATGGTGGTCGCGGCCATAGTCATGCTGATCGAAAATGACATCATTCTCGGCATAACCACGCTCGCCGCGATGATCATATTGCTGCGGGAAATCGTCGTCTCCGGCCTGCGAGAGTTTCTGGGCGGCGTGCAGGTGTCCGTTCCCGTCTCGAAACTCGCCAAATGGAAGACGGCGTTCCAGATGGTGTCTCTCGGCGCGTTGATCCTGCACGGCTTTTCCAAAGCGAAAATGCCGTATCTGCCATCTATGGAAGTCGGCGTGATCTGTTTGTGGATCGCCGCCGTCCTGACCCTCATAACCGGCTGGGACTATCTGCGCGCCGGTCTGAAGCACATGACGTGAACCTTCGTCTTTTGTATTTCGCCCGCGTGAGGGAAGCAATCGGCCTCGATGGCGAAAAGGTCGAGGTGCCGGATACGTTGATAACGGTGGCAGAGGTTCTCGCCCGCCTTCAGACTCGGGGTGCGGGCTATGCTGAAGCGTTTGCCGATACCAACCAGTTGCGGTTTTCCCTCGATCAGCAATTTGTCGGCGTGGACGCACATGTGTCGGACGGCGCAGAGCTCGGCATATTCCCACCCGTCACCGGCGGATGATGGAAGTTCGAGTCCAGGCTGAGGCCTTCGACGTCGGCGCTGAAATGGTGGCGTTGACGCAGGGACGCGGTGACATCGGTGCGCTGGTGAGCTTTACGGGTCTGGTGCGGGGCGGGGCGGGCGATACGCTCGAACTGGAACATTATCCCGGAATGACGGAACGCCGTCTTGTCGAAATTGCGGACGTTGCGGAGACGCGCTGGTCGCTATCCTCCGGCCTGATCGTACATCGCTATGGGAAACTGGCGGCGGGCGAGCTCATCGTTCTTGTGCTGGCCGCGTCGCCGCACCGCGCCGATGCCTTCGCCGCTGCGGACTACATGATGGACATGCTGAAAACCAACGCCCCCTTCTGGAAGAAAGAAACATCACCCGGTGAGACGCGTTGGGTGAACGCGCGCGCCAGCGACGATGCCGCCGCGGCGCGCTGGGACTAATCAGACCTTCTGCATAATCAGCGACGCATTCGTGCCACCGAATCCAAAGCTGTTGTTCAGGATCGCCTTGATCTCCCGTTCCTTGGGCTGAAGCGGGACGAGATCAACGCCCTTGCAGCCTTCCGACGGGTTGTGGAGATTGATCGTCGGCGGCGCGACCTGATCGCGCATGGCGAGCAGGCAGAAGATGGATTCCACCGCCCCTGCGCCGCCAAGCAGGTGTCCTATGGCGCTTTTCGTCGACGACATGCTGACCGTGTCGAGCGCGCTGCCGAAAAGGCGGCGGACCGCACCCAGTTCGATCTCGTCGCCCAGCGGCGTCGAGGTGCCGTGCGCGTTGATATAGTCGATGGCGCTCGGGTCGAGGCCGGCACGGGCCAGCGCGTTGCGCATGGCACGGAAACCGCCATTGCCCTCCGGATGCGGCGCGGTCGTATGATAGGCATCGCCGGTCAGACCATAGCCGGTGACTTCGCCATAGATTGTCGCGCCGCGTTTCTTCGCGCGTTCCATTTCCTCAAGAACGACGATACCTGCACCCTCGCCCATTACAAAACCATCGCGGCCCTCGTCATAGGGACGGCTGGCGCCTTCGGGGTCATCATTCCGCGTGGAGAGTGCCTTCGCCTGCGCGAAGCCAGCGATACCAAGCGGGCAAATGGCACTTTCCGCGC
Organism: Pacificimonas sp.; assembly: GCA_049650205.1. GTDB lineage: Bacteria > Pseudomonadota > Alphaproteobacteria > Sphingomonadales > Sphingomonadaceae > Pacificimonas. Next base: position 2,455 of record JBARZR010000019.1, on the reverse strand, counting down.
CACCCGCGATCATGATATCGGCGTCATCCAGCATGATGAGCCTCGCCGCATCGCCAATGGCATGCGCGCCCGTTGAACAAGCGGTAACGACGCTGTGGTTCGGACCTCGGAAGCCATATTTTATGCTGACCTGTCCAGAGACCAGATTGATGAGGCGGCCATGTACGAAATGCGGGCTGACCCGTCGGGGGCCGCGTTCGTGCAGAACGATACTTTCCTTTTCGATGCCCGGAAGACCGCCAATGCCGGAACCGATCAGACAGCCGATGCGCTCCGATTCCTGCTCGGACACGTCCGTCAGCCCGGCCTCTTCGACCGCCTGCCCCGCCGCGTCGATACCGAATTGAATGAACAGGTCGACCTGGCGCTGGATCTTGTGATCGACACGCTTCGACAGGTCGAGCATACCCTCGCCTTCGCCCATCGGTACTTCGCAACCGATGGTGCAGGCATGACCCTCGGTGTCAAAGCGGGTGAGCTGGCCCGCGCCGGATTTCGAAGCGAGGATATTCTTCCAGCTGGTTTCTACGTCGCCGCCAAGGGGGGTGACAAGGCCAAGGCCAGTGATAACGACGCGGCGCATAGACGAAACTCCTGATCGTAAACCGAAAACGGCGACCCTCCACCCGGGAGGACCGCCGCTCACTTATCCGGGTTCAACGTGAATGAGACAGATTTAGCTGTCCTGGTGTTCGTTGATGTAATTAATGGCATCCTTGACGGTCAGAATCTTCTCGGCGGCATCGTCGGGGATTTCAACGCCAAATTCTTCCTCGAACGCCATGACCAACTCGACCGTGTCGAGGCTGTCCGCGCCCAGATCGTCGATGAAGCTCGCTTCTTCCGTCACCTTTTCAGGCTCGACGCCCAGATGCTCGACGACAATCTTCTTCACGCGTTCTGCGACATCGCTCATTTTCGGTGGTCCTTGCTGATAGTTTTGTTCTGCGTCCGCCCTATCGGCTGGCCTGCGGCGTGACAAGTGGGACTTGGAGCCAATTACGGCAAGGCGCGTTCCTGCGAATGAACCGACATCACAGGAGCATCATATGCGTTTTTCCGGCAAGACCGTTATCGTCACAGGATCATCCAGCGGTATTGGCGAGGGCATCGCCCGACGCTTTGCGAAGGAAGGCGCGAATGTCGTCCTCAACAGTCGCAGCGAAGACGACCTGAAGAATGTCGCCGCCGATCTGGATCAGGACCGCGTCCTGATTTTCGCGGGCGATGTGTCCGATCGTGATTTCTGCGACCGGCTGATTGCGGAAACCGTCAGACGGTTCGGCGGCCTTGATACGCTGGTAAACAACGCGGGTATCGGGGCGTTCGGACCGCTTGAAATCGCAAGTGATGACGACATCGACAAGGTGTTCGCCATCAATGTAAAGGGCGTCCTGTACCTCAGCCGCGCGGCCATTCCCCACCTCAGGAAAACCAAGGGAAGCATCGTCAATACATCGAGCGTGTCCGGAATCGGCGGCGACTGGACCCTGCCCATCTACAACGCGTCGAAGGGTGCGGTGACAAACCTGACTCGGAGTCTCGCGCTCGGTCTTGGAAAAGACGGCGTGCGCGTCAACGCCGTCCTTCCCAGCTTGACCCGTAGCGACATGTCACAAGGCATTCTCGAACAAAAGGCCGTCATGGACCGTTTCATGGACCGGATACCGCTCGGTCGCATCGGCGAGCCGGACGACATTGCCGGACCGGTGCTGTTCCTGGCGTCCGAGGACGCGAAATTCGTCACTGGCGCTAATTTGCCTGTAGATGGTGGTGTCAGCGCGTCGAACGGGCAGCCGAACATGCAGGCGCTGGGATAGCTGCGCTAACTCCGCGTCCGGAAGTCCACCGCGTCGATCCCGCGCTGCTCCAAACGGGTTCTCAGCGTGTTGCGGTTGATTCCGAGGAGGGCAGCCGCCTTGATCTGGTTGCCACCGGTCGCCGCGAGCGCAGCGCGGAGCATCGGAGGTTCGACCTCGGACATGATGGCTTCGTAAAGGTCGGTGCCGCCGCGTGCCACGAGACGCGCCGCTTCCATTTCTACAGCAAGCGAAAGGCCCTCGGCAGCCGAGGCCTTGGGCAGCGCCACACCCCTGCTTCCATTCATTGCTTGGGCGACCGCGGCAGCGCCCACCACGTCTTCGCGGGCAAGCGCTGCCATTCGGCGAACGATATTCTGCAGTTCCCGCACATTGCCGGGCCAGCCATGAGCGGCAAGCCTCTCAATAGCGCTGGCGGAAAGGGATTTTTGCGGCAGACCTTCTTCGGCGGCGAGCGCGAGGAAATGACTGGCAAGTTCGGCAATGGCGTCCTTGCGCGCACGCAGCGGCGGCAGCGCGATGGGGACGACATTCAGCCGGTAATAGAGGTCTTCACGGAAATCGCCGCGCGCGATACTGCCTTCCAGATCCTGATGCGTAGCGCAGATAATGCGAACATCCGTACGAATGGTGCG
>JBARZR010000018.1:0-7411 GCA_049650205.1 Pacificimonas sp. | reverse complement strand
CTTGGGAAGAGCGCTGCGATACGAGACCTGGGAACCAGACGAACTGTACCTGGATGAGAAATGGGGGGCAAGCCGACGGAGGTGTTTTTTTAAGGCTCGCTGGTCTATACAAATTCCAAACAATGAGCGTGGTGCGTCCCACGCATATTTATCGTTCAGAATGGGAACCTCAATTGGTCGATAATTTGGCATTGCTTTCCGCGCATATCATGCTGCTGGTCTTGCTTTGGCGGGCGTTTCGAGCCGAAGAGGTAGATCGAAAAAAGCCTACGCTCAAAGGGCCGAGGCGGCGATCGAAGCCGCAGGCTTGGGCAGGGAAGCGGTAGGCAGATGCGCGATCTGTTTCTGTTCGGCATATTGCTGATTTTCTTTTTTGCGAGTTTCCGGGCTCCTTACTTCATGGCGCTTGGCTATTTGTGGGTCGACATCTTGCAGCCGCAACGGATGGCCTATTATGTCTTCAATCAACTGCCTGTTGCCATGATCATGGGGGCAGGGGCGCTGGCAAGCTTCATTTTGTTCGACAAGGAAAAGAGGCTGCGATTCAGCCTGTTGCAGTTTCTTATTCTGCTACTGGTTGTTTATAGTACGCTGACCACATTTGGCTGGGCGATCCTTCCGACAACGGATAAATGGGACTGGACAACGAAGGCGCTCCTGTTTTCGGTATTTCTGCCGATGGTTTTCACTACGCGTCGGCGGATCGAGGTTGCCCTTGGCGTGATCCTGTTTTCGATCTGCGCGATCACTCTGTCGGGGGCACTGAAAACGCTTGCCGGGTCCAGCGGTTATGGCTCGTTGAGTTTCATCGTCGGTAACAATACGGGACTTTTCGAGGGCTCGATCCTGTCCACGACGGCGCTTTCCATGCTCCCGATGCTCTGGTGGTTCTATCGGCACAACACGCTGCTTCCGCCAACAAAACTGTCCCTGCTCGCCACCTTTGGAATTTCGGTCAGTTTCCTGCTCGTCCCTATCGCGGCGGAGGCGCGTACAGGTTTTGTGGCCATGGGCGTGCTGGCCGCGATGATCTGGTGGCGTTCGAAACGCAAAATACTGATTGGAGGCGGGATTTTTCTTCTGGCCGTCGCGGCGACGCCCTTCGTGCCGCAGTCGTTCTGGGACCGCATGAGCACCATTGAAACCTATCAGTCAGATGAGTCCGCCTCGACGCGCATCGCCGTCTGGAAATGGACGTGGGATTTCGTCGCGGACCATCCGCTTGGCGGCGGATTCGACATCTACAAGACGAACAATCTGGAAATCGAGATGTCCCGCACGACCGAAACGGACGGAAACATCGACACGCAAACCTTTACGTCGACCGACCGTGCCCGCGCCTTTCATTCCAGCTATTTCGAGATGCTTGGCGAACTTGGCTATCCCGGATTCATCATCTGGATATCCATCGTCATTCTGGCGTTCTGGCAGTCCCGCGTTCTGGTTTCCCGGGAGAAGAGATATCGAAAGACATTCGAGCCGGACATCCCGCAAATGAAGGATTCCGAATGGGCCGGTTCCTTCGGTACGGCGGTCTCGACATTCCTGCCCGTCTATATGGCCGGATCGTTGTTCGTCGGAATTGCGTTCCAGCCGGCTTTCTACTCGATTGTCGCATTGATGATCTCGGTTACGTACCTGCGGCAGGAAACGATGGCGACCGCGCCCGCGTCCAGAACTCCGGTGACTCAGAAAGCCGGCACCGGACCCAGGTCGCGGCCACGGCGCGGAACGTCTTCAGGAGCCTTGGCCTGATCGCGCTCAGAATTGAAATTGGCACAAGACCGGTCTGCGATGGACCGTTAAGAGTACGGGCATGACCCATGGCTGGAAAACCACATTGCCGATTTCAAAGGCGGACGCCGACATGTTGACCCCCGATCTGCCCGCGCTGGAACATCTGGACCCTCAGCCCGCACTGATTACGAACGAGCCCGATCCTTCCCGGCCCGACGATCTGGAGCTGCATGTCTATTCCGAGCAGCAACCTGACGAAGCCTTCATAACCCTGATAAAGAGTCTGCTATCCTCGAGTCCCGACGCGGAGGCCGCCACGGAATTGCTGCCCGACGAGGACTGGGTCATGAAAAGTCAGGAGGGACTGGACCCGATCCGCGCGGGAAGATTCTGGGTTCATGCCGCGCGTGACAGGTCCACGCAGCCTGCCGATAGCATCGGTCTTCAGATTGAGGCCAGCCAGGCCTTTGGGACCGGGCATCATCCAACCACCGCCGGTTGTCTAAGGGCAATCGACCAGTTGACCGAGACATCTCGCGATGCTCTCGACCTTGGCACGGGAACGGCGCTTCTCGCGCTGGCAATCGTAAAGCGTTTCCGGGAAGCGCGTGTGACCGCCAGTGACATCGACCCTGTTTCCATCGATGTGTCGCGCGAGAATGTCGAGATCAACGCTGAGCGCGCCGGCGATGCACCCGGCGAAGTGTTCGTGATCGTTGCCGACGGGTTTGCCGATCCGGCGCTATCCAGCCGGGAGCCCTATGACCTGATCGTCGCTAATATTCTCGCCCAGCCGCTGATCGACATGGCCAATGAGATTGCCGCTGCGACCCGTCCTGGCGGAACGGTGATCCTGGCCGGCCTTCTGACCGATCAGCAGGATGCCGTCCGTAGCGCGTTCACCGCTTCCGGTCTCGTCAGTCAACACGTTGACCCCAATGAAGGCTGGCCGATCCTTACGCTGAAGCGACCGGACTAGCCACGCCAGGCGTGGAACAGCTTGCCTTCCGCCTCGCGGCGCGCGCCGATGCGACGACCGGGGCGGCCGCGTGTCAGCGAGCTTGTCGCAGTAATCGGGGCAGGGGAAATGGTCTGCGTTTCGGTTTCTTTGTCGCTCATGATCGGCTCCGGATGGTTGCGGCGCGGGCATAGGCTCCGCGCCGGTCAGGTAGCCGTCAATATTGTCGATCAACGCTGATTGAGCAGACCCTGAAACAGGCGGGCAGCCATGCATGACATGCATGACTGCCCGGGATTCCGGTTTTGATCTGGCTGTTCAATCGCGGGTCATTGTCACGATTTGCTTGTGGTAGCCATTGATGAACGGGGATGAGACACGCTCCGGATCGCCTGCACAGGTCAGGCGCATATCTCTCTTCAGCATTTCCTCCATCAGAACGGCGAGCTGCATCTCCGCCAGCCGGGCGCCGACGCAGCGGTGGATGCCATAGCCGAACGCCAGCTGGCGACGGGCGTTTTCGCGGTCCGGCATCCAGCGGTCACCATCCTCGAAAACCTCTTCGTCACGGTTGGCGCTCGCATACCACATCACGACCTTGTCGCCTGCACGGATGGTCTTGCCGCGCAGCTCGTAATCTTCGACGGCCGTCCGGCGCATATGAGCGAGCGGCGTTTGCCAGCGAATCAGCTCCTGTACAGCGTTCTTGACGAGCTTCGACCCTTCGCCTTCGCCCTTCAGCTTGTCCCATTCCTCCGGGAAACGGCTCATGGTGCGGGCAACGCCGGTCATGCTGTTGCGGGTGGTGTCGTTGCCGCCGACGATTAGCAGGATCAGATTGCCGATGAACATTTTCTCCGGCATGTCGTTCATGGCTTCGGAACGCTGCATCATCTTAATTAGGTCGTCGCCGCCTTCTTGGGATTTCTTCATTTCCCAAAGGCCGGCAAAATACATGCCCATTTCGTACATCACGTTCAGCCGCTGCTTGGCGAACTCGGGATCGCGCGCGGCGTTCAAATTGCCCGCCCAGTCCGACCAGTAGGTCAATTTCCGCCGCTGTTCCCAGGGGAAATCGAACAGCAGCGCCAGCATCTGCGTGGTCAGTTCGATGGAAACCATGTCGACCCAGTCGAATTCCTCGCCCTGCGGCAGACTGTCGAGAAGCTCGGACGTTCGCGCGCGTATATCCGGCTCCATGGCCGTCATGCCGGAAGGCGTGAATTTGGGCGACACCGTGCGCCTTTGTGGCGTATGTTCGGGAGGATCCATGGAAATAAACATGGGCATTCGCTCTTCCTCGGCCATGTCCTCCTGAGCGTTGGCAATGGTAATGCCATCATATTTCCAAGACGAGGAGAAGACCTTAGGCAGGGCCTCGATTTCCTGAATATCCTTGTACTTCGTCGCCGACCAATAGGGACCGTAATCGCTTTCTTCCGTGAAATGCAGAGGGTCTTCCGCGCGCATCGCCTCGAATACGGCAGGCCAGGTTCGCGTTTCCCACAGACGCGTCGCGGACGGGTCGAACATGGATGTGTCGGGTTTGGGTTGCGTGGCCATTGTTGTGAATCCTCCCAGATCAGAATTCAGAGTATCACTCAATTTGCGCTGCATGGCAATCCAGCTAATGAGAGAGGATGACCGACGCCAAAGCCGAAACGATCCGCGCGACCGATATCGCTGAAGAGGATGGCCTGCTATTCGCCGTCCAGATGGACGGCAAGGGCAGCGGCGAACTGCTCCATTGGAACGACATCACAAAATGGCAGTCGACGCATGGGCCGTTATGGGTGCATGTCGATGCGGGCTCGGCGCATGTCCGCAACTGGCTGGAAACCGAGAGCGGGCTGAGCGCGATCACCATCGAGGCGCTGCTCGATCCGGAAGCGCGGCCCCGCGTTTTTCAGGGGAAAACCGGCTACATAACGATCCTGCGCGGCATCAACCTGAACGAGGGTGCACACCCAGAGGATATGGTTGCGCTGCGCCTCTGGTGCGACGGCAGCAGGGTCATCAGTCTGCGGCACGAATATCTGCGGACGCCGCGGATCGCCCTCGATGAACTGATCGGCGGAGGCAAAGGACCGGAGAGCGCGCCCGCGCTCTTCGAGCATTTGATCGGGCTGCTGATCGACTATGTCGGTACGGCCATCGACGAATATGAAGGCCGGCTGGAGCATATCGAAACCTGCGTCGATGATATGGACATTCAGCAGTTGCGCGGCGAACTGTCGGAACTGCGACAGGATATCGTGTTCGTTCGTCGTCACATGGCACCTCAGAAAAGCGCGCTGGAACGCTTGCTTGATTTTCCTCCCGTCTGGATGACGGACGAACAGAAACTGCTGATTCGGGAAAGCGCGGACCAGTTCGAGCGGTATCTGGAAGATCTGGATGAGTTCCGGGAACGTGCCATCGTGGTGAAAGACGACATGCTCAACCGGCAGAATGAGCGCATGAACCAGAATATGTACGTTTTGAGCATCATAGCCGCCGTGTTCCTGCCGCTTGGCTTCCTGACCGGGCTGCTGGGCATCAATGTCGGCGGCATGCCGGGGGTCGACAGCAGTGATGCGTTCTGGATTACATGCGCGTCCCTCATCGTGATCACCGCTGGCGAATTATGGCTGTTCCGGAAAATGGGCTGGCTTTAGCAATTCGGGCGGAAACTCTCCGCCTGCGCCATGGCCCAGTGATGAGCATAGCGCGTCGCCTTGGGATCGCCAAGCAGCTGGCCCGGCTCGAGAAACTCATAAATCATATCGACGGTCTTCATCTGCGACGGATTCAACCGCATTCTTAGATGGAAAGGTTCGAAATCCGTGTGGTGTCGGATACCCGATGACACCATGATGTCGCGCAGCGCCTTCACGGTCTTTTCATGGAAGCTGGCGACGCGCTGATATTTGTCCTCGACGACGAGGCCGCGCTGACGGGCGGGTGACGTCGTCGCCACCGCCGTGGGGCATTTGTCGGTATGACACTGCTGCGACTGAATACAACCGAGCGAGAACATGAAAGCGCGGGCGGCGTTGCACCAGTCCGCGCCAATGGCGAAATTCATGGCGAGCGAGGCGGCGCTGTGGACCTTGCCTGCCGCGGCCAGACGGATATCGTCCTTCAGCCCGCACCCGACCAGCGCGTTCCGGGTCATGATAAGCCCCTCGCGCAGTGGCATACCAACCCGGTCGGACATCTCCTGCGGCGCGGCCCCGGTGCCGCCCTCGCCGCCATCGACGACGATGAAATCCGGGCGGATGCCGGTTTTCAGCATGGCCTTGCAGAGTGCGAACAGTTCGTGGGGATAGCCGACGCAGAATTTCAGGCCAACCGGCTTGCCGCCGCTCAGGTCGCGCATTTTCGCCGCGAATTCGAGAAGCTCGATAGGCGTTGTGAACGCGCTGTGCGCGGCCGGAGACAGAACGTCGCGCGCTTCGGGCACGTTGCGGATTTCCGCGATTTCCTTCGTCACCTTCGGACCCGGCAGCATACCGCCCTTGCCGGGCTTGGCGCCCTGCGACAGCTTCAGTTCAACCATTTTCACCTGGTCGTCCTGCGCCTTGTCGGCGAACATGCCGTGATCGAACGCGCCGTCCGGGGTACGCGCGCCAAAATAACCGGTGCCGAGTTCCCAGACCAGATCGCCGCCCTGGCGGTGATACGGGCTGATTCCACCTTCGCCCGTGTCGTGGTAGAAATTGCCGGCCTTCGCGCCCTTGTTGAGCGCCATGATCGCGTGGCTGCCAAGGGAGCCATAGCTCATGGCCGAGATGTTGAAGCAACTGGCGCTATAGGGTTTCTTGCACTGCGCGTTGCCGACGTCGACGCGGGGGTCGTGGACGGCGTCGGTTTCGGGTGCCATCGAATGCGACAGCCATTCATATTCCGACATGTAGACGTCGAGTTCCGTACCGAAGGGCTGGGCATCCTCCTGCCCCTTCGCACGGGCGTAGACGAGCGCGCGCTGGTCGTGGTTGAATGGGCGGCCCTCAAGGTCTGCCTCCACGAAATAGGCGTGGAAGAAAGGGCGTAAATCCTCGAACAACCAGCGCATCCGCGCGGCGAAGGGATAGAGCCGCCAGAGCGTGTGGCGGGTTTGGATCAGGTCGTAGATCGCGATCAGGAACGGCGGAACGATCAGCGCCAGCAGCAGGTAGAGTGGCGGCCAGAAGGCGTTCGCCGCCCAAATCGTGAGCGACGCAAGAAGCGGTGGAAGCCAGAGGAAGATATTGCGCCTGACGGGGTCGTCACCGGTCAGCGTCCTGCCGAGGGAAATTCCATAGTCGCGCTTCAACATGTCGGGTCGTTCCTGTTCATTCGACTTGTGAACGGACGGGCGATGCGATGGGTCCGGTGGGCGTTTCGGCGCGTCATGAAAGGTCGCGGGAAGTCACAACCGGATCACATCTTGTTCACCGGGTCACGCGGATTTTTCGCTCGCTGGGAGGTCACAGCCCGGGTTTTGCGTCACACCGGGGTCACGCAGGGGTCATGCGGATTTCAAATCCGTTCAGGAGAAGTGAGATTTGCACGGCTGGGATTATATGCTGGAATTCACCCAATAGGACAGCCGTGCTGTGGTCCGTGGATCAGGCGTGTTGGCAGAGCCACGCAGACTATCCCCCTCCCTGCTCGCCGGGAGGGGGATAGGGACCCTACAGCACCTCGAACAGGCCCGCCGCGCCCATGCCGCCGCCGACGCACATGGTGACG
>JBARZR010000017.1:0-2535 GCA_049650205.1 Pacificimonas sp. | reverse complement strand
GACACATCGATATCCGCGACCGGCTGCGCCTGTTCGGCGAGGATCGTCAGGCCCTTGTCGGTCACTTCGGCAAAGCCCCCTTCGATGAAGATCCGCTCCGCACCCGAAGACGCGCTCTCGTAAACCTCGATCGCACCGGGGCGGATCGTCGACATCAGCGGCGCATGCCCCTCCAGTACGGCGAAGTCACCCTCCGCACCGGGCACGACGACCTGATGCACTTGGCCGGATCGCAACTGCCGCTCGGGGCTGACGAGTTCGAATTGTAGGGTCATGTTTTACTGATCCATTTTCAGGAGGGAAGGACCAGAGAAATCCGATCCGACCGTGCGAATCACAATTGGCTGCGTCGAATCCGAAGGGATACGAAATTCCGCTGTCATCTTACCTTCCGGCAAAATTAGTTGTGGTGTGGCTTTGAACTTCTGACTGAATGTTCGAACTGAGACCCCCTCGACCTCCTCACCGTCAACTTTTCTCCAATCCGATTTTTTACCTTGAACAAACTGCAAGGCCATTTCTGAAGCGTCTTCCGGCGTATCGGAATAAGCCGCGACAGTGCAGTCGTCGACCGCTTCGTTATACAAAGTCCAGACATCGCCTTCCGGTGTTTCGTAGCGCAAGATTTTTGCGTCGGCTTCAGCCGCTGGCATGAAACGAGCCACGTCGTCTGGCAGACTTGTTTCCAAGGTGACGCTGTCTGCTCCGTCGCCCAGTTCATAATTCAAGCCAGGAGCGAGCCGCTGGCTCGCCGCGAACACGCAACCCATGCCGAAAGCCACCGCGAGCCCATCCGAAATTCCCTCCGGCGCGCGCAGTCCGGCTGCATATTGCGCACTTGCTGGCACCGAGCAGACACAAGCCGAAGCCACGCCGCCAACGAGCAAAGCTTTCCGGACAGCGCGCATCACGCCGCCTCAGCCGCCATCTTCTGTGCCTTTTCACGCGCTTCGGCGATGCCGCCGACCATGTAGAAGGCGTTTTCGGGGAGGTCGTCATGCTTGCCTTCGACGACTTCCTTGAAGCTGGTGATCGTGTCTTCCAGATCGACAAACTTGCCGGGGATGGACGTGAAGACCTCGGCAACGTGGAAGGGCTGGGAGAGGAATTTCTGGATCTTGCGCGCGCGGGCGACGGTCAGCTTGTCCTCCTCCGACAGCTCGTCCATGCCGAGGATGGCGATGATGTCCTGCAGCGACTTGTATTTCTGCAGGATTTCCTGAACGGCGCGGGCGGTTTCGTAATGGTCCTGACCCACGGTGCGCGGTTCGAGGACACGGCTCGTGGAATCGAGCGGATCGACCGCCGGATAGATGCCCAGCTCCGAAATCGCGCGGTTCAGCACGGTCGTCGCGTCGAGATGGGCGAACGACGTGGCGGGGGCCGGGTCGGTCAGGTCATCGGCGGGGACGTAAATGGCCTGCACCGAGGTAATCGAGCCCTTGTTGGTCGACGTGATGCGCTCCTGAAGGTTACCCATGTCCGTCGCCAGTGTCGGCTGATAGCCCACGGCGGACGGGATACGGCCCAGCAGCGCCGACACTTCCGACCCCGCCTGCGTGAAGCGGAAGATGTTGTCGACGAAGAACAGCACGTCCTGGTTCTCGATGTCGCGGAAATATTCGGCGATGGTCAGGCCCGAAAGCGCCACGCGGGCGCGCGCGCCCGGCGGCTCGTTCATCTGGCCATAGACTAGCGCCACCTTGGAGCCCTCCGAAATCGCTTCGCCCGCCTCGTTCTTGGCGATGACGCCCGCGTCGAGGAATTCGTGGTAAAGGTCGTTGCCCTCGCGCGTGCGCTCACCGACACCGGCGAACACCGACGTGCCGCCATGCCCCTTGGCGATGTTGTTGATCAGTTCCTGAATCAGCACGGTCTTGCCGACGCCCGCACCGCCGAACAGGCCGATCTTGCCGCCCTTCGCATAAGGCGCGAGCAGGTCGATGACCTTGATGCCCGTAACCAGGATCGAGGATTCCGTGGACTGGTCCACGAACAGCGGCGCCTCGGCGTGGATCGGCATGGTGTCGGGCGCGTTGATCGGCCCGCGCTCGTCGATCGGCTCGCCGATAACGTTCATGATGCGGCCCAGCGTCTGCGGCCCGACCGGCATGCGGATCTGCGAACCCGTATCGGTCACTTCCTGACCGCGCACGAGGCCTTCCGTCGCGTCCATGGCGATGGTGCGAACCATTGATTCGCCCAGATGCTGCGCGACCTCCAGAACCAGGCGCTTGTCGCCGTTCTTCGTCTCCAGCGCCGACAGAATGGCGGGCAGGTCGGTGTCGAACTGCACGTCGACGACAGCGCCGATCACCTGCGCGATGCGGCCGATATTATTGGTGGTGGGAGTGGTTGCCATGGTCTTTTTCCTCAGCCTTTACAGCGCTTCAGCGCCGGAAATGATTTCGACGAGTTCGGTCGTGATGACAGCCTGTCTCGTGCGGTTATATTCGGTGGTCAGATCGTCGATCAGGTCGCCGGCGTTGCGCGTGGCGTTGTCCATCGCGGTCATCGACGCGCCCTGTTCCGACG
>JBARZR010000016.1:0-31811 GCA_049650205.1 Pacificimonas sp. | reverse complement strand
GGCCTTTTCTTTTGTGTGGGATCCGGCCCATATAGGTGGCGATGCTGAGACAATATGAACTTGTGGAAAAGGTGCGGGCCTATGACCCGCAGGCGGATGAGGATCTGATCAACCGCGCCTATGTCTTTTCGCTACAGGCGCATGGCAGCCAGAAACGCGCGTCTGGCGATCCCTATTTTTCCCATCCAGTCGAAGTCGCGGGTATCTTGACCGATTTGAAGCTGGACGATGAAACCATCGCCACGGCCATATTGCACGATACGGTCGAGGATACGGTGGCGACGCCGGAACAGATCGAGGAATTGTTCGGCGGCAATGTCGCCCGCCTTGTGGACGGCGTGACCAAACTGAGCCGGATCGAGGCGCAGACCGACAATGAGCGTGCGGCGGAAAATCTGCGCAAGTTCCTGATCGCGATGTCGGGCGATATCCGGGTTCTCTTGGTAAAGCTGGCCGACCGGCTGCATAATATGCGGACGCTGCACCACATCCCAAAGGCGGAGAAACGCCAGCGCATCGCACGGGAAACCATGGATATCTACGCGCCGCTCGCCGAGCGGATCGGCATGTATCAGTTCATGGACGAGATGAAGGAGATCGCGTTCCGGGAGCTGGAACCCGAAGCCTATGAAAGCATCATGTCGCGTCTGGCGGGGCTGCGCAAAAGCGGCACGGGCGAAGTCGACGAGATTGCGGAAGAAATACGTCGGACACTTGGCACGCACGGCGTCGATGCCGAGGTGAAGGGGCGCGAAAAGCGGCCCTTTAGCATCTACAAGAAGATGCAGGAGCGGCACATTGCCTTCGAACAGCTGTCCGATGTCATGGCATTTCGCGCCGTCGTGAACGGACCGGACGATTGCTATCGCGCGCTGGGCATTTTGCACCAGAAATGGCCGAGCCTGCCAGGGCGCTTCAAGGATTTCATCTCGACCCCCAAACGTAACGGCTATCGCAGCCTGCACACGACGGTTCTCTATGGCGGCAAGCAACGCGTCGAAGTGCAGATCCGCACACAGAAGATGCATGAGGAGGCCGAGAATGGCCTTGCCGCGCACTGGGCGTACAAGGATCGCGGCGATGACGGGCAGGCGGCGCGCGGCGAATATCCCTGGATCGCCGATCTGCTTGAAATTCTGGAACATGCCTCGACGCCGGAGGAGATGCTGGAGCAGACCCGGCTCGCCATGTACCAGCAGACCGTCTTTTGCTTCACGCCGAAGGGCGAACTGATCCAGTTGCCGCGCAAGTCCACGCCAGTGGATTTTGCCTTCGCCGTGCATACCGATGTGGGATCGACCACGGTCGGTGCGAAGGTGAACGGACGGCAGGTGCCGCTTCGGACCGAACTGGAAAATGGTGACCAGGTCGAAATCCTGCGCTCGGAATTTCAGGAGCCCGATGCCAGCTGGGAGGGCTTCGTGCAGACGGCAAAGGCCCGCTCGACCATAAGGCGGCACCTGCGCCTGCAGGGGCGTGCGGAGACGCTGAAGCTGGGGCATGAGATTTACGAGGAGGCAGCGGCCCGCCTTGATGGGGAGGTCACGCAGAAGGCCTTTGCCGAAGCGCTGAAACGGCTGGGCGTCGATAGCGAGGAAACGCTATATGAACAGCTGGGGGAGCAGGCGATCGGCAGCAACCAGTTGATCGACGCGCTCGCCCCTGGCCTGTTCGCGATGCGCCGTCGCAGCCGTGCCAAAACGGGCAAGCGAGGCAAGATCTCCATCAAGGGGCTGACACCCGGCGTATCGGTACATCTGTCCCCCTGCTGCCACCCGATCCCTGGCGACCGGATCGTCGGTATTCGTCGCAAGGTGGGCGGCATCGACGTGCATGTCGTCGATTGCGGCGAGTTGGCGCGGGAGACCGCGAAGGACTGGATGGACCTGAGCTGGGGACCGGAGGCGGACCGCGGCGTGGCGACGCTAAAGATGGTTCTGGAAAACTCGCCGGGCGCGCTTGCGAACGTAACGGCGATCCTGGCACGAACGGACGCGAATATCGTCAATATGCAGGTGCGCGAACGTGACGCGGCGTTCGGGACGTTCGTGCTGGACGTGGAGGTGGACGACCTCGAACATCTGCAACATATCATCGCCGCGCTCAGAACCAGCGACGCCGTGACGTCCGTGGAAAGGGAAAAGCGATGACCGATGACGAAGTGATTGCCGAATTTCAGGCTGCGGACGCGCTGCTGGAGGGACATTTCATATTGTCGTCGGGGCTGCACAGTCCGAAATTCCTGCAATGCGCACGGGTGCTGATGGATCCGCTGCGGGCGAACCGTCTGACGGGTGCGCTGGTGCTGAAAATCCCTGCGGAGATACGTAACCGGATCAGCGTCGTCGTATCGCCTGCCATGGGCGGTGTCATCGTCGGCTATGAAATGGCGCGGACGCTGGGCTGCGAATCGATGTTCGTCGAGCGACCGACAGGAACCTTCGAACTGCGTCGCGGCTTCGCGCTGACGCCTGGACAAAAGGTGTTCATGATGGAGGATGTCGTAACGACGGGCCTGTCGTCGCGTGAGGCCATCGCCGCCATCGAAGCGGCGGGTGGCGATGTGATTGCAGGCGGCTGCCTGGTCGACAGGTCGAATGGAAAGGCCGACATCGGCGTGCCCCTTTACAGTCTGCTGGCGCTGGACGTGCCGACTTACGAAGCGAGCGACGTTCCCGCTGAACTGGCAGCCATCGAAGCCGTGAAGCCGGGATCACGGAAAGCGGCATGATGGCTGGTGCATTTCTGCGTCTCGGCGTGAATATCGATCATGTTGCCACCATCCGCAATGCGCGCGGCGGTGGACATCCGGACCCTGTGGAGGCCGCGAAGCTGGCGGCGCGGGCGGGCGCGGACGGGATCACCGCGCATCTGCGCGAGGACCGGCGGCATATCACCGACCGCGATATCGTGCGCCTTTCCGAAGAGATCGACCTGCCGCTGAACCTGGAAATGGCGGCGACGGACGAAATGCTGGACATCGCGCTTCGCCACCGCCCGCACGCCGCCTGCATCGTGCCGGAAAAGCGCGAGGAGCGCACGACCGAGGGCGGGCTGGACGTGGCGGGCCAGCATAACCGGCTCAAACGCTTCGTCGATGAATTGCGCGGTGCGGAAATCCGCGTGTCCATGTTCATCGAGGCGGACGAACGCCAACTGGAGGCGGCGCGCTCGCTGGGCGCTCCCGTCGTCGAACTTCATACCGGCGATTACGCCAATCTTGAAGGTGGTGCGCAGGCGCATGCGCTTGCCACTTTGGTGAGCGGCGCGAAGATGGGCGTAGCGATGGGGCTGGAGGTTCATGCGGGACACGGTCTGACCACCGGGAATGTCGGACCCGTCGCGGCGATCCCGGAACTTGCCGAACTGAATATCGGTCATTTCCTAATCGGAGAAGCGGTCTTCGTCGGCCTGGAACCGGCGATTGCCGACATGAGAGGCGCGATGCGAAAAGCTCGACTGCAAACGCCCCCGGGCGCTGCGCGATGATTGTCGGCATCGGGTCCGACCTTTGCAATGTCGAGCGGATTCAGAAATCGCTGGACCGTTTTGGCGAGCGGTTCGAGGCGAGGGTGTTTACGGATCTGGAGCGTAACAAGGCGGAACGGCGCCCACTGACGCGCGCAGGCACTTATGCGAAGCGCTTTGCCGCCAAGGAGGCCTGTTCAAAGGCGCTGGGCACAGGGTTTCGGCAGGGGGTGTTCTTTCGGGATATGGGCGTCGTGAATCTGCCAACAGGCGCGCCGACACTGAAACTGACCGGCGGTGCGTTGGCACGGCTGGAAAAGATCACGCCGACGGGGCATAGGGCCGATGTGCATCTCACGATGACCGACGATCATCCCTGGGCGCAGGCCTTTGTCATCATCACGGCGATACCGGAGTAAGGTTCATTTCCAAGACAATAAAAGCGGAAAAACCGCCAACCGACTGGAAGCGTGAGCTTCGCCATATCGCCTTGCTGGCGCTGGCGGTGATGGGAATCTGGTCCTTTTTAGCCAAACCCTTCTATATCCCGTCCGAATCCATGGTGCCAACGCTGCTGGTCGGCGACCGGCTTGTGGTGACGAAATACCCTTATGGCTACAGCTATTTATCGCCGTTTTTGCGCGTGTTGCCAGAAATGGACGGGCGGCTGTTCGGCAGCTATCCCGAGCGCGGCGATGTCGTCGTCCTGAAGGATCCCATCGCGCATACCGACTGGATCAAGCGGGTGATCGGCCTGCCGGGCGATACCGTTCAGATGCAGGACGGTACACTGTACCTTAATGGCGAGGCGATTCCGAAGGTGCGTATCGCCCCAACCGCCATCGTCGAATCGCCGAACCAGCGCTGTGACGGCGGTCGTCGCATGTTCCGCGAAGTCGTGGCGGATGGATCGGCGATTTGCCGCTACCCGCGCTTCCTCGAAACCCTGCCCAATGGCCGTACCTATGAAGTTCTCGATCTGGGTGAGACCGATGGGGACAATACCGCGCCGGTGACCGTGCCCGATGGCACCGTGTTCCTGATGGGCGACAACCGCGATATGAGCGCGGACAGCCGGTTTCCGGCGCGGCAGGGCGCACTGGGCCTCGGCCTGCTTCCCGTCGAGAACATTTCCGGCCGCGCCGAGTTCATTACCTTTTCCGTCGATGGATCCACCGAATGGCTGAACCCCGGAACATGGTGGCCCGCCTTTCGCGGCGAGCGCGCCTGGGAAACGCTGCGCAGCCTGCCTGATTCCGTGGAGACCGAGCAATGACCATTTCGATTTCATCCGCCTTCGACGCGGGCAATATCAACGTCGTGCGCTGCAACGCGCCGGACGATATCGAGCTGACGATTCCGAAGGACGACAATGCCGAGTTCGCGCAATGGTTCTATTTCCGCCTGAACGGTGCGGGCGGTCAGGACTGCACGGTGCGCATCACCGGCCTGAAGGACAGCGCCTATCCCGCAGGCTGGCCCGGTTACCGCGCGGTGGTGTCCGAGGACCGGTTGATGTGGACGCGCGCCGACACGGACTATGACGAGGCGTCCGGAGCGCTTACCATCCATGTGACACCGCAGTCCAATGGCCTCTGGGTTTCCTATTTCGCGCCCTATTCCATGGAACAGCATCACGACCTGATCGCGGGTGTGGGCGAGGCGGACGGCGTCAAGATCGAGAGCCTGGGCAAGACGCTCGACGGACAGGATATGGATCTCGTCACCATGGGCATGGGGCCGCTGAAATTATGGATTATCGCGCGTCAGCATCCGGGCGAAAGCATGGGCGAATGGTGGATGGAGGGCGCGCTCGCCGCGCTGACCGATCCCGCCGACCCGGTCGCGCGCGCGCTCAGGGAAAAGGCGACGCTGTATATCGTCCCGAACATGAATCCCGATGGCTCCCGACGCGGCAACCTGCGCGTCAATGGTGTCGGCGCGAACCTGAACCGCGAATGGGCCGAACCCAGTCTGGACCGCTCGCCGGAAGTCTTTCTGGTGCGTGGAAAAATGGATGAGGTAGGCTGCGACTTCTGCCTTGATGTCCATGGCGACGAGGCGATTGCGAATAATTTCATCGCGGGCGGCGAGGGTGTGCCGCGTTTCGACGCGCGGGCACAGGAATTGCTTGATGGCTGGAAGGCGGCGCTCCTCATACGCTCGCCCGATTTTCAGACCAGACAGGGTTATCCCATCGACAAGCCCGGCAGCGCGAATCTGGCGATTTGCACAAATCAGATGGCGGAGCGTTTCGGCTGCCTCGCCATGACCCTTGAAATGCCGTTCAAGGATGCCGCGGTCTTGCCCGACGAAGAACATGGCTGGTCGCCGACGCGCTGTATGCGACTGGCGGAAGCCTGCCTCGCCGCGACCCTGGCGATGGCGGATGAGTTGCAGAAATAGAAGGAAAGATTATGCCCCAGCTCGTCCTCATCCGCCACGGCCAGTCGCAATGGAATCTGGAAAACCGCTTCACCGGCTGGTGGGATGTCGACCTGACCGACAAGGGAACGGCCGAGGCCGTCGCGGCGGGGGAAGCGCTGAAGGCGGCGGGCATGGACTTCGACCTTTGCTTCACCAGTTTACAGACGCGCGCGATCAAGACGCTGAACTTGGCGCTGGAGGCGATGGACCGGCTGTGGCTGCCCGTGACGAAGAACTGGCAGCTGAATGAGCGGCATTATGGCGGCCTGACTGGCCTCGACAAACAGGAAACACGCGACAGGCATGGCGACGAGCAGGTGCATATCTGGCGTCGCAGCTTCGACACGCCGCCGCCGGAAATGGAGGCGGGCCACGACTATGATATGACCTCCGACCCGCGCTACGCCGGAATCTCCGTCCCCAAATCCGAGAGCCTGAAAAACACGATCGAGCGCGTGCTGCCCTACTGGAACCGCGCCATCGTGCCAGAGCTGAAGGCCGGAAAGCGCGTCCTGATTTCGGCCCATGGCAACAGCCTTCGCGCGCTGGTCAAGCACCTGTCCGGCATTTCCGATGACGATATCACCGGTCTGGAAATCCCGACAGGCCAGCCCATCGTCTATGAACTGGACGACGATCTAACGGAGATGGAGCGTTATTATCTGAAGGATCGCGTCTGAGGATGGGTGGCCCCTGTTCATTCTGCCCAGGATGACTTAGATACGTGGTTATATTCCCGCGCCCGGTCCCCGGACGTTCCGGCAGAACCGACCGTAGCGCGCGACCCGAAAGATGATGACATGACTGAAGTTTCCGGCGAAGTTTCCGGTGTCGCCGCTCCCTTGGCGCGCGCCCTCTCCAACCGTGGTTATACTGACCTGACGCCTGTGCAACGGGCGATGCTGAAGCCCGAACTCGATGGCCAGGATCTGCTGGTTTCGGCGCAGACGGGGTCCGGAAAGACGGTCGCCTTTGGTATTGCGATCGCGCCGACATTGCTGGGCGATGCGGAACGCTTTGCACGCGCGGGCGCGCCGCAGGCGCTGGTGATCGCGCCGACGCGGGAACTCGCCCTGCAGGTAAAGCGGGAGCTGGACTGGCTTTACGCGGGCACCGGCGCAGTCATCATGTCTTGCGTGGGCGGTATGGACCCCCGCGCGGAGCGGCGCGCGCTGGGGCAGGGGGCGGACATCGTCGTCGGCACGCCGGGGCGGCTGGTCGATCATATTACGCGCCGGGCGTTTGACCCTTCGGAACTGAAAGCGGTCATCCTCGACGAGGCCGACGAGATGCTCGACATGGGCTTTCGCGAAGAACTGGAGGCAATCCTTGACGTCACCCCAGCGGATCGGCGCACGCTGCTGTTTTCCGCCACGGTCGCCAAACCGATCGCCAAGTTGGCGGAGCGGTATCAGCGTGACGCGGTGCGGATCAGTACCAAGGAGGAGCGGTCGCAGCACAGCGATATCGATTATCGCGTTCTGGTCGCCGCGCCGCGCGAGCGCGAGCATGCGATCATCAACCTGCTTCGCTATCATGACGCTCCGACCGCGCTGATCTTCTGCAACACGCGCGCCGCGGTCAATCACATGGTCGCGCGGTTCCACAATCGCGGCTTTGCCGTGGTGGCGCTGTCGGGCGAGCTGAGCCAGAATGAGCGCAACCATGCGCTGCAGGCGCTGCGCGATGGACGCGCGCACGTGTGCATCGCCACCGATGTCGCGGCGCGCGGGATCGACCTGCCGGGGCTGGATCTCGTCATTCATGCCGACCTGCCGTCGAACCCGGAAACCCTGCTGCATCGCAGCGGACGCACGGGCCGGGCCGGGCGCAAGGGGATCAGCGCCATCGTCATTGAGGCGCGCGGTAGAAACAAGGCCGAACGGCTGCTGCGCGCGGCGCGGCTGGACGCCGATTGGGGCAATCCGCCGTCCGCCGACGATGTGATGGCGCGCGATGAGGAACGCATGTTCGCCGACCCGATCCTGACCGATGCGGCGCATGAGGATGAAGCGGCATTCGCGGCGCAGCTTCTGGAAAAATTCCCGCCCGCGCAGATTGCCACAGCGTTCCTGCGCCTGAAGCGTGCGGGCATGTCCGCTCCCGAAGACGTGCAGCTGGTCGATGTGCAACCGGGCAAAAAGGGCGGGTTCGATCCGCTGCAAGGCGGCAATTCGCGCGAACGCAGCGCGCGCCAGGATTTTGAAGACAGCGTCTGGATCAGCCTGTCCGTGGGCCGGAAACAGAATGCGGAGCCGCGCTGGTTGATCCCTTTGCTTTGCAATGCCGGCGACATCACAAAACCTGACCTGGGCGCGATCAAGATGCAGCAAACGGAAACGTTCGTGGAACTGAATGCCGAGCAGGCGGATGCTTTCCTCCTCAGCATCGGCCCGAACCTGACGCTGGAAAAGAATATCCGCGTGAGGGTGCTGGACGGGAAACCGGATTTTGGCGCCGGTCAGAAATCCGGCAAACCCTTCCGCAAGGGCAAGGCGAACAAATTCAAAGGCAAGAAACCGGCAGAACGCTTCGCCGACAAACCCGCACCGAATGCGAAGCCGAAAAAAAAGAAGAAAACGCCGAAACCCTTCTAGGCCCGCACCACATTTCGCTTGTCGGCATACATAGCGCGGTCGGCGTTGGAGAGTAGCGTGGCGGCGTCCTGTCCGGCTTCGAGCATCTGCACGCCGACGGACACCGACATCCGGAAACTGCCGCTGTCATGGGTGACCGGTGCGGCGGAGATGGCCGCGGCAAGCTGGCGCGCCTTTGCCCGTGCCTCCTCGGCGACGACGTGCGTCAGCAGCACGGCGAATTCGTCGCCGCCGATGCGGGCGACGCTGTCCGATGTGCGCAGATGCGCCTGCAAGGTCTCGCCGACATGCAGCAGCGCGTGGTCGCCGGCGGAATGGCCGTAGGTGTCGTTAATCGCCTTCATCCGGTTGACGTCGATGAACATGATGGCGGCGTCCAGATTATGCCGCGCGACTTCCGACAGGGCGCGCTCCACATCGCGGTTGAACCCGCGCCGGTTGGCGACCGGAACTAGATCGTCGGTTTCCACCTGGCTTTCCAGTTCGGCGATGCGTTGCCGCGCGGCGGTCAGATCCAGTTGCAATGCCTCCACCTGTTCATGGAGGACCAGAAAAGCCTCCTGCAATTTCGGCGGCAATTGCGTGGGAATATCGTTGACGATGGCGGGCGGACGCACAGATTCGGCGGCAGAGGCGGCGCGGGTGGGCGCGCTCTTCTGCGTGCGGGCATAGGCACGTGTACCTGCCGGACCGGATATGGGCGCTATCGCCACGTTCGCCGTTTCTACTTCTCCATGGACTAAACTATCCAATGAACTTAGCTTGAGGTGCTTCTCAAATGGTTAACAAGAAGCAAACACATCCATGACGGACCAGGTTCCCCAGATCGGCATTATAATGGGCAGTCAATCGGACTGGGAAACCATGTCCGCTACCGTGGATATACTTGAGGATTTGGGCATTTCCCACGAAGTCCGCATCGTCAGCGCGCACCGCACTCCGGACCGCATGTACGATTACGCCCGCGCCGCGAAGGGCAGGGGCCTGAAGGTCATTATCGCGGGCGCGGGCGGGGCGGCGCATCTGCCAGGCATGACGGCGGCAATGACGCCGCTGCCCGTCCTGGGCGTGCCGGTGCAGTCGAAGGCACTGTCCGGGCAGGATTCGCTGCTGTCCATCGCGCAGATGCCGGGTGGCGTTCCCGTGGGAACGTTGGCCATCGGCAAGGCAGGCGCGAAGAATGCGGGTCTCCTGGCGGCGGCCATCCTGGCGGCGTTCGATGACGGGCTCGCCGCGCGGCTGGACGAATGGCGTGCGGCGCAGACGGACGCCGTCGCGGAAACGCCCGAATGACGATGGGGATCACCGGGCCGGGTTCGACCATCGGAATCGTCGGCGGCGGACAACTGGGCCGGATGCTGGCCATGGCGGCGGCGGCGATGGGTTATCGCGTGCATATCTACGCCCCGGAAGAGACGCCGTGCGCGGGCGATGTCGCGGCGCAGGTCACGCAGGGCGATTATGACGATCTGGACGCGCTTGGCCGCTTTGCGAAGGCCGTTGATGTGGCGACGTTCGAGTTCGAGAATATTGATTCCGGCGCGCTCGCCTATCTGGCGGAGCATGTGCGCCTGCATCCCGACCCGCGCGCGCTGGAGACGGCGCAGGACCGGCTGAGGGAAAAGCGCTTCGTCGCGGGTCTGGGCGGGCGCACGGCGCCCTTCGCGCCCGTGTCTTCCGCCGAAGGGATGGCGGCGGCGGTGGCGAAGATCGGCGCGCCCGGCATATTGAAGACGAACCGCTTCGGCTATGACGGCAAGGGGCAGGCCCGTGTCATGCGCGCAGAGGATGCGGACGCCGCCTGGGCGCGCATGGAGGATGTCCCTTGCGTATATGAAGGTTTTGTCGACTTCGCGGCCGAGTTTTCGCTGTTGATCGCGCGGGGCGAGGCCGGTGACCATGTCGTCTATCCCGTGCCGCGCAATGAACACCGGGACGGCATTCTCGCCCGCTCCACCGTGCCAGCGGGCGATGTCGTGGCGGCGCAGGTGGACGAAGCAGCAGCGCTTGCGAGAACCGTGGCCGACGCGCTCGGCTATGTCGGCCTCCTGACACTGGAATTCTTCGCCGGCGCGGACGGCCCGGTCTTCAACGAGATGGCCCCGCGTGTGCACAATAGCGGCCACTGGACCATCGAGGGCGCGCGCACGTCCCAGTTCGAGAACCATATCCGCGCCGTGTGCGGCCTGCCGCTGGGCGATGTGGCGTTGGCGGCGGAGCGCGTGGTCATGGACAATCTGCTGGGTGCGGACATCGAGGCGTGGCACGGCGTCCTAGCGGACCCCAAGGCGCATTTGCATCTTTACGGGAAGGGCGAAGCGCGTCCGGGCCGCAAGATGGGCCATGTGACGCGGCTGACATTCTGACGGGGCCAAAGCGGCCGATGAGGCGTTGGAACGCGCATGATTTACCGAAGCGATGTCTGGAACGCGGTGCTGGATGCGGCACGCAAGAGTTTTGCCGATGGCAATGGCGGTATCGGCGCGGCGGTTGTCGGACCGGATGGCCGCGTGCTGTCCGTGGCTGGAAACGCCACTGACGCCAGGGGCGCGGGGCTGGAGGGAACGCCGCTCGCGCATGCGGAGACGATGGCGCTGCAACCGCTGAAGGGCGACGCGGCGGCGAAATCCACACTTTACGCCAGCCTGCAACCCTGCCCCATGTGCCACGGCGCGGCGCTGTGGGCGGAAGTGGCGGAGATCGTCTACCTCGTCCCCGATCCCCGCTGGCCGCTCCCGTATACCAGCGACCTGGACCCGGAGGCGGAATTGAAAATCCCGACCTTCCGGCAAATCCCGTGGCGCGCGGAAAGCGAAGAGGCGGCGGTCCTGGCGCTGGCGGGATTCCGCCGGGTCATGGATGACGAGGCGTTTGGATTTTACGCGCGGGCGTTTCCGGGATTGATGGGGAGGGTGGAGGTTTTGCTCGATAATTAGAGTGCGGTCGTCAGCTATTAGGGTGGAAGGCGGACATTCGCGCGGTTCAGCAAACTGACCGACTTGGGACCGTTAGCGGATAGTTCGGTTCTGGTTTGCTGATAATGGAAAGCCGACATTCCGCTAACGGATAAGAGCTGCTATTATGACAAAAACTGAACGAACTAGGGGTCAACTGTCCCCAACAGAATAGAAGTGGCGGTGGCTTGGAATTTTCGTCCCCTTTTCCATGCTCGGCATAGGACGCTTCCGATTGCCATTCTCGTCAAACCAGTAGTCGGCCCGTGCGAGTTCCGGGAAATGCTCGGGCAGGTCCAAATCAATGGGCGTCGAATCGGGAAGGAATTCGAAAGCAAGCTCTTGGAATGCGTAGCCGATCCCAATCCGCCCGAACTGCGACCTCTCTATCACCCTTGCGCTGACAGGATTATTCACATCGGTAACCCATGCGAATGCGGGCATGTACTCATCTACTGCCACACCACTCACGCGCTTTCTCTTCAATTCGGGGAAACCATTTTCCCAATCGTTGCGATTGATTGTCTCTGTAAGTTGCTGATCAATGCCTCGCCCTTCCGTCGCCTGATGGACCAGTCTATCCAAGCCTCTGGTGGTAGAGGTTTTGGTCAACAGCACGAAGATGGCTCTGTCGCTCCCGATCTGGATGTATGGCGCCTGACCCTCGAGGCGGCGGCTTCCCGAAAAGAGCGAACCCGCAATTGGCGCACTACCGGTCCATTTCATTTCCATCACGCTGGATCCCTGCTTGGTCCCTTCCGGACTATCGATGATCAGGGTGACTCTCATCTTCAGTGTTCTTTTTGATGAGAACGGAATGCTGACGAGGCCAGCGCCCACCGCCCAAGCCCCAAGCATTCCCGAACCGAATAATCCCAGGCATCCTCGGCGACCCATGGAACTAACCCCCTCTCCATCTGTGATCATAGAAAGCTATACCAACCCCAAAATTAGACCGGCGACGACACTAACAATCAGAAAAGCGAGGATTCCCCCTTTCTTTCCTGACAGTTTCAAAAGGTGCGGCGTCATTACTTCGTGACAGTCTTCGCGCACCCAGCGTCGTAGACAGAATACCTGCAGCCAGTGATGACCAAGCGAAGTTAGAAACACTGCTCCAACGATTGCCACTTCGAACCACGTTGGAAAAGAGGTTGTGCTTTCGACTAGGAAGCTAAAATAGCTGACGAGTAACAGCGTTGCGCCAAGTGTCACGAAGACAGGGTGGTACAAGACAGCGTTTCGACTCGCCATACCGGGACCATAGCGACCCCACCACGGGAGGGTTCCGATCTTAGGCAGTTCACGATCGAGCGCGCGTGAATAGCGCCATTGGAGTACGGCAAGCGCAATTCCAAGCCATAAAATGATCTGGGGTGTATCCCCTTCGCATAGGTAGTTGACTTCGGAACGAGTGCGGGTCAAAAAACTCCCCTCAACAGGGGAGAAAGTATATGGACAGAGATGTAACCGTTCGGTTCTACCAACTTAAGCCAGAAGGCGACATAGTCGAGACAGCCGAAGAAACGCTGCGCCGAATAGGTAAGGTAGCCAAGCGCGAACGTGAGAGGGATGTTGGAAACGATATTCGCTTGCGGCTGGAAATGCTCTCTGAGCGAAAAGGGTTACTGTTTGGCGACCTTACGCGGGTTCAAACGGACAACTTACCTGGTCACGTTACGGACGATGAAAACGCGAGGCTTCCGGTAGATGAGATCGGTCATAGCGCCGCCTTCTGCTATGAACCCGATACCCGGTACCTCGCCCTTCAATTTGACCAAAAAGTCGGTGTGGGACGCTTCTGCAATTATATCGCTAACTGTGTTGAATCTGGTCACTACGGCCATCTGCCCGTTTTGCGCGATGGTGCGCTTGAAAGGTTTGAGGACGAAAAGCCGACAAAATTTAACGTAAAAGTCTCTGGCATAGCGAATTTTGCAAGCGTTGGCAGGAGCCGTTCTGATTTTGAAGATCAGCTTGAACAGTGGTCTAGTTTTTTTGGCGATGCTGATATTGAAATCATCGTTTCAAAACGGGCAACATCCGGTGGAGTTGATAAAGACAGCGTTATGTCCACCCTACGTCGCCTGCTACAATTAAAGGAGAAAAATCCGGGTGTTACGAAGCTTGGTGCAGAAACAATGGAGTCAGATACTGCTTTCAATTTTATCTCCCAACTGCTAAGGGAAAAGGACACACTGGAGCTGTTGCCAAACGATCCGGCGCTAAATCAGGAGAAGCGCATCCGCTTCGTCAGGGAGATGTATGTCCAGCATCGCGCTTACCTCCGTAGCATTTCCGATGCTGATAGAAGCGCGTAGATTTGTTCGCCGAAATTTAGAGCGGATTGGAGGGGCGACGGCTTTCGCCCTTCCTTTCGTTTTTCGGTCCGACCTAGCGGCAAAGTTTCAATCCGAAGCATGGAATTTGGCTGCGTTTTATGCGGCAATCTTCGACTGGTCGTCGATACAAAGCGCGTTTCTGTTCGGCATTTACGCCTTTGTTTTATCGCGTTCTGAACCCTTCATAAGAGCTATATCCGACAACTCGGTATTTGAAGAGTTGAGAACCTATGTGCGGCGCGCGCTTTACCTAACATTAGCGCTTACATTGATAACGATTCCGTTGGTCGTATCGTCACCATCGCCGGACCCGTCTTGGACCGATTATGGTCTGTGGATTGTTGCTATAATTACAGCCTTCACCGCATATACATTTTTGTCGTTTATCAAGGTCTTGCGAGTGTTCGCAAAAATCGAGCGCTTGCGTAGAACGAAATGACAACTCTTCGTGAAGCCCAAGAGCAAGGTAAGCTAGACGAGTTTATCAAGGAGCATCGCCGCGACCCGAAGGGTGACAGCGAAGCCCTAGAAGCGACCATCAAGCAGATGGTGCAGGGAAGTGACCCAGCAGCTCGGAAATCATCGCAGCAGGGTTCTGACGACGATTGAAGCGGTATTCAAATTCCTTGGCGTACTTCCCAAGGTGCTTCGCGCTCACGCTGATATGCGTTCCTGTAACGGAGCATTTTAGGTGACGCCAGAAATTCTCAATGGCGTTCACTGACACCGTCTCGTCGAGGCGATAATCGTAATAGGCATATTCTTCCGCGCTATGGTTCACGCGAGCGTGGCGGTATCCGGCGTCCGACAGGCTAGCATAGCTACGAAGTTCGTCTGTGTGGACGTTGCCGCCGATACGCTCGTTGGCGGTCACAAACGGCTCTAGGGTCGCGCGGCGCTGGTGAGGAACAACTGCGGTGATAAGATCGCCACCGCGCTGCAATGCGCCCACGATGACCGTCTTGGCGGCGCTGCCACGATTATGAGTGCCTTTCTTGACGCCGCCCATAAGGGTTTCGTCAATCTCGACGTTCGTGCCGGGACCGCCGATAGGTGTCTCACCATCGACGT
Organism: Pacificimonas sp.; assembly: GCA_049650205.1. Classification (GTDB taxonomy): domain Bacteria; phylum Pseudomonadota; class Alphaproteobacteria; order Sphingomonadales; family Sphingomonadaceae; genus Pacificimonas. The sequence continues at coordinate 16,952 of JBARZR010000016.1, read as the reverse complement.
TCGCCATGTGCTTGCGAATTTCATGCCCCATGCGCCATGCCGTTTTGTAAGTGACGCCTAGCTGGCGCTGTAATTCTTTGGCGCTGACACCGTGGCGCGTCGTCGTGAACAGATACATCGCATAGAACCAGCTTTGCAGTGGCGTCCGAGTGCGCGCGAAAGGCGTGTCAGCCGTAGGGTGCAGGTGGTGGCCGCACCACTGGCAGGAATAGGCCCGCTCGGCTTCGATCCTGTACCAGTTGGAAGCCCGCTCGCACTTGGGGCAGACATACCCCTGTCCAAACCGAACGTCGAACAGATGCTGTAGGCACGTTTCGTCGTCAGGAAACTGCTTGAAGAATTGCTGAATGGTGAGGGGCTTCGTTTTCATACCCCATTATATAGCACAGACTGTTACGTATGGCAAGGGGATACACCCCAATGATCTGCAGCTCTGTCATTGTGCAAGTCATTTAACAAAGATAAGTTAAAGAATATCTCTCTAGGTCAAGATAGCTAGACGTTCCAGCTCGGACGTCTCGAATGTCCGCAACTGGGGTCGAAAGCGGACGTGCACATTTACCGCCGTTCGAATAACCAAACCCGGATCGCACTCGAAAGCGGCGTCGTGCGCGCCTCGTCGATTTCCGAGACCAGTTCCGCAACCGACCGCCTCTCAACCTTCGCCCGCGCGTTCAGCGCCTGCCAGAACACAGGTTCCAGGCTGATCGACGTGCGGTGGCCCGCGATAGTCACGCTGTATTTGCGCGTTCCCTGATCCTCGCGGGCCACTGGTGCCGCCTCAATACATATGCTGGCCGCCGTTTATGCTGAGCGTCGAGCCGGTGACGAAGCCCGCGTCTTCGCCGCACAGGAACGCGACGCCGCGGGCGATCTCCTCGGCCTGGCCCAGGCGGCCGACAGGGATCTTCGCGACGATCTTTTCAAGCACGGGTTCGGGCACGGCGGCGACCATTTCGGTGTCGATATAGCCGGGCGCGAGCGCGTTGACGGTGACACCGAAGCGCGCGCCCTCCTGCGCCAGTGCCTTGGTAAAGCCGTGGATGCCGGATTTGGCGGCGGCGTAATTGACCTGGCCATACTGGCCGCCCTGGCCGTTGATCGAACCGATCGAGACGATGCGACCAAAGCTGCGCGCCTTCATGCCCGGGAACACCGCTTTCGACATGTTGAAACAGCCGCCGAGGTTGACGTTGATCACGTCCTCCCACATCTGCCGGTCCATCTTCAGCAGCGTACCATCGCGGGTGATCCCGGCGTTGTTCACAAGGATGGAAACGGGGCCGTGCTTCTCCTCGACCGCCTTCACGCCTTCGTGACAGGCATCATAGTCGGCCACGTCCCATTTCATCGCGTCGATGCCGGTTTCGTCCGTGAAGCCTCGCGCCTTCCTGTCATCGCCGCCGTAATTGGCAACGACGGCGACGCCGTTGTCTTTCAGCTTCTGGCTGATGGCCGCGCCAATTCCGCGCGTGCCTCCGGTAACGATGGCGACGTGATTTGACATGATGAAACCTCCCCAGGCTTTTCGTTGCGTTGACGGTATCCCTAGCGGCTTTCGATCCAGCCCGCGAGTTCACGTGTGATTATTTTTTCCAGCATGTCGATACTGGCGGGTTTCGCGTTCAGGCAATCGAGATAGGCGAAATCCTCCCCGCCGCCCGCATGGAATTGCTCCGCGCCCTGAATGGCGATTTCCTCCAGCGTTTCCAGACAGTCGGCGGAAAAACCGGGTGCCACGACAGCGACGTTCTTCACGCCCTCCGCCGGAATCGCCTCCAGCGTTTTGTCCAGATAGGGTTGCAGCCATTCGGCCGGGCCGAAGCGGGACTGGAAGACGGTGCGGATCGGCTTGGCCATTTTTTCCGACAGGAGCCGCGCGGTTTTCTGGCAGTGGCAATGATAAGGGTCGCCGAGGTCCAGCGTGCGTTTCGGCATGCCGTGGAAGGTGGCGATCAGCTCGTCCGGCGTGAAATCCAGACCCGCCAGCTGTGCCTCGATATCGCTCGCCAGCGCCGCGATGTAGGCGGGATCGTCGTGAAAGGGCGGCACGGTCCTGAGCGCGGGTTGCCAGCGCATGTCCGCGAGGATGCGATGAGCTTCATCAACGACGGTCGCCGTTGTCGCCGCGCTATATTGCGGATACATGGGCGCGATCAGGATGCGCGTGCAGCCCGCCGCCTTCATCGCCTGCATGCGGCTTTCCATCGATGGGTTGCCATAGCGCATGGCGTAATCGAGCCGAACGTTCGGCAAGCGAAGCTGCAATGCCGCCGCCTGATCCTCGGTGATCAATTTCAGCGGCGAGCCGTCCCGCTCCCGGTCCCAGATCGCGTCGTAGAGTTTCGCGCTTTTCGCCGGGCGTGTGTTCAGGATGATACCGCGCAATATGATCTGCCAGGCGATTTGCGGAATCTCGATCACGCGCCGGTCGGACAGGAACTGTTTCAGATAGCGGCGGACGGCGGACGGCGTCGGCGCGTCGGGAGAGCCGAGGTTGACGAGAAGGACGCCGACCTGCGGCGCGGGGATGGGTGGATGTTGAGGGGGCAGCAGCATGGGGTGCTGCTAACCCAGAAACGGCATGGTGCGCAGGCGACGTCCGGTCGCGGCGAAGACGGCGTTTGCGACCGCGGGGGCGATCGGTGGGACGCCGGGTTCGCCGACGCCGCCGGGCGCTTCGTCAGACGGGATGATTTCTACGTCTATGTCGGGGGACTCCGCGAGAGTCAGTAGCGGGTAGCCGTCGAAGTTCTGGAAATCCGGTTCGCCGTCCGTAAAACGCGTCTGGCCGTGCAAAGCCGCCGTCAGGCCAAAGATGATGCCGCCTTCCATCTGCTGTTTGACAATATCCGGGTTTACCACGCGGCCGCAGTCGATGACGCAGGTGACGCGCCGGACCACGATCTCGTCATCGGACGGCATTTCAACCTCCGCCACCTGCGCGACATGGCTGCCGAAGCTGCTATGCTGTGCGATGCCGCGACCGTGAAATTCGGGAACGCCGCCCGCCAATGTGCCGCGCGAGGCCGCCAGCATCAGCACGCGCGCCTCGCGGCTGTTCTCGTCCATGTGGCGCAGGCGAAAGGCGAGCGGATCCAAACCGGCGGCGGCGGCCAGCTCGTCCATCATGCCCTCCTGGAAAAAGGCGGCATAGCTATGCTCGACGCTGCGCCAGTAACCCAGTGGGACCGGCGTGGGTACATCGGCGTGACGCGCACGGAAATTGGGGATCACGTAAGGTTCGGGGCCGACGCCCTTCACCATGGCGGCACTGTCGCCATCGGACGCAAAGCGCGGCATAAGGCGGTGTGTCACGCTCGCTCCCAGATTGGGCGCGGCCAGCTTCATGTCCATCGCCTCTATACGCTTGTCGGGGCCGAGGCTGGCCCGAATGCGCGCGCGGACGGGAGGACGAAAGCGGTCGCGCGCCATGTCCTCTTCACGGTGCCAGATGACCTGGACGGGCCGGCCGGTCATGCGCGCCATGATCGCGGCCTGCGTCGCCGCCTCGATCTCCGCCTTGCGTCCGAAACCGCCGCCCAGGAAGGTCGGATAGACGGTGACGTCACGCATGGGGATATTCAGCGTCTCCGACACCTGCCACGCGGTGATGGACTGCGACTGGGTCGGTGCCCAGATCTCGGCCTTGCCATTCTCGACCCGCGCCGTGGCGCATATCGGTTCCAGACAGGCATGGGCCAGAAAGGGGACGCCGTAGTCCGCCGATATGACCCGACCGGATGACAGGGCGGCGGTCGCATCACCGACCGTCAGATAATCGCTGCCCGCGTCCTCATCGTCCAGCGCTGCGGCGAGCGCTGCGTCGATGATTTCGCTATCGGCGAGCTTGCCATCCTCGTATTCAACCTCGACCAGATCGAGCGCCTGACGCGCCGCCCACCACGTTTCCGCGACCACGCCATGCCAGGCGCCGGAGGGGCCTTCGCCCTCGGCTATCGCGATCACGCCGGGCGCGGCGGTCGCATCCTTCGCGTTGAACAGCGCCACGTCGCCCGCGCCGAAGGGCGTGCCGCGCACGGCGGCATAGAGCATCTCGTCGAGCCGCACATCCGCGCCGAACATGGCCGTTCCGTTGACTTTCGACGGCACATCCAGACGTGGTGCGGGCGTGCCGATCAGCGGCGCATTCTCTCGCAGGATTGGCTGTTCCGGCGCGTCGTCCGGATCGATATGCGGGATCAGGCTGGCGAAGCTCACCCGCTCGCCTCCGCCTTCGACATAGCCATCCTTCGTATCGAGCGCGCCCGCATCGACACCCAGCTGCCGCGCGGCGGCGCTGATGAACAATGCGCGCGCCGACGCTCCCGCCAGACGCAGCGGTTTCCAGAACGCCTTTATGGACGTGGAGCCGCCGGTGGCCTGCAATTCCAGCCGCTCCACCACGCTGACAGCGGCCCATTTCACGATTTTGCCGAGAAAGGCGGGCATGGATCCACCCGCGCCCTCGACGAAGGCGGTGTTCGCGTAGACCGGATGCAGCGGTGCGGGTTCCACGCCGATCATGCGCCAGTCCGCGCCCAGCTCGCCCGCCAGCAGCTGCGGCAGCGCGGTATAGACGCCCTGGCCCATTTCGGCCTGCGGAACGGCGATGGTGATGCGCCCGTCCGTGCCGATCTTCAGCCAGCCGTTGATGAGGGTCTCGCCCTCGCGCGCTGGAAAATTTATCGGATAATCCCGCGGCCAGACGACATAGCCGATCGCGAGGCCCGCCGCCGCGCCCGCCCCGATCAGGAGCTTGCGCCGCGTCAAGCCGGATTTCGCCTTCGCCGCCGGGGTTGCGGGATTATCCTCTGCCACGATCGACAACCCGGCCTAGAGCTGGCCCAGCATATGTTCGGCGCTGGAGACGCGGAAATCGCCGGGGGCTTCGACGTTCAGCTCGCTGACGGTGCCGTCCTTCACGATCATGGAATAGCGCTGCGACCGCTTGCCCATGCCGAAACCGGACGCATCCATGGTCAGGCCGAGCGCTTCGGCGAAGTCGCCATTGCCGTCGGCCAGCATGGTGATGTCGCCCGCCTTCGCGCTTTCGCCCCATGCGCCCATGACGAAGGCGTCGTTTACGCTGACGCAAGCGATTTCATCCACACCCTTGCCCTTCAGTTCGGCGGCTTTCTCGACATAGCCGGGCAGGTGCTTGGCGCTGCATGTCGGCGTGAAGGCGCCTGGCACCGCGAACAGGGCGACGGTGCGTCCGCCGAAAAATTCGTCGGTTTTGATCGCCTGCGGACCGTCAGCGGTCATCTTCGTCAGCTGCGCGGACGGAATCTTGTCACCTTTGGATACGGCCATGTCATGCTCTCCTGAAGTTGGGGTTCTGAATCGCCGTTCGGGATAGCGTCATCGTTCCGGCTTGGCGAGCGCGCATCAGCGCCTATGTTGTGGACGATGAGCAATCCTCCCTTTCTCTCCGGCCAGTTTCTCCTTTCCATGCCCGGCATGGGCGACGAGCGTTTCTCCCGTGCCGTCATCGCCATGTGCGCGCATGACGAGGAGTCGGCGCTTGGCATAGTCGTCAATCATGTGCGCGGCGATGTCGATGCGAAGGGTCTGATGGAGCAGCTGGAAATTGAGCATGAAGAGATGCCCGACGCGCCGGTCTATGCGGGCGGTCCGGTCGAACCGGCGCGGGGATTCGTCGTTCATTCGCTGGATTACGAGGGGCAGGGAACGTTGAATGTCGCGGGCCGCTGGGCGCTGACGGCGACGCTCGACATCCTGCGCGACATCGGCGCCGGAAAGGGCCCGAAACACTGGCTGATCGCGCTGGGCTACACCGGCTGGGGCGAAGGGCAGCTGGAGGGTGAGATGACCCGCCACGGCTGGATGAACGTTCCGGGCGTGCCCGACCTGATCTGGGATATGAAAGTCGCCGACCGCTGGCCAAAGGCGTTCGAAGGGCAGGGCATCGACGTGTCGCTATTGTCCGCCACATCGGGTCGCGCCTGAGCATCATATAAAGATTTCTTTATATTTGCCCTGAAGCGCTTCGGTTCCTATGTGGCGAATATAGATTTCCACAGACAAGGAGCCCGATCCCGTGGCGAACGACTCAATCATTGCCGACATCAGCCTAGCCGAATATGGCCGCCGCGAGCTGGACATCGCCGAAACCGAAATGCCCGGCCTGATGGCCACGCGTGAGGAATATGGCGAAGCGAAACCGCTGAAAGGCGCGCGCATCGCGGGTTGCCTGCACATGACGATCCAGACCGCCGCGCTGATCGAGACGTTGACCGCTCTGGGTGCCGAAGTCCGCTGGGCATCGTGCAACATCTACTCGACGCAGGACCATGCCGCCGCCGCCATCGCCGCGACCGGCGTGCCGGTCTTCGCCAAGAAGGGCGAAACGCTCGCCGAATATTGGGAATATGTCGATCACATCTTCCAGTGGGGCGACGATCCCTGCAACCTGATCCTGGACGATGGCGGCGACGCGACGATGTACGTCATCTGGGGCGCGCGCATGGAGGCGGGCGAGGAGATGCCCGCGCCGGAGAATGAGGAAGAGGAGGAAATGCAGAAGGTGCTGAAAAAGCGCCTGAAGGAAAGCCCCGGTTTCTTCACCAAGACGCGCGACTCTATTCGCGGCGTCTCGGAGGAAACGACGACCGGCGTTCTGCGCCTTTATGGGCTCGCCAAGGAAGGCAAGCTGCCTTTTCCCGCGATCAACGTGAACGATAGCGTCACGAAGTCGAAGTTCGACAATAAATATGGCTGCAAGGAATCGCTGGTTGACGGCATCCGTCGTGGTACCGACGTGATGATGGCCGGCAAGCTCGCGGTGGTCGCAGGCTATGGCGACGTCGGCAAGGGCTCTGCCGCGTCGCTGCGGGGTGCCGGTGCCCGTGTGATGGTCACGGAAATCGATCCGATCTGCGCGTTGCAGGCGGCGATGGACGGCTTTGCCGTGACCACGATGGAGGAGGCCGCGCCGGTCGCGGACATCTTCGTCACGACGACGGGCAACAAGGACGTCATCACCATCGAGCATATGCGCGCGATGAAGGACATGGCGATCGTCGGCAATATCGGCCATTTCGACAACGAGATTCAGGTTGGCAAGCTGTCGAACCTGGAACATGTCGAGGTGAAGCCGCAGGTCGACATGTACACCTTCCCCGGCGGCAAGCGCATGCTGCTCCTGTCACAGGGCCGTCTCCTGAACCTCGGCAACGCGACGGGGCATCCCAGCTTCGTCATGTCGGCCAGCTTCACCAACCAGGTGCTGGCGCAGATCGAACTCTGGACCAAGGCCGACAATTACGAGAACCAGGTTTACGTCCTGCCCAAGCATCTCGACGAAAAGGTCGCGCGCCTGCATCTCGAGAAGCTGAACGTGAAGCTGAGCGAGCTGTCGGAGGATCAGGCAAAATATATCGGCGTGCCGGTATCCGGCCCGTTCAAGGCGGATGAATATCGTTACTGAACCTGGAAGCCAGACGTAGATAGGGGCGCTGGGCCAAGCTGGTCCAGCGCCCCTTTTTGTTGGTCGTCCGGTCGCTTTAGAATAAACCGTCGGTTTTCATGTTGATGCCCAGGAAATAGGCGCGGCCATACGGCGTCACGGGATAGGCCGAGCTGTTGCGGTTCGGCTTCTCGTCGGTGAAATTGTTGACACCGCCATAGATACGGTAGCGCTCGCCAATATCGACGCTGAATGAAGCGTCGTGGATGAAGGTCTCACCGGCAAAGCCCCGCTCTCCGGCGATTTCGTCGATGGTTTCGATTTCGACACCGCGAATGGCCTGTTGTCCCAGATATTGCAGACGATATCCGAGCGAGAAGGGGCCGTTCTGCCAGTTAACGCTGCCATTGGCGTTCCATTCCGGGCGGCCTTGCTCACGAAGTTCCGGATCGACATTGTCGAAATCCGTGGGGTCGAAAAAGAAATTCAGCTTGTCCACCCAAGTGCCGCGCGCCGCCAGGCTGATCTGGTTGTTGCCCAGATCAAAACCATAGGTTATCGCGGCATCGATACCAGCGCTTTCGATCCGTCCGAAATTTAGCTGCGTCTGGCGCAGGAAGGTCAGCCCGAAATTATCGTCGCTACGGTCGAACTGACCACAGAACTGGTTCGGGAACTCGCTGTTATCATAGCAACCATCGACAATGTCTTGCGAACTGACGGCGGAAATCGCGTCATCAATGCGGATATTGTAATAGTCAGCAGTAATCGTCAGCCCGGGCACGAAACGGGGTTGTATGACCGCGCCGACCGTATAGCTTTTCGCGGTTTCCTCCTCAAGGTTGGGATTGCCGCCGGTGGTTCCGGGGAACCGCGCGGTCAGCGGGTCGGTGTAGTCGTTATCCAGAGCCTCCGCTCCGAGAATGGCTGCCCGTTCCGCATCGCAATTGGCTGTACGATTTGCCGCTGTCGCGCGGATATCGGGATCGTCCGACCCTGCCAGAGTGTCGATCTGGTTCTGGTCGCACGGATCGATGGGCCGGAAGACGGTACCCTGCTGCGGATCGAACAACTCGGATACGTTCGGCGCGCGGACGGCCTGCGCATATGTTCCCCGGAACTTGATATCGGGGATCGGCGCGTAGATGCCGCTGACATTCCATGTGAACGTACCGCCGACCGTTGAGTAGGTCGAATAGCGGGCCGCCGCGCTCAGTTCCAGTTCGTCGAAGAAGGGGCGGTCACTCAGGATCGGCAACCGGACCTCTCCGAAGAAGTCGAACACGTCGAACGACCCGCCGGAATTGAACGTCCGCGTCGAGGCGTCGAAGTCGAGCGAGTTGTTGTCGCTGATATCGCCGATGAAGTCACCGGCGTTTCCGTCCGGCGTATCGATTTGCAGGATACCACGCGAGAAATCGTTGAAGCGCGATTTCGAGATTTCCTCGCGGAATTCCGTGCCAAGCGCGAACTGGACCGGTCCGCCCGGAAGTGTGAGAAACGCGCCTGTATCGCCAACGAGGGCTGCTGAGAATACGAGCTGCTCAAGTGTGAACTTGTTCGTCGTCGGGACCGTTATGAAATCGACGCCAGCCTGGCTGACGCTGTTCGTACCGCCGAACAGACTGATCGGGGCACAGCTGCCGTCGCCTGGGTTGAAGGTGAAGAAGCCGGGGGCAATGACCGGAAAGAACTGACTGCCGGGATAGGGATTATCGCCGCCGTCCAGATCGGAACGGCAAACTACATTGCCATTCGCCACACCGGTCGTGAACTCACCTTCGTCAACGGCATCCAATGCTGCGAACAGGCGGTCGTAAAGAACCGTGTTCGAGCTGGTCACATCGGATTCGAAGCGCCCGTAGTTGGCGGAGAAGTCATAATCGAGATGATCGGTGATCGCGCCTCTCAAACCCGCTACCAGCCGGTAAGTTTCCCGTTTGGCTGTAGTAAAACCCGGGCCGAGGTCGGTGAAGTCACGCGACACACGCAGGCCGCCCGCTTCGTCCGCGTCATCCGCCAGTACATCCGGAATAAAGGGATTGTCTTCACGGATCAGGAGTGAATCGTAGAACGTATTGTACGGGTTTTGCGAACGGGTTTCCGAGTTTACATATTTCGCGTCGAAATAGGCCGTCGCTCCTTCCGAAAATTCAAAGCTGCCCAGAAGGTTGAAGTTGATCCGCTCGTTGCGTGGGATCAGGGATTCAGCGCTGTTGGACTCAGGGGCGCCATCACCGCCGAACTGGTTCGTGCTGGTCGCGACAATGCCATCCTGGAAAATGCGGACACCGCCATCCGCAGTGGTGACATAACAGCCGCCACCGCCGAAACCGGTAAAACCGATATAGGATTCTTCGCAATCCTGTACGCCGTTGTTGTTTATGTCTGCATTGAAGAATCCGAAATCCCTGCGGAATACCAGGCCTTCGTTCGACGAAATCGCGAACACTGGAAAGGCTTCGAACGAATTTGCCGGTGCGGCGATCGATGCATCGATCAGAGCCTGCTCGGCAGCGGTCGGAGTCGTCCCGTCCCCGAAGATTGATTCGTAATTGTCGCTATCTGGAAGGGGAATGGCAAATCCATATGGGTATAGGCCATTGTCCACATTGAAGAAGTTGAAGAAATTCGGCGTATTCGCAGCGGTGATATCGCCCTGCTGGAATCGCTTTGCCGGGTTGCCATAAGTCAGGCCCGCATTCGCGATCCGGTTGTTCGCAGCATAGGCGCGGTCGCCCTGCTGCAATTCGTTGATTCGGTTATATCCGGCGGAAAAGGCGATGTTACCGCGATTGTCGGCGAAATTGGTACCGACGACAGCTTCGATCGATCCGGTAAATCCATCGCCTTCTTCAGACAGACCGACCTGCCCGTTAAGTTCGGCACCTTCGAAATCCTCTTTCAGAATGTAATTTACGACGCCTGTCACCGCGTCCGCACCATAGACGGAAGAGGCGCCACCTGTCAGCACCTCGACACGCTCGATTAGCAGGCTGGGAATGCTGGAAACATCGACGATCTGTGACCCGGCGACACCGGAAACATGGCGTTTCCCGTTGACGACCACCAGGGTCCGTTCGGAGCCGAGCCCGCGAAGGTTCAATGTTGCCTGCCCAATGCCGCCCGCACCACGTTCAAGCGAGTCAGCGATCGTTCCGGAGTTGGAAAGCGCCGGAATCTCGCGCAGCGCTTCGGAAACATCGACGACACCAGTCGAACGAATGTCTTCCAGATTCACTGTACTTACTGGTGAAGGCGCAGCTTCGTTCAGGTCGCGTGCGAGGCGCGTCCCCGTGACGATGATAATGTCCTCATCTGCCTGAGCGCCTGTGTCGGCAGTGTCTATGCTTTCTTGCGCGAAAGCGGGAACGGCGGCGGCCATCGTAAGCGCCGTCGTCAGACGAAGAACGCTTGTCAGCGTCGAATTGGTCATAATCATTCCCCTCAATGTTCCCACAGCGCCATCCCAAACGCCGTCATAAAACTGACAAGAACTCCTGAGCGGGATTGTTGTCAACTGCAAATGCTGCACTGCAAAAAATTTGCGCAGCTGCCTAACGCGATTCCGTGCCTCTGCCTGCTTTTTCGTCATTCCGGACGCGCGAGGTCGTGCCACTTAGCGGATTCCCCTGTGCTTCTGGATGCGCTAGGACCGGCGGGGATGCGGTTTGTTTCTGTTCTCCTGGTCCTCTGTTTTCATCCCTGGCCTGCCCGCGCGCAAGGCCGGTTCGCGTTCGACGTGCCGACGACGGCGGCACTCACAGTGGCGGCGGCGTGGCTGCTTTTCGCGCTGTGGACGGTCATTCGTTCTGCCCGGATTCGGGCGCAGGCGGAGACTGCGCAGGCATGGGGACTTAGATTACGCGGATTGCTGGCGACGGTGCCGGAGGCGTATCTGATCGTTGGCGACGAGGGGCGGGTGACGACCTCCGACACCCTGCGATCCTGGCTTAGGCTTGACCGGGTGGTGGCCGCGTTTTCCGAACTCGCCCCCGATGGAGAAGCCGGATTCGAGGGGGAGGGGTTTACCGCACTCGAGGCGGCCATCGCAGCCACTGCCGTATCGGGAGCGCCGTTCACGCTGCCGCTGGAAAGCGCGGATGGGCGCTCCAAATTGCTCGCTTCTGGCCGCGCAGCGCCGCCCGAGGTCGCCGGGGCCCGGGGAGTCGTCATCTGGTTCGCGGATACCACCGAAGCTGATGCGCGCCTGCTGGAAATGGAAACCACGCGGACGGAGGAAATCAACCGGTCCGAGGCGGCGCGCGCGATGATCGCGGCGGCGCCCGTGCCCGTATGGCGGCGGGACCGTGACCTGAATCTGGTCGAGGTCAATAACAGCTATGCCGAAGCGGTTGAGGCGGAAACGCCCGCCATTGCCGTCGCCGCGCAGATGGAGCTGCTGACGGGAACGCTGACCTTGCTGCCACGGGCGGCGGCCCGCCTTGCGCTGCAGAAGGGCGAGCTCCAGCTTCGGGAAGAAACCACGGTCGTCGGCGGCGAGCGAAGGCGGCTGCGGATCGCGAATGTGCCGCTGGCGTCGGGCGAAGTCGCGGGCTTCGCGCTCGATGTCACCGAGCGTGACGAGGCGCGGTCGGAAAGGGACCGTTACGCAGAAGCGCAGGCGGAAATGTTCGAGCGGCTGTCGGCGGGGGTGGTGCGCTTCAATGCCGAGCGACATTTGAAGTCCGCGAACCAGGCTTTTCAGCGGCTGTTTCAGATAGACGACGACATGCTGGCCGAGGAACCGCAGTTCGAGCGCGTCCTCGAACATATGCGCGAGGCGCGGCGCCTGCCGGAGCAGCGCGATTTCCCCAGCTGGAAGGCTGCGCGGCGCGACTGGTTCCTGAGTGCGGACAGCGGAATCGAGGAAACCTGGGTGCTGCCCGACAACATGGTCCTGCGGGTACTGGCGCAGCCGACGCCGGATGGCGGCCTGCTGCTGATCTTCGAGGACCAGTCGGAGCGTCTGCGACTGGCGTCGTCGCGCGACCAGCTGGTGCGGGTACAGGACGCGACGCTGCAAAATCTGCATGAAGCGGTGGCGGTGTTTGGCGTATCGGGCAGGCTGCAGTTCCATAATATCGCGTTCCGGGACGTGTGGCATCTGCCGCAGGACATGATGAGCGAGAATCCGCATGTGGATACGCTGTTCGCCGCTGCCAAAGTTGGTGTGCGCGACGGCGATGCCGCGGACATGATGCGCGGGCTGATCAGCGCATCGACGGATGGGCGGAAGGAGCGGACCGGGCTGCTGGAACTCGATGACGGCCGTTACCTGCGTTTTGCCGCCGTACCGCTACCCGACGGCAACGCGCTGTTCACCTTTATCGATATGACCGATTCCGAACGGGTCGAGATCGCGCTTCGCGACAGGAACGAGGCGCTGGAGGCGGCCGACGAGGCAAAAAGCCGTTTCGTCGAAAGCATGTCCTACGAACTGCGCACGCCTTTAACCGCAATCGCGGGATTTGGTGAGTTGTTGCAGATGGGAATTGGCGGCGACCTCAATGAAAAGCAGGCCGATTATGTCGACTCCATCCTGACGTCCGCCGACCGGCTGCGCACCATGATAAACAGCATCATTGACCTGTCCGTCAGCGACGCGCAGGGATTGGCACTGGAACGGGAGGAGGTCGATATCGCCGCGCTCCTCCGGAGTATAAAGACAATGTCCGAAAATGGCGCGCGCGATCGCGGTGTCGGTTTCGATCTGCACATGCCGGACGATATGGGCCATGTGCCGGGCGACCCCGTGCGTCTCAAACAGGCGCTTTACAACCTCGTTTCCAATGCCATCCGCTTCACACCGGAAGGCGGCGACGTGACGATCCGCGCGGCCGGCAGTGCGCGCGACCTCACCATAAACGTCACCGACACGGGCATTGGCATTCCCCGCGATGAGCAGGACCTTGTTTTCGAACGGTTCCAGAAAGGGTCCAACTCCGGCGCGACGCAGGGGGTCGGTCTGGGCCTTTCTCTGGTCAAGGAAATCGTGCTGCTGCACGGCGGAACGCTCGACATGAATTCGACTGTGGGGAAGGGCACGGAAATGCGCCTGACGCTGCCCCGCCGTGCGCCCGCACCGGTCGCGAGCGAAGTGAAGCGGTCGTGAAGACGCTTGAGTCCGAGGCGGCTCAGCTTGTATTTGGAGCGGATCTCGGCGCGATATTGATGCCCGGCGATGTCGTGACGCTGTCGGGACCGCTTGGTACCGGAAAGACGGTGCTTGCGCGCGGTATATTGGGGGCGGTGGGTCATGTGGGTGAGGTGCCGTCGCCGACCTATACCCTGGTTCAACCCTATGATGATGCGGCCATGCGTTTGCCGGTGTGGCACGCCGATCTCTACCGGCTGGAAAAACCGGAAGACGCAGCTGCGTTGGCCCTGGACGAGGTGCTGGAAGAGGGGGCCCTCATCGTCGAGTGGCCGGACCGCGGCGGGGAATATGTGCCGTCGCCGGCACTGGCGCTGTCGCTTTCCGGGACCGGCGATCAGACACGGCGGTTGACAGCGGACGTGCCGCCAGGCTGGGAGGCCCGATGGGCCAGCCTTTAGACTTGCCGCCCGCCGCGCCCGCCTTTCTGGCGGCGGTGGGATGGGCGGACGCCGACAGAACGGAATTCAGCGCGGATGCCGCGTTCCGACGTTATTTCCGCCTGACCCGCGCGGACGGCGCGCGGGCAATCCTGATGCACGCACCGGACCCCTCCGAACGCTCGGAATGGTTCGTCGAGCTGGCGCTGGAAATCCGCGCGCGGGGCATGAGCGGCCCGGAAATATACGCCACGGATATGTCCGATGGGTTGATCCTGCTCGAGGATCTGGGGACGCGGCAATATTTCGAATATCTGCAATCCGCGTCCGACGCCGATGCGCGTGAGCTTTATGGCGCGGCGACGGATGTGTTGACCATCTTGCACCGCCATCCCATGCCGACGCAGCTGGGGTTGGTCCACATCGACGATTACACGTCCGCACGCATGATAAGGGAAGCGGAACTGCTGCTCGACTGGCACTGGCCGGAACTGATGGGCGGGGCGGCGTCCGATGACGTGCGCTCCAGTCATGCGGCGGCCTGGACGAAGGTATTGGCGGCTGCGGATTACGACGCCGATCGCATGGTGCAGCTGGACTATCACTCGCCCAATCTCATGTGGCTGCCGGGTCGGGAGGGCGCGCGCCGCGTTGGCATTCTTGATTTTCAGGACGCGATGCGCGGGCCGTCTTCCTACGATCTGGTATCCCTGCTCCAGGATGCGCGGCGCGACATGCTGCCGGGTCTGGAGGCGGATATGACCGCGCGCTATCTGGCGGCGCGAAAACTGGACGAGGATGCCTTTCGCGCAAGTTACGCCGTCATGGGCGCGCAGCGAGCGGCGCGCATATTGGGTGTCTTCGTCAGGCTATGGCGGCGCGACGAGAAGCCGCGTTATCTGGCGCACCTGCCACGTCTTTGGGAATATCTCGACCGCAATCTCGCGCATCCGGCGCTGGCTCCGCTCAAGGACTGGTTCGATACGCATCTGCCGCAACCGGCGCGGACACGCTTGAAGGACGATCGATGAACAGCATCAAGGCTCCGCTGAAACTGAGGCCGAAGGTCAATGCCGAAATGCCGAAGGCGGCAATGGTTCTGGCGGCCGGTCTTGGGAGGCGGATGCGCCCGTTGACGGCGACCCGGCCAAAGCCGCTGATCGCGGTGAACGGCAAGGCCCTGATCGACTATGCGCTGGAGGGTGTCGCCCGCGCCGGGATACCGCGCGCCGTCGTCAACACGCATTATCTGGCCGGACAGGTGGAGGCGCATGTCGCGCGCGTCAGTCATGGCCTCGACATTCGGCTGTCGGACGAACGGGACGAGCTTCTGGAGACAGGCGGCGGCGCGAAGAAGGCCCTCGGCCTATTGGATGCCGACCCATTCTATGTCACGAACAGCGATAACATCCTGGTCGATGGACCGCAGGACACGCTGGCGCTGATGGCGGAACGCTGGGATCCGGAGGTCATGGATGCGCTGCTGCTTATGGTGCCGCTGGCCCGCGCGACGGGCTATACTGGCAATGGCGATTTCCGCATGGACGGGACTGGGCAACTGGTACGGCAGTCGGGCGTCAGGCTGGCACCCTTCATCTATTCCGGCACACAGATCGTGAAGGCCAGCCTGTTCCAGGACACGCCGGACGGGCCCTTCAGCTTCAACCTGATCTGGGACCGGGTGATCGAAAGCGGGCGGTTATACGGCATGGCGCATCAGGGCGGCTGGTATCATGTCGGTACGCCCGAGGCGGTGCGCGAGACGGAAGACCTGCTGGCGGGTGCCTGAACCTGCCGTCTATACCATCCCGCCACAGGGCGCTTTCGCCGACCGGCTGGCGACGGGTCTGATCGATGGGTTCCCCTTCACCCACGATAGCGAACTGGCGCTTGCGCGAACGCTGGTAATCCTTCCCAGCCGCCGCGCGGTGCGAAGCGTCACCGAAGCCTTTGTCCGGGCGTCGAATGGCGCGCTGTTGCTGCCCCGGCTGACCACGCTAGGCGATCTGGATGACGAGCTGATGCCCGGAGTGTCGCTGGTCGAGGATTGGGACGATGCCCCCGCCATCGATACGCTGGAGCGCACATTGCGTTTGATGCCGCTGGTGGAACGCTGGCAGAAGCGCACTGGACAAAGCCGGGCCAAGGTCGAAACCCTGCGCTACGCCGAAGCGCTGGGCCGCGCGCTTGACCTGATGCAGCTGTACGAGGTCGAACCCGACGCGCTGGACAGCGCCGTCGAGGCGGACATGGCGGAACACTGGCAGGACACGGCGACGTTTCTGAACATCGTGCGGGAGGCATGGCCGCAGGTTCTGGCACACATTGGAAAGTCGGACAGCGCGGCGCAGCGGCAACGGCTGATCCGCCGCCTGGCAACGAAATGGAAGACGACGCCGCCGCGGTATCCCGTGATCGCGGCGGGCATTTCCAGTGCCGAACCCGCGGGCGCCGAGCTGCTGGGCGTGATCGCGCGCATGCCGCAGGGAGTGGTGGTGCTGCCTGGCCTCGATACGATGATGGCCGAGGAGACGTGGGACGGCCTGGCCCCCGCCCAGCCACATCCGCAGGTGCCATTGAAGCTGTTGCTCGACGGCATGTCCATCGCCCGCGCCGAAACGCGCGACTGGCCGGAGCGCGCAGGCATGGACGATCCGCATTCGCGTGCCACGCTGCTGTCGCACGCCTTCGCGCCGCCGGAACTGACCGCAGACTGGCGCGATGTGGTTCTACCTGAAGACGCCGCCCAGGGTCTGCGCCGAATCGAACTGCAATCCCCCGCCGAGGAGGCGATGGCGATCGCGCTCGCCATGCGGGAGGTTCTGGAGACGCCGGAGCGCACGGCAACACTGGTGACGCCCGACCGTGCCCTTGCCCGCCGGGTCGCCGCGCAGATGCGGCGCTGGGGCGTGGAGCTGGACGATTCCGCAGGTACGCCCCTGGGCCTGACCCCGCCCGGTGCGATGCTGCGACTGGCGCTGGA
>JBARZR010000015.1:0-1900 GCA_049650205.1 Pacificimonas sp. | reverse complement strand
GTGAAACAAGGGTGTAGACACGAAACAGGTATCCATGTGAAGGAGGTCTGGCTTTTGTTGGGCGAGAGCATGATGAGATGCAGAACAGCTGTCAGGAGTCTGCTGCAAAAGAGCAGCCAAAAGCCAGGCCTGCCTGACTTGCGGCGTCATTCGCAACACGTGAAATGTGTGTTGCTCAGTGAGTGCTGGCGCGCGCATAAGATGAATGCAGATCATTGCAAGCTTGTTGCATGCTGTTGCTGTAGACTTGATGTGGCTGTGGGTGGCAGGGCAAGTGCTGGGGAGCCCGGGTCAGGAAGCAATGATTGCTGATCCGCATGCTCATGACTCAGATTGCAGCGCTTGACATGCAATTTGGCAGAATCGACTTCCCACATGAGACAGGATTTCGCTTGCAACCACTTCCAGGAGCTGCCAGTGATCATTTCATGTTGGTCTGTGGCCGGGCTGGGCCGGGGCAGCTCTTAGTAGCACCGGCAAATGGCTCCATCTGAACCTGTGTGCAAATTAAGTACCAGCAGCCCTGCAGTGACTCACCCAGAGGAAAACCGTGCCAAAGCATCAAGCATGCTGAAGGAGGGGCTACATCGTTTCATAGACTGATGCAGCATATCAATATGCAATGTCTGAGAAGTGGGTGCGCAGAAAGAGGAGTCATTATGAGCCTGGCAGTGGCAAAATGGTTTGAAAATCGCGCCACAGCACCTGCTTTCAGCAAAGTACGCAGTCAACAAGTGCTCCGAAGCTACATTTGCAACTGCAAACACTCCACAGACTACTTGTCGAAGTGTGTGATGCTTTGCGTGCGGTCTTGGGTCCACAGGATGTGAACAAAACGGCACAACTTGCGATTCTCCGGCAGCGTGGCACGATTACGGCATCCAGTGTGGCCCAGCACCGTTGCCTGCTCGACCGCGGTCAAACATGCGCGCAACAAAGCTTGACCTAGTCAAGAGTATGCGTGCCGTCATTGCACGCTGTAACGCCCCAAACACGCACGTCTGCTTGTGAGTACGTTCAATTTGAATACTTAGGATGGCGCGCACATTCGTGCAGGCCTTGCAACTCTTGACAGCTTTGACCACTGATGACTGAGAGATTGCACGTGGCCTTTTGGAGCCTTTCGGCCGGCCTTTGGGCTTTGTCATGATGCAGCAGGGTCAGACATGTGGAGACCAGCTGCCAGGCAGCGCGCTCAGGAAGCCAGGGCCAAAGAGCGGCGCACAGAGGCACATCAGCAGCTGGTGGAGCAACACATCTGGTTACCAGCAGGGCAGTGCATGCCAGCTGCCGCACTTGAACAGCAGGTCTTCTGCCCTCTGCAGGGGTCCTGCAAAGATTCAGCCAACAGGCATGTCAAAGTGCTGAACGTGACCTCAGTGCGCAGCCCCGCGCAGCTCATCTGCACCGTCCGCAACGACGCAGGCGCGGTCAGGAAGATTTGTGAGCGGCATCAGGTGTCTGCGCCGCACGCATGCTCAGAGAAGGAGCGCTTGCTTGCGCAGTACCTGGCAGAGCATGGCACTGCAGGCGCGGCGCGCAATTGTGCATGCGATCAAGCCGTTTGCCAGATCGGCCGTGTGCAAAGGCAGCGTGGACAAACTCATACTTGCAGATGAGCACCCATCAGCAGCCCCAGCAGCAATACGCGCTGGCTTGCTCGTGTACTGGGATGGCGCGCAACACATGCGATGGGACAACAATCACCGCGACAGCAAGCAGGTGGCCGACGACCGCCGCATCTGCGAGCATGCAGCGCAGCATGGCTACAACGTGCTGCGCATCAGCCATGCAGATGCAGCTACCAAGCTCACCGTCAGTGACGTGCAGCATTGCTCGTCGTCAGCGTGGCGATATGCGCGCCTGGGCGGCGCATGCTGCCGCTCGCGCTGCGCTTGAC
>JBARZR010000014.1:0-4766 GCA_049650205.1 Pacificimonas sp. | reverse complement strand
GACCAGAACGAATTGCGGACCCCGGACGATGTCGCGGCCGAGATTGCCGCGCTGCTCTAGCGGATGGTCACCTCGACCCGGCGGTTGCGTGGTTCACGGGTTTCATCAGCTGTGTCGATCAATAGATCGGATTCACCGTGCGACGCGATCTCGATAATGTCTGAGGGAACGCCCTCGGCAACGAGTTTGTCCCGGATCGCCTGTGCACGCTCGAGCGAAAGCGCGTCATTCGCATCGGCGCCCCCGGTTGTATCGGTATGGCCGATCACCCGGATTTCGGGTGAGGCATATTGACCATATGCGGCGACGATCTGATCAATCTCCGCTTCCGATTCCGCTGTCAGATCTTCCGCCGTCGAGCCGAAATAGAGAATGAGCGATAGCGGTTCTCGTGGCGTTGCGCTCAACGTGTCACCAAACCTGGCCTGGACATAGGCGGCATCTACCTCATCGGGCGCATCCGGCGGCGCGGCGGCGTCTGCGACATCGACCGCCCAATAGGCGCCACTCATCGTTCGCGTCCCGCCCGCATTGCTGACCGTGACTTCACCGACCGACCCGTCATCCTCCGGTAAAAGCACGAATGTCGATTTCGAGGCGCAGCCCCCGATCAGCAAGGCCGCAGCTAGAAAAGATGCCCTGTAGACATAGGCCATGTCAGCGCGCCTCCACGACAAAGCGGGTTCCGCGTACGCCGACCGTGGCCACGGGCGTTTCAACCTTCACCGAGTCAGGCGCAAGTTCGGAAATCCGGCCGCTGATATATTGTAATTTCCCGCTGATAAGTCTCAGTAACATGCCAAGCTTGCCCTCCACCGGGTCGAATTCGAATTCGGAAATTTCGAACCGGGTCTTCGGCCCGAGCGATACGCGCGTGCCGTCCTGAAAGGTCATTCCGACGCTGCCTGCATCCACCTGTATGACATCATTCGCCGCCAGCTTGTCTCCAACCTGGGCAGTCACGGGCGTGGCACGCAAGATGGTGACATTGCCGCTAAGGCTCTTGATTGTGCCGACAGCGACCGTCTGGGCATGAAGAGGCGCTGAAAAACAGAGGAATAATGCCAATATGGGCAGCAAAAGAAGTTTTGGCATCAGAAATTCCCCTCTTGATCCATATCAGCGTTACCAGATCAGTCTGGCAGAGGGAATGCGTAATACAAGGCGACTATACGCACCGCTGCGGCCCGCCTGAACCTCGATGCCGCC
Organism: Pacificimonas sp.; assembly: GCA_049650205.1. Lineage (GTDB taxonomy): Bacteria > Pseudomonadota > Alphaproteobacteria > Sphingomonadales > Sphingomonadaceae > Pacificimonas. Next base: position 3,557 of record JBARZR010000014.1, on the reverse strand, counting down.
GCCATGCAGTTCCAGTATTGAGCGCGTAAGCGCGAGACCAAGCCCCAGGCCGCGCGTTTTGCGCGCCGCCTGTATGTTCCCGTCGACGTGAAGCTGCCCGATGACGGCGATCTGTTCTGGGGAAAGTCCGGGACCGTCATCCTCGATCGAAATTTCAAAACGACCTGCGCGGCGTGCCGCCTCTACCATGATCGCCGCACTGCCCGCGCGAAATTTCAGCGCGTTTTCCGCTACATTGGCAAGGGCGATTTCAATCATCTTGCGATCGCCCAGACAGGACGGCATGGGCCGCGGGAGGTCGAGATGGAAGGCACGCGGCGCGCCTGTCGCGAGAAGCGCATGGTCAAGGGCGACGCGAAGGGGAAACGGGCTTTCCTCCATTCGCACCCGGTCGACACTGGCGCTGCCCAAGTCGATCATGCGCTCGAACATGCGCGTGATCTGTACGCCCGCCCCGTGGATATCGTCCGCATAGCGCGTGTATTCGGGCGGCTTCACCGGGCCGAGAACCCCATCGCGGATCATCTCCGCCCCCGCCACGATCATGTTGAGCGGCGTGCGCAGCTCATGACTGAGATTCTGATAGAAATTGCGACGGGCGTTTTCCGACGTGCGGACCATGAGCATCGCCGTGACCCGGTCCTGCTCCCGCGCGCGCCTGTGGCCCCTGAGATTATGGCGCCAGTGGACGGTCATCGCTGCGGCGGTCAGAAGCAGCGCAAGCGCAGGCAATGTCCAGTCGAGGAGCAGATCCGCACTCGCCGCCAGCAGCCATGACAACGCACCAAGAGCGAGAATGATGGCGATAATGGCAGAGCCAGTGCCGACGGGACCGAGCGGACGTCTGCGAAGATAAAATGAAAGCAGCGCGAAGGAAAGGAGCGCCGCCATTACTCCCTCCATCAGTGCGATCCACATCGGACGCGACAGGAAACTCTCACTTAGAAGGTTGGCAACGAAGATGGACTGCAATTCCATATCGACGAGCGTATCGCTCTGCGGTGACAGCGACAGGCCGGTGAGCCCCGCGGCGGTCGGCCCGACAATGACAACCCGGTCTTTCAGACCTCCGGCAAGTGCGGGCTCCGCAAGGAGTTTCGCCGCACTGATCTGATCGACAAGATCGCCCGGTGCAAAGCGCATCCAGACCGCCCCGCGCCGGTCCGGGCTGACACTGATGTCGCCCAGCATGATGCGCCGGCCATCGAGCAGGTTGTTGCGAGTGATCATGGCGGGTACTTCGGTCGCGACACGGGCCAATTCCATCCCGAAGGCGGGATAGGTCACGCCGTCCAGCGAAAGTTTCGCCGGCATCGACCGCACATGTCCATCGCGTTCCGGTAGCGTGGAAATCATGCCGAAACCGCTGGCGGTTTCGCGCAATGCCAGTGTCGGCTCCACCAGTTTCAGACTGCGCTCACGCTCGCGTGACAGAACGGGCGCTGCCGCGGTGGCAAGTACGACGGGAGCACCACGCATGGCCGCGGCGAGCGCCTGGTCATTGGCAGGGGAAAGCCGGTCCGCCTCGCTCATCAGGAAACCGAGACCGATCGCGGCGGGCTCGGCAGCCGCCATCGTCTCCACAAGCCGCGCCATCCGATCACGTGGCCACGGCCATTGCCCCTCGGAAACGAGACTCCGCTCGTCAATGGCGATTATGGTGACTCGGCCCAGGCCGATATCTTCGCCCTGCGCGTCCTGAAGCGGCGCGAAGGCCGCCTCACGCAGGGTCCGGAGCGGTGACATATCGAACAGACGCACGACCATCAGTAACAGGAACAGCAGTAGGACAAGAATGACGAGACGACGCTGGCCGTGGCCGTCGTTCAGTCCATTCGCGTCACGCGCGTCCGCACGTTCATCCTGCCCCATCCCGCCAGCGTTAGCGCGGGGCGGACAGGTGGGCAATCGCTATTGAAACCGGTCTAGGCGGCGAGGCGGCGTTGCTTGGCGAGCTTTTTCAGAACAATGCCGCGTTTCAACTTCGACAGATGATCGATGAAGAGGATACCCTCCAGATGATCCATTTCATGCTGAAGAACCGTAGCCAGGAAGCCGTCGATCTTTTCGTCATGCGCATTGCCGTCATAGTCCAGCCAGCGGGCGCGAATAACCGACGGACGATCGATATCGGCATATTGTTCGGGCACGGAAAGGCAGCCTTCATTGTAGGTCGTCAGCTCTTCCGACGTTTCGTAGATTTCGGGGTTCACGAAATACAGCGGCGCGCGGATACGCTCGATTTCGGGATCATCCTCGTCCGCGCCCTCCGGAACTTCCTGAAGATCGATGACCAATACGCGGACAGGCTCGCCAACCTGGATCGCGGCAAGGCCGATACCCGGCGCTTCGTACATGGTTTCCAGCATGTCATCCATCAAACGGCGCAGGTCGTCGGTCACATTCTCGACGGGCGCGGAGACCTGTTTCAGACACGGATCGGGGGCTTCGAGGATCGGAAGAATGGCCATGGCGCCTATTTAGAAAGTGGCCGCCGTGCCCGCAAGGCTTGGGCAATCGTCCCCTCGTCGAGATAATCGAGCTCACCGCCCACGGGCACGCCATGTGCGAGCGTCGTGATCGACACGCCCGCATCCTCCATCCGCTCGGCGAGATAGTGCATAGTGGTCTGTCCCTCCATCGTCGCATTCATGGCGAGGACGACCTCCTGAATGTCGCCGTTCCTGACGCGCGCCATAAGCGCCTCGACCGAAAGGTCTTCCGGCCCCACGCCTTCCAGCGCGGACAGTCGTCCGCCAAGGACATGATAACGACCGGAAAACAGCCGCGCGCGGTCCATGGCCCATAGGTCGGCGACGTCCTCCACCACAGCAAGCAGAGCGTCATCGCGGCGCGGATCGGTGCAGATATGGCAGGGATCGGACGTATCGATATTACCGCAACGCTGGCAGTTCGACATGCGTGCGTCGACATTCTCAAGCGCGGCCTGAAGCGGTTTCAACGCCGTCTCGCGGCGCTTCAGCAAGTGCAGCACGGCCCGCCGTGCGGAACGCGGACCGAGGCCGGGAAGTCTGGCCAGCGCCTGGGTCAGCGCCTCGATTTCGGGGGAAGACATAAGAAGCCATGTAGGCGGGCCCGGGCGAAGCTGCTAGTCCGCGCGTTATGCGAATAGCCTTCATGGGAACCCCGCCCTTCGCGGCAACGGCGCTGCGTGCGCTTCAGGACGCCGGGCATGACATTGCGGCCGTCTATACGCAGCCGCCCCGTGCAGCGCGGCGTGGAAAGCAGCTGCAGCGCTCGGCAGTGCACGAACTGGCGGAAACGCTGGAACTGGACGTGCGCACCCCTGCCAGCCTGAAGGACAAATCGGCGCAGGCGGATTGGGCGGCGCTTGATCTCGATATCTCCATCGTTGCCGCCTATGGCCTGATCCTGCCTCAGGCCGTCCTGGATGCGCCGACATATGGCTGCCTGAATATCCATGCCTCGCTGCTGCCGCGCTGGCGCGGAGCCGCGCCGGTGCAGCGCGCAATATTGGCGGGCGACAGGGTGACAGGCGTTACCATCATGCAAATGGAGGCCGGGCTCGACACCGG
>JBARZR010000013.1:0-4542 GCA_049650205.1 Pacificimonas sp. | reverse complement strand
ATCTGTTCGCGCGCTGGAAGCTCGCCGACGTCGACGCGCGGACGCTTCTCGGCGGTATCTCGCCCGCGACGCTCAGCCGCTGGAAACGCGGCGAGATCGGGCGCATCGGCACCGACCTCAAGACGCGGCTGTCGAACCTCATGGGCATTCACAAGGCATTGCGCATACTCTTCGCGGACAACGCGCGTTCCTATGGCTGGGTCAAGCGTTCAAACGATGCCTTCGACGGCAAGTCCGCACTCGACATCATGACCGGCGGCGAACTCACCGACCTCATGCGTGTCCGCCGCTACCTCGACGCCGCCCGCGGCTAGCTGGTCGCGAGCCGCGACAGGCGTTTATTACGGTCTGTCTTGCTGGACGATGTCCTCATGAAACTCCCTCTGCTTTCGCTTGTCGAGTGGTCTGATGCACGGCGGATCATCTCCACAAGGCATCCGCCGATCGATCTCTTTGAAGATATTGCCGATCCCGCCGATTGGGCGCTTTTGGGTGCAGCCGAATCCAAGACCAACCCGCGCATCGCCGAGACGATCGGCAATCTCGATCTGGTGCCGGAAAACCGCCGCGTCGGCGGTCCGGGCGCTTCGCTCGTTATGGCCCCGTTCACGCATGTAAGCACCGATCGGCAGGGCCGGTTTCATGACGGGAACTTCGGCGCCTACTACGCCGCCCGCACTTTCAAAACCGCCGTCGCGGAAACCGCCTCGCACCGCGCCATTTTTCTGCGCGCGACCGCCGAAGCACCGGGCTGGTCCACGCAGATGCGCGAACTTGTCGGATCCGTCACCGCAAGGCTGCATGACGTCCGTAAAGATGGAGTTTTCGAAGAGCTTCTCTCGCCAGACGACTGGGGACCGTCACGGGCGCTTGCCCGCGTAATTCGTGATAACGGCGGCGACGGCATCGTGTATCCGAGCGTTCGCGATCCAGGCGGGCACTGCCTGGCGGCATTCTGGCCGGATGTCATCGCCATCCCCCGGCCCGCGCGTGCACTCGGTTATCATTTCGATGGCGAGCATATCGATCTCGTGCGCGATGAAGACACGGGCACGGTCTGGCGCTTGATCCGCGACTGATCCGGCTCCGGTGAAAATGAGGGGAGGGGGCTTCGCCTGGGTAGCCGTTCCGGTGTTCGGAATGGCGCAAATCCCAGGAGAAGTTCGATGCAAACCGTCCCCCTCAACAAACTCGTTTCCTCACCTCTCAATGTCCGCAGTCAGACCAAGGCCGAGGCCGACGCCGAACTCAAAGCGGGGATCGCCGCCCGCGGCGGTGTTCTGCAGAACCTGATCGTCCGCAAGGCAAAGCGCGGCAAGTTTGAAGTGATCGCCGGTGGCCGCCGTCACCGCGCGCTCAAAGCGCTGTCCGATGAGAAGATCATCAAGAAAACGCATCCCGTTGGCGTCGAGATCCGCGAGTGCGACGATGCCGAGGCCATCGAGATCAGCCTGCAGGAGAATGTGCAGCGCCTCGCCATGAACCCGGCAGAGGAATGCACCTCGTTCAAGTCCATCATCGACGCGGGCGGCACGGAACAGGGCGTTGCCGACCGTTTCGGTCTCACACGTCGGCATGTGCAGGGCAGGCTGCGCCTGGCCGACCTTGCCGAACCCGTATTCAAGGCGCTGCATGACGGCGACATCACGCTCGATATGGCCAAGGCTTATGGCGCAACCGCCGATGTCGAGGTTCAGGCGCATGTGTTCGATCAGCTGAACGGGTCGACCTACGGCAAAAATAGCGACGGCATCCGCCGTCTGGTTCTGCATCAATCGACCGACGGATCCGATCCGCAGGCGAAGTTTGTGGGGCCCGAGGCGTATATCGAAGCCGGCGGTCGCATCGAACGCGACCTGTTCGCAGCAGACGAGAGCGAGCAGTGGCTCGATCCGGCGATCCTAGAGCGGCTTGCGCTCGAAAAGATCGCGGAGATATGCCCCGCGCAGGCGGATTATTATGGTCTTGGTTGGCTACGTCCGTTGCTCAGCAGCTATGCTCCGACCACGGACGACCTCGAAGGTCTGCACCGCGTTCATTTCGATCCATTGCCGCTCAGCGAGAAGGATGACGCCCGCATCGACGCCATCGATATCGAATGTGAGGAGCTGCAGGACCGCATCAACGCTGCGGACACGACCGAAGACACGTGGCAGGAAGCCGAAACCAGGATCGAGGCACTTGAGAACGAACGCCGTGCGCTCACCGACCGTCCCCTATTCGTGCCGGAGGATATTCGTGCGAACATTGGCGCATTTCTTTCGATCGACCGGAATGGCGAGCCGATCATCCGGAACGGTCTGTTCTCCACCGTGCCTTTGGAGAAAGCGCCGGATGTCGACCGTAAAGATGATGGCGACGTTGCTTCTTCCGAAAACGCGCCTGCGAAGCCTGACCTGTCCCAGCGACTTCGGGATGAGCTAGCCATGCAGCGCCGCGATGTCCTTAGCGCCAATCTGCTTGGAGATCCGGCGCTGGCGCTCGACTTCCTGATCTTCACGATGGCGGAACGGGCGGCCCGGTCCTACGGCGGCGATACCGGGACGACCATCGATGTGGGACGCGCCAGCGGTCCGATCGGTGATTTCAAACCGGAGGATACGGCGGCAGCAAAGGCACTCGCGGAGGCAACCGAAGCGCTTGATCGCAGCTGGACCGAACCGGAAGCGAAGTCTGACCGGCTGATCGCGTTCCGCGCGCTGTCCGATGCGGCCAAGGCGGACTGGATGACGATCATCGTCGCGCTGTCGCTCGAAGCGAACTGCGTGGCCCATGCAAAAGCGAAGACCGTTCACGATGTCCTCGCGGAAAGCCTTGAGATCGATGTCGCGGCATGGTGGCGCCCAACGTCGGAGAATTATTTCGACCGGGTGAAGAAAGACGTCAGCCTGAATGCGCTCACGGAGGTCGGTGGCTCGGAACTCGCCGTTCGCTACGCCAAGGGCAAAAAGGCTGAACTCAGCACCGCCTCCCAGAAGATCTTCTCCGGCGACTTTATCGAGAAGGTCGAGGTCAAGGAGGCGGCGATCAAATGGCTTCCCCCCGAGATGCAGTTTGGCCCGTCGGATGACGAAGAACCCGGAGTGGAAGCCGATAGGGACTGCGATGACGTTGATGACCGCAGTGGCCGCACTACGGCCGATGATCGTGATCCGGAACCGGAACAGAAGATAACCGAAGAAGCGGCCTGACCTCCTGACAGGCGCTGACATCGGTTTGGGCGTTCCTCCGTTTCGGAGGGACGCCCTTTCCTTATAGGTTGACCGAATATGCGACCTGATACGCGTGGACTGCCGGCGAAGACGAACGACCGGAACAGGGGGAGGAGAGGGAATTGCGGGCGGGATGGCCAATGACGGCCTTCTGGAGATGTCCCGATGCCCCGCAAATTCACCAGTCCGGCAGCGACGATTACCGCCGCCATCATCGAGCGCCTCGAAGCCGGGACGGCCCCCTGGGTCAAACCATGGAAGACGGGGCAGGGCGGCTTCAGCCGACCGCTCCGTGCCAATGGTGTCCCCTACCGCGGCATGAACACCTTCTGGCTCTGGATGGTTGCGGACGCGAAGGGGTTCGGCTCGCCGAGCTGGATGACTTATCGTCAGGCGGCTGAGCTTGGCGGCCAGGTTCGCAAGAGTGAAAAGTCCACCATCGCCATTTTCTACAAGACCTACGAGAAGGAAGTGGAAACCCCGCGCGGTGAACCCGATACCGAAACCCGCCGCGTTCTCAGATCGTACAGCGTGTTCAATGCCGACCAGATCGACGGCCTGCCTGAACGCTACCGCCCCGCGCTGGCCGAAATACCAATTGCCGATCCCGGTGGACGGCGGGCGGACCTCGACGCCTTCTTCGGGTGCATTCCCGTTCCGGTACGCCAGCATGGCGACCGCGCCTATTACGAACCTGCCGCGGACCGCATCACCATGCCACCGCCGTCGCTCTTCGATGATTACGAGCATTATTACGCCACGCTCGCCCATGAGTGCGCGCACGCGACCGGGCATGGTTCGCGGCTTGATCGCAATCTGAAAGGCCGGTTCGGTGACCAGGCTTATGCGGCGGAGGAACTGATCGCGGAGATGACCGCAGCAATGCTGGGGGCGGAGGTGGGCTTGCCGACCCGGCATCTGGATCATCATGCAAGCTACATCGCCTCATGGCTGAAACTACTGCGAAAGGACGACCGGGCGATCCTGACGGCTGCGGCGAAAGCCGAAGCCGCGTCGGACTGGCTGCTGGGAAGCGGGCGAGGAAGCCTTGTTGGCTCGCCGGTTGCCATAGCGGCGGCATGAAAACGTTCCTGCGATACATTTTGAATATGCTATCTTGGCGGTCTAGCTATTGCGTCAGGAAAATTGACATGCCCCTTGCCGCCCTTACCGCGGGACTGGATATTTCCACCGATCTTCTCGTTGCGCAGCTTCGTACGACGAAGCGCTAGCTTGGCGAGACGATCGGTGTTGCGCCTGAGTCCCTGTCGCGCAAGTCGCGCTGGTTGTCGCCAAGCATTCAGACGCAGCTTCGTGATCTTGTCGAGAT
>JBARZR010000012.1:0-3070 GCA_049650205.1 Pacificimonas sp. | reverse complement strand
GGGCTGGCTGCGTCCAGAAGGCCTCGCGGTCCTGCCAGCCCGTGTCGGGGCGCGCCGCCACCGCCTGCCGCGCCTGCGCCGCGGAAATCTGGCCGGGGGCCAGCATCGCCAGCAGGGGCGCGTCTCCGGCACCCATGGTATTGAGGTTGATGATCGCCGCGCCCGTATCCCCCAGGGCGCACAAATACGGTCGCATCGCCGCATAATCTTCTGCCCGGACACCGGACACCGCCAGCAATTCGGAGGCGTGCGCGATCAGCCCATTGGGCGTCAGGTGCGGTATCGCCGCGCTCCGATAGGCGGCGTCCTCCGCCCCGCCGCCCTGCGGAAAGGGATCGGTATCGATATAGTCGGCCAGCGTGATGGCGTTCGCCCGCGCCCGCGCCGCATCGACGCCCACCGCCTGCGCCAGCGCCACATATTGCTCCACACCCAGCGGGTTAAGGATCAGGCCGTTCGGGGCCGCGCCGCTCACGACGCTGTTCAGATTGAAACAATGCGAGGCATCGGACAGCCGGATCGTTATGCTTCCCGTCGCCGTCGGGACAGTCACCGGCGTATCCGACCAGCCACCCGCCAGCGTCAGCCGGTCCGGCGAGGCCGCCTTCAGCGCCGCGACGCGCTCGGCGACGATCAGGCCGGCACCGCGCGCATAATGATGGCCCTGCATGGCGCTGCGGCCATTTGCGGCCATGGCGACGGAGCGGCTCATTACTTCCAGTGTTGTCGCCGTCAGCGCGCCCATGACGGCAACCAGCATCAGGACGGTGATCAGCGCCATGCCGCGCTCTCCGCATCGAACGCGGCTCATGCCGCACCAACCAGGAACAGCTGCTCGACCCTGCCGAAGCGCGGGTGGCTGACATTCAGGCGGATCGCATCCGGCAAAGGCGCGACCGACCCGGCGGGCGCGGCAAGCGGTGTGTCCGACCAGGCACCTTCATAATGGAAATCGATTTCCGCTGCCGCCGCGCCCGGCAGCAGCAGGCTTGCAACCGGCACTGCACCGTCCAGCTGCGCCGCGGCCCGCCTCTCCAGCCCGGCATCCGTCATCCGGTATTCAACATATTGCAGCGACGGGCGCGCCGCCGCATCGGGATTGTCCGGTCCAAAGCGCGTGAAGGCGAGCAGCACGGGCGCGTTTTCACCACCTGTGAGAACGGACCGAGCGGCACCATCCATTCCGCGTCCGCGCCGGGGCGTCATCTGCGCCAGATCGGCGCGCAATGCCGCCCGCGACCGCTGCAAATCCTGCAACTGGTCCGACACTTCCTCGACGGCCTGCGCGGACTCGACGCTCACACCCAGCGTATAAGCGCCTGCGCTCGCCAGCAGGCCGAAGATGAACAGTGCCACCAGCGTCTCCACCAGCGTGAACCCAGACGATGCGGGCTTGTCAGTCATCGCGGCGCATCCCCTCCAGCCGCGCCGTTTCCCCGTCCGGTCCCGTCACGGTGATGCCGATCAGCATGACTTTTGGCTCGGCAGTACGCTGCGCCACGCGTGCAACCTGCCAGACCCCGCCCATGGCGGTGACGGTCTCGTTCGCCGTGCCCAAGGCGGGCGGCGTCGCCGATATCAGCGTTTCGATCAGCGCGTTTTCCGCGACGATATCGGCATAGGTCGTCTGCTCCAGCTCGACCGCCGTCATCGCCTGCGCACCGCCCAACCTGACCAGAGACAGCATGGCGAGCCCCAGGACGCCCAGCGCGACCAGCACCTCGACCAGCGTGAAACCATCCTGCCGCGCCCCGTCCCGCATTAGCGCGACCGCGACAGGTCGACCAGCACGGCCTTGTCATAGCCTGCGTCGGCCAGCCTCTGTAGCAGCACGTCCGCATCCGCACGCGCATCGACAGGGCCGATCCGCACGACATTGGTGCCTGCGCGCGCGACCACTTCGACCTGACCATATTCATCCAGTCTGCGGGCGTATTTCAGAGCCGCGCCGCGCTCAGGAAACGCGGCCACATCAACGGCGAAACCACTTGCAAGCGCCGTCGTCGCCGTCCCGTCCGGCACGCTCGTCGGCGGCACCGTGTCCAGATAGGTCCGCAATACGCGGTCCAGCGACGGCTCGATCTCCGGATCGCGCGCGATCTGCCCCGCACGTGCATAGTCGTAGCGCTGCGCCGCGATCGCCTGTGCGTCGGCGCGGCTTCTGATGATGCGGGGACGGATGAAGACCACAAGATTGGTCTGCGTCTTCGCCCGGCTGCGGCTGGTGAACAATTCGCCAAGAATGGGAATATCGCCCAGCAGCGGGATTTTCTCGATGGTGCGCCGTTCATTCTCATCCAGCAGGCCACCCAGCGCGACGATGTCACCATCGTCCACCGTGATCGTCGTCTCGATCTCGCGCTTGTTGAGGATCAGGTCGGACGACCCGCGCGTGACCGGTCCCGAAATGGACGAAACCTCCTGCAAAATGTCCAGTTTTACCGCGCCGCCGGAATTGATCTGCGGCGTCACCTGCAACATGATGCCGACATTCTGCCGCTCCACCGTGCGGAACGCATTGTCGAAATTCGGACTCAGAGCCTCACCCGTCGTGATGGGTATTTCCTGCCCGACCAGGATGCGCGCCTCCTGATTGTCCAGCGTCATGATCGACGGCGTCGACAACAGGTTGGAGGCCGTGTCCGATTTCACCGCGTTGATGATCGCGCCGAACACCGTGTTGCCAGACACCGCGCCTAGCCCGAAAAGCCCGCCGGTCACGCCCAGCAGCGACTGCGCCGCCGCCTGCTGCAATTCTTGCGAACCGGCAATGCCGTTCGATGTGGAGATGACCTCTCCGTCCACCGTGATTGTCTGGTTCTCCAGCTCCAGCGACCCCACCGCCGCGCCAATGGCGTTCGGATTCAGGACTTGGTTGGAATAATTGGTGCTCGCAAAGGGCACGGTGCCGTCCAGCCCCGCCAGCAGGAACTGTACGCCCAGTTCGCGCGCCGCGTTGTCCGAGACCTCGGCCACCAGCGCCTCGACCAACACCTGTTCGCGTCGCGTGTCCAGCTGGCGGATGACCTCGCCCAGGGTCCGCTGCACGTCGGGCGGCGCGGAAATGATC
>JBARZR010000011.1:0-5453 GCA_049650205.1 Pacificimonas sp. | reverse complement strand
GTCGTAAACGTCCGCTTCCCCGACGAAGCCGGGTCTGGTAGCTAACATCCACAACATATCCGTCATCCTGAACTCGTTTCAGGATCTCGTGGCAATGCACACGCGGTCCCGCCACCGCACACCAAATGGCGAGAGATCCTGAAACGAGTTCAGGATGACGACTAGGATGAAGGAAACACCGCCCATGGACGCCCGCGCCGCCGAAACCCTGACCGGCCTCGACCTGGTCGCCGAAATCAAGCGCCTCAAGACAGAGCGCAACGCCGTCATCCTCGGCCATTATTACCAGGATCCGGCGATCCAGGACATTTCCGATTTCGTCGGCGACAGCCTTGATCTCAGCCGCAAGGCCGCCGAGACCGACGCCGACGTCATCGCCTTTTGCGGCGTGCGCTTCATGGCGGAAACGGCGAAGATCCTCAGCCCGGAAAAGACCGTCATCCTGCCCGATATGGACGCCGGATGCAGCCTGGAGGACAGCTGCCCGCCAGACGCCTTCCGCAAATTCCGCGAGGAGCATCCCGATCACATCGCGCTCACCTACATCAACTGCTCGGCGGAGGTGAAGGCGCTCAGCGACATCATCGTCACCTCCTCCTCGACGGAAACCATCCTCGACCAGCTACCGAAAGACCAGAAGATCATCTTCGCCCCCGACCGGCACCTCGGCGGCTATTTCGCGCGGAAAACCGGCCGCGACATGCTGCTGTGGCCGGGCGCGTGCATCGTACACGAGGCGTTCAGCGAAAAGGAACTCATCAAGCTGAAGGCGCAGCACGCGCATGCTCCAGTGGCAGCGCACCCGGAGTGTCCAGTCCACATCCTCGACCACGCCGATTATGTCGGCAGCACGTCGGGCATCCTGAAATGGGTGCTGGAACACGAATCCGACAAGATCATCATCGCCACAGAACCCCACATCATCCACCAGATGGAAAAGGCCGCCCCCCAAAAAACCTTCATCGGCGCCCCCGGCGCGGACGGCAACTGCAACTGCAACATGTGCCCCTTCATGGCGATGAACACCATGGAGAAACTCTACCTCGCATTGCGGGATCTGGAGCCAAGGATCGAAATGTCCGAAGAGGTGCGCCTGAAAGCGCTGAAACCCCTCGAACGCATGCTTGAAATGGCGGGCAACAAGGTCGGTCAAGGTGATTTGGGACCGAAGGATATCAACAGCGTGGATGGGGATTAGTGGTGATTGAAGGGAGCGCATCTGTTGGTCTAAAGGTAACGCCGCCTGTTCCTTCAGGTCATAGCCCCAAGATTCCGGCAAATGAATTGATCGAAACGATAAGCGATTACAGCTTGGACGACGCTTCAGGCTGGGCGACATACATTATTTACAAGAACGCCAAAGGAGAGATTAGCGAACGACGTATTTCTTGCCGCAAACTTTCAGGGTACGGAAATCCCGAACTTGTTGGTGCAATCTGCCATGAGACCAGCAGCTATCGCACTTTCAGAATTGACCGGATCATTGATCTTATAGACCTTAGAACTGGAGAGGTCGGCGACCCGCACGCACACTTCCTATCACTTTGGACCAATGGCGTTTTCAAAACGGAGGACAAAACTCTATCTGAGCTTGCCAAACTGCTCGTATTTCTGGCTCGGTGTGACGGGGACTTTCATCCGTTGGAAGACGCGGCAATTGAGGACGCCATTGCCCGTTATTGCATTCGATTTGGAGGCAATGACAATGTGATTGAAACGGTCATGACAGATTGTAGAGCGCTCGCGCCGTGTGAAGATACCTTTCGGCGATCGATATTGAAGCTTAGCGAAAATCAAAAATGTGATAAGCTCGCACGGTTAGTACTCGACTCTATGAATCACGTGATGGATGCAGATGGTCAGCAGAACAGTGACGAATTTGAATGGGCGTTGAGAGCCACTCATGAACTCAAGCGCATCGCTATGCGAAGCTAATTTAGCCCCTCCCACTCCTCATCCCGCGAGATCGTCCTCAGCGGCGCTTCGAGCGCCTTCGCCCGCACCGTGCGAGCTAGAGCTATCCGCGACCTGTCGCCCTCGATGCGCGCGATAATATGGATTTCGAAAACGACTCTGGCCATGAACTTGCTTTCGCTCTTTTGGCCAGAGGCCCCTGGTGGGGTCTTAAACGAGGATGACAAGAGCAGAGCCTCTAGGGAGTTAGGTATATAATCAGAGGTGTTTTGTCAATGCCGACAGACCCATTCCGTGCAACACACAGCGCCGCACATCCGTCATGATCGGGTCGGGCAGCGTCTCCATCTGGTAGACACGTTTGCCGGTCCTGTCCTTGCCAAGCCGCAATAAATCCGACCGATGAAAGCCGACAGCGTTCACCATGTCGCCCTTGACCCACCGCCTTGCCTGTCCCCATTCGCGGGGCAGCTCGAAGGGAATGTCGATCTCCCTGTGAAACGGCAGAATTTTTGGGGGCGGTGTAAGGCTAAGGGGAACAACAGTTATCAGCTTCACGCGCGCCTTGATATCCGGTGACAACACGACGGCCAGCCGTCTCTTCACCATCTCGGGCACCTTGAAGCCCTTATCGTAATCCACCGTAATTATGCAGCCCCGCGGCGGATGAGACAATATTGGCACAAATATCCCGGGGTCGATTTGGTTTAGCTACCGCTATAATGATTTACGCGAGAGTGTCAGCCCTCCCACTCCTCGTCCCGCGAGATCGTCCACTGCGGCGCGTCGAGCGCTTTCGCCAGCGCCTTGCGCGTCGATAACCGCCCGCGCGACTTGTCGCCTTCGATGCGCGCGATGGTCGCCTGCGTCACGCCGGACGCTTCGGCAAGCGCGGTCTGCGTCATCCCGCCATGGTACTTCCGCCACGCCGCCAGCGGGTGCATGCCGTCATCGTGGATCAGGGCAAGCACATCCCCGGGCATATAACCTTCCGCATCCGCCTGCGCTTTCAATTCGTCGAAGCGCGCCGCGTCGCGCATGTCGTCAAGCTCGTCGATCAGCGCATCGAGTTCCTCTACGGGCAGGATGGCCATCTTGCGACCGTCAATGATTTTCGTCTCGATACCTATGTCTGTATCCTATCCGTAGATGCCACCGCGCGGGCCGATTTCCGAAAACATCGACCACGTTGAGGTCTTCATCGAACAGAACCCGCCAATTGCCGACATTGAAAGAGGCTTATACTGTTACCGTATAACATGTTCAATACCCTCGTCATTCTACTTTACGCGAACAGAAGCGGCGCGGCTTTCCTACGGACCGGTCGATCGGTTATACTTTCGACGCGAAGCCGGAGGAGACCGCCACGACATGACGGCAAGAAAAAGTGATCAGCAGGGTTGCCGGACGAAGAGGATGTGCCGGCGGGATCGCCAAGTCCCGCATGCGTGCGCGTGGCAGTGTGCGCTTCTGTGACCCGGCGGCATCAAACGCGTGTGACCTGCGTGACTTCCGTTCATCTTCGTCGCGCCCCGCCCCTTGTCATTCCCACCTCTTGCCATTCGCGCCCGTCTCGGCAAAGGATCGGGTCATGATCCGCATGACCTTGATCGCAGGCCTCACGCTCGCCGCCTGCACTGCCACGCCCGACCGGACCGGCCAGATGACGAACCAGACGACGGCCGCCGATGCGCCCCAGGACATTGGCGACCCTTATCTCTGGCTTGAGGAGGTGGAGAGCGAACGGGCGCTCGATCAGGTGCGGGCGTGGAACAGGGCCACGGCGGACGAGCTGACCGCCGATCCGATGTTCGAAACCTATCGCCAGCGCGCCGAGACGATCCTGTCGAACCCCGACCGGATCGAGGAACCCTATCAGATCCTCGGCGACCGGGTGACGAATTTCTGGCGCGATGCCACCAACACGCACGGCCTGTGGCGCATCGCGGCGATCGACGATTATCTGGCGGGAACGCCGGGGTGGGAGACGCTGCTCGACCTCGACGCGCTGTCGGAGGCCGAAGGGAAGAACTGGGTCTGGCAGTCGGTCCGCTGCCTCGCCCCCGATTATGACCGCTGCCTGATCCAGATGTCGGACGGCGGCAGCGACGCCTCTATCATCCGCGAGTTCGACGTGTCGGCGCGCGCCTTCGTGGAGGACGGCTTCACCGCGCCCACCGCCAAGCACGACCTGACCTGGATGGACGCCGACACCGTCCTCATCGCCAGCGACTTCGGCCCCGGCACGCTGACGGATTCGGGCTATGGCCGCCAAGTGCGCATGTGGCGGCGCGGCGGCGGTTTCGCCGATGCGCCGGTCATCAAGGAAATCCCCGCAACCGAAACGGGTTACGCGCTCTATATGGGCCGAACGGCGGGCAAGAATTACCCCATGGTCGTGCGCAACATGACCTTCTGGGACTATGAATATAACCATGTCCGGGCGGACGGCACGCTCGTCCCCGTGCCCATGCCGCAGACCGCGACGGTCAGCGAACTGTTCGCAGGGCATGGCATCATCCAGCTGAATGCTGACTGGGGCGAATATAAGTCAGGCACACTCCTCGCCTATGACCTAGACACCCTGATCGCGCGCGGCGATTTCGCCGTTCGGCCCGTCTTCACGCCGTCCCCCAGTCAGGCGGTCAGCCAGGTCGCGGCGGGCGACGACCGGCTCTATATCTCGCTGCTCGACGATGTGAACGGCAAGCTGATCGCGCTCGACGGCGCATTCCGGGCGGAGGATGTGCCCGTGCCGCCGAACAGCGTCATCTCGCTGGAGGCGGCGGGCGGCAAGCGTGATATCGCATTCTTCACGGCGGAGAATTTCTCCACGCCGCCAACGCTTTACGCCACGCAGTCGGGCGGCGAACCGGCGGCGATCGACAGTTTGGGCGCCGTGTTCGACCCGGCCAGCATCGAGGTGCGGCAGCGCTTCGCGACCTCGCCAGACGGCACGAAAATCCCCTATTTCGTCGTGCGCCCCGCAGGCGCGACCGGCCCGCTACCGACGGTTATGCACGCCTATGGCGGCTTCCGCGCCGCAACCTTGCCCGACTATCTCACCAACCATCCGTCGCGCCTTGGCCCCATGGGGCTGTTCTGGGTGGAGGCGGGGAACAGCTATGTCATCGCCAATATCAGGGGCGGCGGCGAATATGGTCCGAAGTGGCACGAGAGCGTCCTGAAGGAAAACCGGCAGAAGGTGTTCGACGACCTCTATGCCGTGTCGGAAGACCTGAAGGCGTCCGGCCTGACCTCCACACTGGCCGCCAGCGGACGGTCCAATGGGGGACTTCTCGTCGGCGCGGCTTACACCCAGCGGCCCGACCTTTACGACGGCATCATCATGGGCGTGCCGCTGTCGGACATGAAACGCTACAACAAGCTCCTCGCCGGAGCGTCCTGGATCGGCGAATATGGCAATCCCGACATTCCTGAGGAGTGGGCCTATATCCGCGAATATTCGCCCTATCAGAACCTCGATCCCGACGCGGATTATCCACCGGTGATGATGTACACCTCCACAAAGGACGACC
>JBARZR010000010.1:0-7670 GCA_049650205.1 Pacificimonas sp. | reverse complement strand
TGGCCACCATCGAAGAAAAGGGCTTCGACGAAATCATGGAGGAGCTGAAGAAGCGCCTCGAGGAGCAGGAGGGCCGCCATGAGGGCGGCAACAAATGGATCGGCACGGGCGGTAAATCGCCCTTCGGCAATGGCGGCTACAACCCGGCAGGCGTTCGCATTGGGGGCAAGGGCGGCCAGCAAAAGGCCGTCAAGGTCTGGGAAAAGCGCGAATACAGGAATCTCGACGACGATGTGGAACTCGGCACGCGCAACATAAAGGTCGCGCTCCGCCGCCTGCGCCGCTTCGCCCGCGATGGCGCGCAGGACGAACTGGACCTCAATTCGACCATCCGCGGAACGGCGAACAAGGGCTATCTCGACATCGTCATGCGCCCCGAACGCCGCAACGCGGTGAAGGTGCTGCTGTTCTTCGATATCGGCGGCTCGATGGACGGTCATATCAAGACCTGCGAGGAGCTGTTCAGCGCCGCCTCCAGCGAATTCAAGAATATGGAATATTTCTACTTCCACAACATGCCGTACGAGGCGATGTGGAAGGACAACAAGCGCCGCTGGTCGGAGCGCATCCCGACCTTCGACATCCTCCACAAATATCCGCACGATTACAAACTGATCTTCGTCGGCGACGCCTCCATGTCCCCCTACGAGATCAACTATCCGGGCGGCAGCGTCGAGCACTGGAACGAGGAACCGGGCGAAACCTGGCTGCGCCGCATGACCGACGTCTATCACAGCGCCGTCTGGCTGAACCCCATCCCGGAAAAACACTGGCAGTACGGCCAGTCGGTGCAGATGATCAAAACCCTGATGGAAGGCCGGATGTATCCGCTCACCCTCCACGGCCTCGACGACGCCATGCGGACATTGACCCGCTCACGCTGACAGGCGTTCGAATCGAAACGGGCGCGGTGTCTAACACCACGCCCGTTTCCAGTTCAGCGCTGTAAATGCGCTTCGATTATTTGCGATACGCCCGGCGTGCGCCAAGACCGGCGATGCCGAACAGCATCAGAAGTCCAGCGGCGGGTGCGGGAACATCCATTCCGTCGACGACGTCGAACGTGAAATTGTTATAAGCGACACCTGCACCGGTCGACATGTCGTCGAAAAGCAGGCGACCCACTTCGCCAAAGGCGGAAATATCATATCCACCAGGTGCCGTTATGGCGAGGGTTCCGGCCAGCGCATCCGATGCGTCGAAAATGTTCAGGAGGACGCTATCGCCCGGATCGAATCCCCCGACCGTGAACATCACATTTTCGATGACCATGCTGAAATCGATTTCCAGGTCCGCTTCGCAGGTTCCAGCATTGATCGCGCAAAACGACCCCATGCTTCCGTCCGCCCCGTTGAAGAACAGGTCATCGCCATCGGGTGTCGAGATCGTCGCCTGCGGCACCGTTACCGATGTCGCGCCCTGAAAACCATCGGGCAGGCTCGACACATCGAGCGTGGCGGCCTGCGCCGCTGTCGCGCCTATGGCGAGCGCAGTGAGTGTAACCAGAATTTTCATTTTATTTCCCCTAAATGATTTTTCGGATACGCATACTGCCAGGTTACTAGCAATAACTGTGCCAATTGTTCATATCTTCATACTAACATGGGTTTAATAATCTGCATCAGAATGATCGAGTAAATTTCTGTAAAGTGTACCGACAGCTTACGAAACCCGACCGTCACCTGCCGCAAGCGAAAAGGGCTTTGCCTTTCGTGGTTTAGGCAGGCTACTTGTCTGGAAACAGAAAGGAGGGTTAGATTGCCGCCGATAATCCGCCAAGCCAGTCTCGACGAGATTGAAATGTGCCGCGAAATCGAGTGCCGGGCCGGGGCCGTATTCCGCGACACGGCCCATCCGGGCCTCGCCGATGCCGAAGCGAGCGCCCCCGCAATCCTTCGCGCGGCGCAGGCGGACGGCCTACTCTGGATCGCGACGGATGACGACATCTCTGTCGGCCAGTTGACCGCGGCAGAGGGTCCGAAAGGACTTCTCATCGTGCAGATCGACGTTCTGCCGCAGTACCAGCGCAGGGGAATCGGCCGCGCCCTCATTGCCCGCGCCGAAGCGGAAGCCCGCGCCCGCGCCCTCCCCGGCCTCTGGCTCCGCACCTTCCGCAACATTCCTTGGAACGCGCCCTTCTACGCGAAGCTGGGCTTCGAAATCATCGATGATATCGACGAAACGGTGATCGAGAACGAAAGCATGCTCGGCTTGGACATCAGCACGCGCGTAACAATGCGGAAGGCGTTTTAATCACCTGTTAGCAAAAAAACGTAAAGGCGGCTCAACACGTGATCCGCAAACGCTTGGTGTTAAGGCAAATCTAACCTCGGATAATCTGTCATTTCTCTCAAATATCGCCTGCTCGTCTGCCTCCCCGTCATGCTGATCTCACTGCATCTTGGCGCGCTCGACTATTTTGACATCATAGGTTGGACTAATGCCGACCCGAGCGAGCTGACACATGAATTCGATGCTACAACGGAGGATGTCTTTATGACATTCCTCAGCGAATTTGACGGTGTGGGAGAATTCGCAGCCGCAAATCCGGGTACCGACGTTACGCAGTCCTATGATGCCGAGGGTGAAATCGTGTCGCCAGATGTCTCCGCCGTGACTGTCACAGCGCGCTATCCAGATCATGTCATTTACACATTTGCTGGCACTGGCGAGCGGCCGACACTGCATTTCAACTATGCCTTCAAACGCAACGGCGACCGGACCAGTCTTGTCAGCCATCTCGATACTGACGATGAGGACACGAGACTGCGAAATCGCATCGTTACCCGCTATGCCGACGTGTTTTGCCACAAGTTCGACGAAATGATGGCCGCGACCGAGGCGGAACTCGGCAGCCAAAGCGGCAGCGTCTAGCCAATCCCCGCCCGCGCCTTCAGCGCCTTCAGCGCCGCCAGCACATCGGGCCGTGCGGCCACAGCTTCACCATGGGCAATCGTCCGCGCGATTTCGTCAGGCTTGAAGCTTGTGGATCCCGGCAAGTCGAAATCCGCGTCCGGTTCGATCAGCATGATGGGCACATCACGGAACCGTGTCATCTCGTTCATGATCGGCTCGATCGCCCGGTTGATCGCCGCATCGTCCAAACCCAGCTCCATCAACACCTCACGCTGCCGCGCCGCCGCATCCAGCAGGCCGTTTATGCGGCCCACCTGCGCGATATCGTTCATGAACACTTCGTCTGTCAGGATACCGGTGGCGCGCAAGGCGATTTCCACAAGATCGTCATAGCTGTCGGATCCCCGCCCCGGACCTTTCGTACTATTCGATGCCAATATAGCCAGGATCGCCTTCGGACGGCGTTCGATCACCGCGCCCAGCGGCGTCATGTCGCGCACCCCGCCATCGACCCATTTGTCGCCGTCCGACGTCACCAGTGGCTGATAAGTCGCGGGCACCGCCGAGGAGGCGATGACCCACTCGGTGATGTTGGGATCGCTTTCGTTGAAATAGCGCAGCCTGCCGCTGCCCAGACTGACCGCGCCCACCAGCAAGCCCTTGCCCGCCGCCGCCAGCGCCGCCGGGTCGTGAAATTCGCGGATCAGCTCCCGCACCGGTTCCGCATTGTAAAGCGAGTCCGCGCCGCCGATCAGCGCGCCGACAATGCCCAGAAAGCGTTTCTTGAAGATATCGCGCTCGCTCTCGATCCCTTCCCAGACGCCCCGCAAATCGTCGATGCGATCCTGCGCCGCCCCCAGCGCCTGGATCGCACCGGTCGATATCCCAGCATAAAGGTCGACGGAAAGCCCCCGCCGCGTGACGAGCTCATCCAAAACCCCGACCTGAAACGCCCCTTTCGAGCCGCCTCCAGACAGGACAATTGCAAGATCAGGTGAACCGGGCATGATCTGTTGATAGCGGGATCGGGGTCATGCGCGCGTGACACAGATCACGGCGCTATTCATCCCCCGCCCCGACATCGCCATTCTCCGCCAGCGCATTGGCATGATACGCGACATAGGCGCGCACGGCCTCCGCATCCTCCGGGCTGAACCATTTGGCGAAGCTGATCATGCCCTGCTCCTTCAGCACACCGTCGATCAGCACTTCCTGCCACAGCTCGCGATCCGCCAGCCACCCTGACCGGCGCAGGTCGGGCAGCACACCCGACGACCGCGCATTCGGCCCGTGACAGACGCCGCAATTCGATTCGTACAGCTGCTTGCCATGCGTGAATTGCGCGTCCGTCCAGAATGCGGCGACTTCCGTCGGCGGCCCGTACTCCAGCGACGCCACTTCATACTCCATCGCCGCGCCCAGCTTGAAGACCAGCAAACGGCCATTCACCGACGGCTTTGGATTGTCGACATAGGCTGAGGACAGCGGATAGGCACCGCCATAGCCCGCCATCACCGCCACATATTGCTCGCCGTCGATCTCGTAGCTGACCGGTGCCGCGATGATCCCCGTGCCCGCCGCGAAGCTCCAGAGCTCGTTGCCGTTCGCCGCGTCATAGGCTTTGAAATCGCCCTTCGCCGTCCCCTGGAAGACCAGGCCGCCCTTAGTCGCCAGCACGCCGCCATTCCATGGCCCGTCATATTGCACACGCCATTTTTCACTTTGCGTAACCGGATCCCAGGCGGACAGATGCCCCTTCAGCAGCGCGCGCACGGCCTTGAATTCGCCCTTGGTTTCTGGCACTGCGTTGGCCAGATAGTCGACGCCGATATTCCACGCCCCCGTACGCGATTCGTAATTCGCATCATCCGAATACGCGAAGGGCACTTCCTGCGCCGGAATGTAGACCAGTCGCTCGTCCGGGCTGAACGCCATCGGATGCCAGTTGTGCGCGCCCAAAGCCGACGGCATTGCGAGAAACGTGCCATCGGTGAAGCGCGCATTCTCCGCCTCCACCGGGCGTCCGGTCGCCATATCGACACCCGTCGTCCAGGTCTGCGGCACGAACCCCTCGGCGCTGACCAGCGATCCGTCGGCACGGTCGATAACGTCGAAGAAGCCGTTCTTCGGCGCCTGCATCATGACCTTCCTGCCCTCAAGCTCCGCCAGCATGATTGGCTGTGTCTGCGTGAAGTCCCAGGTTTCGCCCGGCGTCCCCTGATAATGCCACTTATACTCGCCCGTGTCGGCATCCAGCGCGACGACGGAACTGACGAACAGATTGTCGCCCTTCCCCTCCGATCGCACCTTGTGGTTCCAGGGCGCGCCATTGCCGACGCCGATCAGGACCTGATCATAATCCGCGTCATAGACGATCGCGTCCCAGACCGTGCCGCCCCCGCCATGTTCGGACCAGTCGCCGTTCCAGGTCGCGCGCGTCTTGCCGATCACGCTGTCCGAGGCCGCGCCGTCGTCCGGCGCGCCCGGTCCCGGCGGAACGGTATAGAAGCGCCAGGCCATCTCGCCGTCATCGGCGTCATAGGCGCTGACATAACCGCGCACGCCATATTCCGCGCCGCCATTGCCGATCAGCACATTGCCCTTCACCACGCGCGGCGCACCGGTGATGGTATAGGGCTTGGACTGGTCGACCGTGACGTTTTCCCAGATGACATTACCGGTTTTCGCGTCAAGCGCGATCAACCGCCCGTCGATCGTCCCGGAGAATATCTTGCCCTCGAACATCGCCACGCCGCGGTTGACCACGTCGCAGCAGGCGTTGAAGCCCGCCTCACCCGGCACCTCCGGGTCGTGTTCCCAGAGCAACTCACCAGTTTTGGCATTGAAGGCATAGACTTTCGACCAGGCTGAGGTTGTGTACAGAACACCGTCCACGATCAGCGGCGTCGCTTCCTGCCCGCGATTGGTATCGAACTCGTACATCCAGCTGAGCCCAAGTTCACCGACCGTTTCCCGGTTCACTTCGGTCAGCCGCGCGAAACGTTGCTCTTCATAAGTGCCGCCATGGGTCAGCCAGCTACCCGGTTCACCCGCCGCGTTCAGCAATCGCGCTTCGGTAAGGCCGCTGCCGTCAATCGATGTATCGGGTGCATCGGACCCCGACGAGCAGGCCGCCAAAAGCGCCGCCAGGCCCAGAACCGCGAATCTGTACATAAATGCCCTCCCCAGAACATATGAGGAAACGATCCTTGCCTGCCCGGCGCGCAAACACAACTGCGCCAGTTTGACAGGTAACGTCTAATCGATGGGCGCGCTCAGCAGCCAGACATTGCCGATGGTGACGACCGACACCGCAACCATCAGCAAGCCCTTGATCCGCTCGGACCGGGGCCGTTTCAGCAAAATATAGACACCTCCAGCCGCCAGCACGAAGGCGAAGATCACGGCCAGCGACAGGGCGATCGTGGCAATGTTGCTCATATTCCAGTCCCGACGTTCAAATGCGCGCCTGTCCCTTATCGTATGTCGCTGGTCCCGTCTTCCACCACCGCCCCATTATCCGCCATTTCTCCACCGGCCGTGTCCTGCGGAGCATCGGACCGGACAGGTTCCGGCACACTCATTTCATTTTCCGCACGCATCAAAGGCTCCCCGGTGCGGGGCACGGCCTCGATTTCTACACCCGTTTCGGTCGCTATTTCCTCTTCACCGGAGCCGGAGGCGTCACAACCCGCCAGAACGCCAAGGACAGCGGCGCTGGCAAGAGCGAAGGGGGCGGCACGGGATTTCATCGAAAACTCCTGTGATCTTTGATTCATATTGATGTCTAATCTACGCGACAGCTTTCGTTCCGTTCCGCCCTGGCTTCCCGAAATATGTTCCCGGGCAAGGGATGATGCGGGGCCGAAGATTCCCGGCGCGCGAAATGGCCGCCCGCTGCCATCCCATAATTTCTGGCGCGGTCTCCCGGCGTCAGTTCTGCCTTGTCGAAAACGAACAGAACACCCGCAGCCCAAATGGACCACATAGGCTTTTCTTGGTTACTCCAGCCCTGCCTTCACCTGCGCGATCGCATGTTTCCATGTTTCACGCCGCTTTTGCCGGGCATCCGCATTGATCCGTGGCTGAAAGTGCCGTTCCACTCGCCGCATTGCAACTTCAGCCTCATCCAGCGAAGCGAACAGTCCCGCGCCCACACCCGCCAGCATGGCCGCGCCCATCGCCGTTGTCTCGATGATCTCTGGACGCTCGATCTCAATACCCAGCGAATCGGCAAGGTCCTGGCACAGCCAGTCGTTGCGAACCATGCCGCCATCCACCTTCACCACGTTCGGTGTCACGCCATCCGCCGCCATGGCCTCCAGCACGTCCGCTGTCTGGTTACCCATGGATTCTAGGCAGGCGCGGACGATGTGCGCACGGTTTGTGCCGCCCGACAAACCGGAAATAAGCCCCCGCGCTTCCGGCTGCCACCACGGTGCGCCCAGACCGGCAAAGGCGGGAACGAACATGGCTCCACCGTTGTCACGCACGGACAGCGCCAGCGCTTCGGTTTCGGCCGCGTCGCCGATCAGGCCAAGCCCGTCGCGCAGCCACTGGACCGCGCTGCCCGCGACGAAGATACTGCCCTCTAGCGCGTAGGTCGTCTGGCCATCCAGCCGCCAGCCGAGCGTCGATAACAAGCGATTGTCCGATACTGGCGGCGTCCGTCCCGCAGTGGCGATCAGGAAAGCGCCGGTACCGTAAGTCGCCTTCACACCTCCCTTCACGAAACAGCCTTGCCCCACCGCCGCCGCCTGCTGGTCGCCCGCAGCGCCCGTGATCGGAATCTCCCGGCCCGCGATGATCGCCGT
>JBARZR010000009.1:0-13472 GCA_049650205.1 Pacificimonas sp. | reverse complement strand
TCTGAAGCGAATCGGCTATACCTGCGCCGGAGCTACCGGATTGACGTAAATCGAAAATACCGTCGGCCAAAACCACTTTCTTGAACAGGCCAATTCTGAATATGGTCTTACTAATCTGAAGATTGCTTGCCATCAAACAACACCTCTCGGGTTCCTTGAACTGCGGCATCATCTCGTTGTGACGCAGAACCGACCCGGCAGTCCCTTGTCGATTACAGGCCGAAAGCCGATGACGGACACGGGGTGGAGCAGGAAAATACACGATGCGAATTTACCAGCGCCGGCATTTTCCATCCGGGGAATGAACGCGCTCGTAACAGCGAAGCCTTCAAAACAATGGGAGATTGTGGTCACCGGGAGCAGCTGCGCGCCGCAAATGCAGAAACGACTTCCCATAATGTTTGCAGCGCACCATGCAGGGCATATAGAAAACGCCAGCTGGTAGGAAAGCAAACATATGTCTCGCCCCGTCCACTTGATCGCGGCCGCGCGGCCCAATTTCATGAAGGTCGCACCGCTCTATCACGAACTGACCCGCTCGGCGGAGTTCACGCCCGTATTGATCCACACGGGTCAGCATTATGACGCCAACATGTCGGATGATATTTTCGAGGATCTGGGCCTTCCCAAACCCGATCATCACATGGGCGTCGGATCAGGTAGCCATGCCGAGCAAACGGCTGGGGTCATGGTCGCCTATGAGAAGATCGCCATGAAAAGCCGCCCCGAATGGCTGATCGTCGTCGGCGACGTCAATTCCACTGCCGCCTGTGCCATGGTCGGCGCGAAACTGCACATCCCGACCGTGCATCTGGAGGCGGGCCTGCGCTCCGGCGACCGGGCGATGCCGGAGGAAATCAACCGGCTGGTCACCGACGTGCTGGCCGATGTTATGTGGACCCCGTCCCCCGACGGCGACGTAAATCTGCTGGCGGAGGGTATCCCGGAAAGCCGCATCACACGCGTAGGCAACATCATGCTGGACAGTTTCGAGATCATCCGGCCGCGGCTGGAGGCGGAGAACAGTGCTGCCAGATTTGGCGTCGAGCCTAGCGAATACGGTATCATTACGCTTCACCGCCCGTCCAATGTCGATGAGCGGGAGAAGTTCAGCGGCATCGCCCGGAAACTGGCGCAGGCCGCGTCGCATATGCCGCTGATATTTCCGGCGCATCCCCGCACGCGGGCGAAAATCGACGAATTCGCGCTGTCGGACATGCTGACGGATGCCGGCATCCAGATCGTCGATCCGCAAAGCTATCTGCCGTTCATGTCACTGTTGAAGGATGCTGGAATTGTCATCACCGATTCCGGCGGGTTGCAGGAGGAAACGACCTATCTCGGTATTCCCTGCCTTACATTACGTGACAATACCGAACGCCCCATTACGATTGCCGAGGGCACGAACCAGCTGGTCACAGCGGACACGCTGCTGGCCGCGCTGGAGGCGGCGCTGGCCGCCGATGCGCCCTCGCCCAAGCGCCCGGAATATTGGGATGGCAAGACCGCCGCGCGCTGTGTCGACGATCTGAGGCAGCGCACGTTCCTGTGAAAATCCTTCATGTTCTGGACCATAGTCTCCCGCTTCACAGTGGCTACAGCTTTCGTACCCGCGCCCTAATCGAGGGGCAGAAGCGGCTGGGCTGGGAACCGATTCTGGTCACCAGCCCGCGCCACAAGCAGGATGGACCGGATCCGGAAACGGCGGAGGGGCTGACCTTTCATCGTAGTGGCAAGGCTGGCCCCCTGCCCTTTTTCGGAGAAATCCGCGCAACGCAGAGAAAAGTCGCAGAACTGATCGCCAGCGAAAAACCCGATCTCGTGCATTGCCATTCCCCGGTCCTTACCTTTCTGGGCGCGCGGCGTGCGGCGCGGAAGGCGGGCCTGCCCATCGTCTATGAAATCCGCGCCTTCTGGGAGGATGCCGCCGTCGGCAATGGCACGGGCCGAGAAGGCGATTTCAAATTTCGCATGACGAAGGCCATGGAGACGTCAGCCTGTCACGAGGCGGATGCCGTCGGTGCCATCTGTGACGGTCTGCTTACCGACCTCAAATCGCGTGGCATCGACGAAGACAAGCTTTTCGCCATTCCCAATGCCGTCGATCTTGCTCAATTTGGCGAACCGCTACCGCGCGATGCGGCGCTGGCTGAAGAGCTCGGCCTGGAACATGCCGATGTGGTTGGGTTTCTCGGGTCATTCTACGACTATGAGGGTTTGGACGATCTGATCGAGGCCATGCCGCTGCTGCGCAAGACACGGCCCGATGCGAAGCTGCTTCTGGTTGGCGGCGGGCCAATGGAACTTGCGCTGAAGGCAAAGGCCGCCGCCCTGCCCGATCCGGATTGTGTCATTTTCACGGGCCGCGTACCTCATGCGGACGTCGACCGCTATTACTCGCTTGTCGATATTCTCTGCTATCCGCGCAAACCAATGCGGTTGACGGAGCTGGTCACACCACTGAAGCCGCTGGAAGCGATGGCGCAGGAGAAGATGGTGGCCGCGTCCGACGTCGGCGGTCACCGCGAACTGGTCAAGGACGGTGTCACGGGAACGTTGTTCAAGGCCGGTAGTGCCGAAGCGGCGGGGAAGGCACTTGCCGCCATGTTCGCCGACCGCGAATCCTGGCCGACGCGTATAAGGACCGCGAAATCATGGGTCGCTGCCGAACGCAACTGGGACCGTAGCGTCCAGAATTATAAAGCTGTTTATGAAAGGCTGACCGGATGACCGGAACCGTCACGACTGCAACTCTGAAAGCCGACCTGCTGACCGCGCGCCTGGACCAGCTCTATGACCGCACCGACGAAACGCCGCTCTTCAACCCGGTCGCACAACTGGGCGCGGATATCTCGAAAGCGCTGGAAGCGGATACTGTGTCGCTTGGAGACATTGCCGCACTTCTCGGTGAGCTGGATGCGCGCGCATTCGATGGAAGGGCGAAGCGCCTAGCGGATTTTCTGGCGCTGGAAAAGAATAATGGCTCTGCGACAGGCGCACCCGCGTCATCGGATGACAACGATGTCGAGACCTTCGTCGCCGCCTGCGAACGTCCGACGCTGACCTGTGTGTTCACGGCACATCCGACGTTTCTGCTCCCAGCACATGGTTATGATGCCTTGGCAACACGAACCGCTGGCAAAGATGTCAGAGCTCCGACCGGCGAGCGCGCCGCGCCGACTCTTGTCGAGGAGCATGACAGCGCCATCGCGGCCCTGACCCGAGCCGCCCACGCGCGGGACGATATCAGCGCGCGCATCATTGCACTCGCTCGCGAAAACGCGCCCGACTTATGGCGCCGAATACGACCCCGTCCCTTCGCTTTTGGTACTTGGGTCGGTTACGACATGGACGGCCGCACGGATATCGATTGGTCGACGCCCGTGCGGTTTCGTCTGGAAGAAAAGGTGGTTGCCCTCAAACGCCATCTCGCCACCGTTAATGATGTCGTGGACGGCGATGCGCGGCTGCAGGCGGTGGCGGACAGGCTGGCGCTCGGCGTCAGCCACGCGGAGTCAGTCGCTGCCCATTTCGCGCAGCCATTGAAAACGCCGGACGCGATCAGTGCTGCCGCGAACGCCGCGACGAACGATAATCCTGAGCGAATTACTAGTCTCGATCTGCTGCTAGCTCAGATGGACGCCGTGATCGCGGACGCCGACGATGATTTCGCCGCGAGGCTGATTCCGATCGCCAGCGCGATGCGGTCCGAGCGCCTGGGTATCGGCACTGTGCATTTTCGCATCAACGCGGCTCAGTTACACAATGCCATCCGGCGGCGGCTCGGCGATGCTGCGAATGTTTCCATGAGCAGCCGGACCGCGATCGCCCGTCTTCGCCAGATGATCGACGGCGCCGAGGCGACGCCAGTGAATTTCGGCGCGCTGGCCATCGAGAGCACGACGGCTATTCGCCAGTTCATCGCCATGGCGCAAATGCTGAAGCATGTCGACACCGACAGTCCCATCCGCCTGTTGATTGCAGAATGCGAACAGCCGGCGACCGTACTGTCCGCCCTCTACTTCGCGCGGCTGTTCGGGATCGAGGACAGCATCGATATTTCGCCGCTGTTCGAAACGTCGGAAGCTCTGGAGCACGGCGGGCGCTTCTTGGACGCGCTTCTGGCCGAACCCGCTTACCGCGAATACGCGCGAAAGCGTGGGCGAATTGCCATCCAGACCGGCTTTTCCGATGCAGGGCGCTTTATGGGGCAGATCCCGGCTGCGCTGGCGATCGAACGGTTGCAGGGGCGCCTGGCACGCTTGATGGAGAAGCACGGCCTGACCGGCGTCGAAGCCGTCATCTTCAATACGCACGGAGAATCCATGGGCCGCGGCGCTCATCCGCTCTCCATGGAGGAACGGCTGACGCATCCAATGAGCGCCTGGGCACGTGGCGAATTCGCGGCGCGTGGTATCCCGCTGGTGCAGGAGGCGAGTTTTCAGGGCGGCGACGGCTATCTGTGGTTCGGCTCCGACCGGCTGGCCGCCGCCACACTCGCGCGGATCGCCAGCGCGCAGACGAATATCGCCATTGCCGCAAAGGGTGCGGCGCCCGACCCATTTTATGACGAGGTCGACGTCTCGCTCGATTTCTACCGCGATGTTCGTCGGGTGCAGGCGCGCATGTTCCGCGATCCGTCCTACAACCGCGCACTGACAGCCTTTGGTCTCGGGCTGCTGCCGCAAACCGGATCGCGCAAGGCCCGGCGGCAGACCGACCTCGCCTCCGATCGCGACATGAGCCTCAGGCGCATACGCGCTATTCCGCACAACTCCATTCTGCAGCAGCTGGGCTATCCCGCGAATGTGATCGCCGGAATTGGTGAAGCGACAGCAAGTGAGCGGGACAGTTTCGCGGATCTCTATGCGCGCAGTCCACGCGCGCAAGCATTGCTGCGACTGGTGGCGGCGAGTGACCGGCTGGCCAGCATCAAAACGCTGGTCGCCTATGGCGAGATGTTCAATGGCGCGTATTGGGCGACCCGGCCTTATCGGGGCGCGGAACCGGAACTGGAACCCGCCTGCCTGGACCTTGCCGAACGACTGGTGCGCGATGACCGCACGACAGTATTCCGCGAACTGGCCACCCAGTTGCGCGTGGACGGACTAAAGCTGCGGCGGCTCATCGACCTGCTGCCCGCTGAAACATTGCCGCCCCGCGATGAACCCCGTCGGCGCACTCTGGGTGTGCTCCATGCCGTGCGCTTGGCGCTGATGCAGCACATCTTCCTCAGCGCCGCGTCCATTCCGGCGTTTTCCACGCGGAACGATATTTCACGCGACGATATCATGGACATGATCCTGTCGTTGAGAATTGACGACGCAACCGAATTACTGCGAGCCGCCTATCCGGTCGATGCCCCGAACCTTGCCCGCTTCTCGCTCGACGAAACGACAGGCTATCCCGAAGACGGCACACCAGAATATGCGCGGATACGAGATGATTATATCGAACCGATCGCGGAGGCTTATGAGCTGATCCAGAGCGTGTCCGTCGCCATCGCGCATCATTTCGGCGCACATGGCTGACGCTTCACAAGACGGCGGTACGCAATACCAGTGTGAATGTCGCGCCGCCTTTGATACTGTCATCGACGAACAGGCGTCCGCCCATATCCTGCGCGTGGCGACGCGCGATATAAAGCCCGAGTCCTGATCCCTCCTCCGCACGGCCGAGACGTTCGAAACGGCTGAATATGCGATCGGTGTCTTCAGAGGCAATTCCAACGCCTTCGTCGGATACACTAATGCGGACCTGGTCGCCGGCGGCCGCATGGACGAAAACCGATGTGCCGCGAGGACTGAACTTGATGGCGTTGGAAAGCAGGTTGATGATTATCTGGCGCAGCTTTCCCTCGCTGGCCGATACCATTATCGGTAGGCCCGGCTCGCGCGTTTCCACGAACAGTTCTATACCGCGTGCGTCCGCCGGAGGTTGCGAAAGGGCAAGCGCCTCGTCGATAATTGGCATGACATCAAGCGAAGTGACGGCATCCTGATCCGGCATACCGGCACGATGTTCGGGCAAATTACCCAGCTCACCGACGACCCGGGCCAGATGCTCTCCGGCCTGCTGAATATCGCCGCCGAAGCGGGCGTAGTTTTCCGGCAGACCACGCGCGGGACCACGACGTATGCTGGCAGCGCGGGAGACGATGTTGCGTATCGGCTGATCCAGCCGCGCGCCCAGCGCGCTGCGGTTGGCAGTGGTTGGTGTCAGCGCGGAAAGACGGCGGATGACCACAGCATCGCCGCTACGACCGCCATCATCACAATCGACAAGAATATCGATTAACATATCCGCAAACACCTTTTTGTTGCGGATACGTAACTGAACGGATGCGAAACGGGAAGATCTAAATGCCGCTTCCCGCCTCCAGTGCTGCGCGCAGCCGTGGATCGAGTTGCCAATATTGCAACAATCTGTCGGCGATGGCTTTGTCCAGATTCGATGCAAGCACTAGGGCGTCGTCAAGCGCATCATTCCAGAGCATGTTGGACTGGCGCGCGGCAAGCAGCCGTGCGGTGATCTGGGTGACCCCCCCCTTCCCCAGTCCAGCCGCTTTGAGGAAGTTGGCCAGCGCGACGGGTTCCGAACGCATAAGGAGCCCCCAGGCCGTGCCACTGCTTACCTTTGTTCGGGCGGCCAGACAGGCACCCAGTAGAAGGGGCTCTCCTTCGTCGCAAAGCTTTAGCAATAGACGGCCATCGATATCGCCGCGCTCCTCAAGCCGCCCGGCAAGCTGCATCCCACGGTGCTGTGCGGACCGGATCCTGTCCCGGCCCGCAAGGGCGGCGCGTACAGAACGGGAAAGCACTATATTGACATCTTTTGAGGACTCCCGCGAAAGCGCTGCGGCAACGGCCCATGCGCAATCGATACGGAGATCCTCGGAGAGTTCGTCAGCCAGCAACATGGGCTGGCCCTGACCATCAAGCCGCGCCGCCATCAAATCACAGAAATTCGCAGCCCGCTGGGCAAGCTCCTCATCTTCATCGGCCGCGAGCGCGGATAAGAACCGTCCCGTCCGTGAATTGTCATCCAGATTTTCCATAGCTGCGGAAACACCAACTTCACTTAAGCGACTGGACAGCCGATGTTCCTCGGCCCGGTGGAGCAACGCGGAGGCTAGTCCTGGCCGTTTCACCAGCGGGCCTGATTCCGTGCGCGAGACGGCAGCGGCCTGATCCAAGTCTGCCAGTTGATCTCCGCCATGACGAACAATATCAGCGGCAAGGTCGCCCAGCAGACTCGACAGTGCTGCGAACGCGAGCGAGCGCTGTTCATCGCTTAGCGGCTGGACGAGCGGGTAGAAAAGAGCGTCCACATGCTGACGCACGGCCCGCGTTGTCAGCCCCGCCTGATGGGCCAGTCGCCGGAAACGGTCATTGCCGCCCTCAATGCTTTCGTCTTTGGAAATGAAATGCGCCTCTCGCATGTGGTTTCGGTATCGCCTCTACCCCGACATCCGTTTCGGAAGTTTAAAGAAACTGCGTCAGATTGAGATTCTGCAGGCGCGAGATAACCGTGTATGAGGCCTGTAGAGCTGCCTCAGCCTGCGTCAAACGCGTAATCGCCTCGGCGGGATCGACGCCGTTCAGCTTTTCCTTCGCAATTTTGAGTATGTCCGCACGTTCCTGCGCAAGAACAACAGCGCCAGTTACCTCACTCTGGCGACGGCCAATCCGGCCCTCCTCATGCACCAGCGATTCGGTGATGTCGTTCATCCGGACGACAAGGTCACGAAGCATGGCAGCGGCTGGTTCCGCAAGCGCAGTACCGGGAGGGCGTCCCGCCACGGCAACGAGCGCGGCGGCAACTTCGTCGATCGCGGCAAGCTCGTCGATAGTTGTCTCAGTGCTCAGTTCGCGTCCATCGCCGATCCTCACCACAGGCGCGGCGGGATCGGAAAACAGCGGTCGACCTTCATGGCGCGCATCGCGTGCCGCAGCGCCTGCTGAGACCAGGTCGCTCACAGCACCGGCCACACCGGCATGGGTTCCGGACGCCAATGCCGTCAGCAACTGGTCGCGGGCGGCAAGCACGGAATCCCTGACCTGCCCAATTCCCGTCGTCTGCCGCGCCAGCAGCAGGTCCGCCCGCTGGGCCGCATTGGCATATGCCTCCTGGCGTGCGACCGCGCCATTCAGATCAATCAGCCTGCCCGTATCAGTGCCAAGCGCGCGATAGCTGTCGGCCCGCTGCCCGGAGGACAGCTGCGCCTGCGCGGTCTGCGCCGCATTCCTCTGCCGGGCCAAGCCGGAAAGCTGGCGAGCGAGCTGTTGATTGTCTGGGATACGGTCAAGCATGGCAGGCTCACATGGAAAGGAGGATGTCGTACATGTCACGTGCGGTGGTGATTATCCTGGCCGACGCGGCGTAGCTGTTCTGATAGGCGATCATACGTGTCATCTCTTCGTCGAGTGACACGCCGGAAACGCTTTCGCGGCGCGCATCGGCTGCGGTTAGCCGGGCACTCGCGTCGTTAAGGGCGGAACTGGCAGTCGCCGCCCTCGCACCGGCGCCGCCGACAAGATTCCCAAGCGCGGTTTCGGCGCTGCTGATCGCGGCGGCGAAGCCGGTAGGGTCAGCCAGTCCAACGCCCGTTGTCGTCGCACTGTAGAGAGACAGGCGGTCCGCGTTGCTGGCGATATCCGGGCGCAGAACCGCGCCGACGCCATCAGCTGCGCCCAGACTAAAAATATTACTAAGAGACACGCCCGTTCCGGCACGGTCTGTCGAGTCGCTGACAGCCGACAAGGTCAGGCCACCGCCGTCCCAGGTCATTCGGCCATCCGCGCCCAGACCGGCGCTGCCAAAAGCAGATAGCGGCCCGCTGTTGAGATGGCCGATCAGATCGGCAACCGAATCCGCGCCCGTCGCAGTCCAGTCGGCGCTGGCGACAACCACGCCATTCGCGTCGCGTAGCTGGAAGCCAAGTGTTTCGCCCGCGCCAACTGCCAGTGTGTCTTCAGCCGAAAGCAGCGCCGGTCGCTTGGTCTGCAGGACAAGATCATTCAGGCCGAATGCCTGCGGCAGGCCTTGAATGCCGCGCCGCGCATCGCCCGCAAGAACAAGGCCTTCTCCAGCGCTGGTGATCCCGATACTCAAACGCCCGTCCACCATAGCGGCGCTTATCGTACCACCACTGACGCGCTCTATGCTGGCAATCAGATCGGCAATTGTTGCGCCCGCCGGCAGACTGGAGGAAGCAATGTCCACACGGCCAATCGCAGCGCCGCTTGAATCCGTGCGCACAAGGCTTAGCGTTCCCGTCATCGAAAGCCTGTCTGTCGCGATCAGGCCTGTGACCGTACCTTCGTAGCGGGGCGGCGGCGGCAATGTCGTCGATTGGCTGTGAAGCGCATTGATGTCGTCCGCAACGCCAGCGACCAGTCCCGACAACTCGCTGCGAACGCCGTCGACGATACCATTTGCGAGGTCCAGATTCGCGCCGAGCGCCCCGCCAGGCGAAGAAAGAGGCCGATCACCGATCAACAGCTGTCCACTTGAGAGATTTATTGTCTGCGACGTATGCCCAACAAGGTCGACGCCAGCGCGCGTCGCTATGCTGAGAGCGCCCATCGGCTCCAGCGTGGTGCTGATATCCATCAGCGCGCTCAGCTCTGTCACAGACTGTTGCCGCCGGTCGGCCGCACTGCCGGGATCGATGCCGCGCAATATGGCGGATGATACATCGCCGTTCAGGCGCGCGATACTGCTCAACAACGCGTTGATTCGCAGAATGTCAGCGTCCGCCTGTCGCGCCGATTCACTTCCTACTGCGGCCAGGCCCGCGTCTGCGCCTTGTGCCGCCAGCAGGAAATTATCGATTGCCGTCAGGAACGCCTCTCGGCTGAGCCGGTCATCGCCTGCGCTTAGCGCGATCGCCGATGTCTGGACGGCTGACAGGCGGTCCGCGATGGTGACGCCAGATCCGGGCCTCCCAAAACTACCACTGATCCGGTCGAAGGCGCTTGCCAGCCGGTCCTGATAACCGGCATCACCGCCCGCCCGCGCGGCCGCGCCATCCAGATAGCGGTCCGCGATACGCACGACGCGGGCGGTTGAAACGCCGCGCCCCGGCAGCGACTCGAACTGCACCTCGCGCCGCGCATAGCCGTCCGTCTGCTGATTGGCGATGTTACCGGCGACATTACGCAATGCCGTCTGGCTCGCCAGCAATCCGCTTGTGCCTAAGTTCAAGATTCCATTCAGCGACATGTCGGCATATCCTGCCACCCGGCAGATAATGCCGATATGTCATCTGATAGGATGCGCCCTGCAAAGCGCGGAAAAATGGACATTCTGTCCTCCGGATCGGTGTTCGGTCCAGAACGCAGCAAAGCCCATGCCAGTTTTTGTCAGGTCGTAGCGACCCTGTACGCCGCTTCGCGCAACGCGGCCACACCCTGGGCACCGACAATCATCGCCTTGCGGTCGATCAGATGGGTGGGGACACCGCTGATACCCAGATCCCGCGCCTGCTCGGCAGCATTGCTCACATCCTCCATATCGGCATCTCCGGCGAGAAGGTTACGCAACAGGTCGGCGTCCATTCCCGCCGATGTGCCAATATCGACAAGCACATCGATTGCCCCGATGTCACGCCCGTCCGCAAAATAGGCCTGGAACAGCCCCTCGGCCACCGGATCCCCAACGCCCTGCCCCGTTGCCCAGTGCGCCAGCCGGTGTGCGTTTGTCGTATTTGGAACGCGGGTTACCGCATCGTAGTTCAGCGACAGACCCACGGCATCGGCCGCTTCGTACAGCCCTTGCATCGCCGCCTTGCTGACGCCGCCAGGTCCGAATTTCATCAGCACGAACTGCTTGCGGTCCATACCTTCGTCCGGCAGGCCGGGATGCAGGAAATAGGGTCGCCATAGCCGTTCGACAGAACGTTCGCTGGCGAGCGCGTCGACACCGCGCTTTCCGATCCAGCACCAAGGGCAGACAAAGTCGCTGATGACTTCGATCAGCAGTGGCGCGCAGGCTTCAGGCATCGGTCAGCGCCCGAGATCCCTGGGATTCCCACGCCGACATGAACGCTTGCAGTTCCCGCGATGACAACGCTTCCGAACAAAGGAAACCCTGATACCAGTTGCATCCCTCGCGCACCAGAAGGTCAAGCTGGCCATGCGTTTCCACCCCTTCCGCGATGACTGTCATACCAAGGGAGCGAGCCATATCGACGACGCCGCGAACGATGATCTTGTCACGCACTTCACCCTCGATATCGGCGGCAATGGTCTTATCGATCTTCAGATAATCGAGCGGCAGCGACTTGAGGTATGCTAGGGAGGAATATCCCGTCCCGAAATCGTCTATGGCAACCCGTATCTTGCGGCTGCGCACGTCCGAAAGCATGTCGGCGGTCCGTTCCAGGTTTTCCACCAGTCCGCCCTCTGTGATTTCAAGCGTCAGCCGCTCCGCTGGAAATCCGGTATCCGACAGTATCGAAAGCATATTCGGGACGAAATCCCGGTCGCGCATATCGCCCGCCGTGACGTTCACAGACAGTCGCAACTGATCCATGGAAGGCGGCCATGCCGCCGCCTCCCGGCATGCCTGACGCATGATATTACGACCAAGCTCCACGCTGAATTCCGCGCGTTCGGCAGTCGCCAGAAGCGTTTCCGCCGGCAGAGAGCCATAAAGCGGGTGTTCGTAGCGCACGAGCGCCTCGACACCTGCGATACGTCCATCGATGACATCTACCTGCGGTTGGTAGCGAATATCGAGTGCACCATCGCGCGCCGCTTCCCGCACGACCTGCTCCAGGCTTGCGAGGCGCGCGGGGTCGTCCGACCGCCCGGAAAAATAGACCTGGAAGCTGTTGGGATCATTTTCCTTGGCCTGCGCCAGGGCGGAACTGGCGCGGTGCAGGAGTTCGTCGCCGCGAGACATGGCCTCTTCACTGGCGGCGATACCGATCCGGCAAGCAAGATGTATGACGCGGCCGTCGATAACAAAGGGTCGCTCGAAGATCTTGGTTGCCATCTGACTGAAGAAGACGGCCTGATTGAGCATGACCGGGCCGAGGAAGACAACGGCAAATTCAGCGCCGCCCAAACGCGCGATGACGGTATTCCTGAGGCCCCTCTCCTCTGTCAGCCGTTTCAGCCTGCGACCGACCGCCTGCAACAGAGAGTCGGCGATCACGCGTCCATGCGCCGCATTCACCTGGTCGAGTCGGGAGATACCGATAAGCGCTGCGATCGCTGCTGGCTCAGCGTCGCGTTTCGCAGACAGAACATCGTCAAGCCGTGCGCGCACATTCGTAAGGCTGGCAAGACCAGTCAGCGAATCATAATGCACGGACAGGCGATGCTGGACGGTCGCAGCATCGATATCCTCGACAGTGGCCGAAAGCCCGGTCAATTGCCCGCCTTCCCCAAGTAAAGGGCGAACATGATGGATGATACGATGCGATGCACCCTCGATCATAATATCATGTTCTATTTCACCGACCATTCCGTTTTTGATGAACGAGCGGATCGCGCGCTTTGTTTTTGCCGCCTGCCGGGGCGCCAACTTTGCGAAAGCGTCGGCAACAGGCAGACGATTGAATTGCCTCGACAGGCCCAGCATATCGGAAAGATCAGGCGACAGCTCGATCTCGTCGGCACCATTCTGCCAGCGCCAGGTGGCCGATTCCGCAAGCACGGCCTGCGCCTGAGCCATTGCCGCCTCCGTACCGCTGGCGCGCATGCGGCGGATCGATCGCTCGACGAATTTCAACGTGGTTCCGAATTCGTCCTGACCAAAAGGGCTTACCAGATAATGTGTCGCTCCCGCGTCATGTACGCAGGCCAGGGCACCGGTATCATTGCGGGACAATAAGACCAGCAGACCGCCGCGCCGCTTCATGACGATGTCGGCAATATCACGAACCTGCGCAACGCCGCTTTCCAGCGCGCCACGCGCATCTATGACCGCTATGAATGCTTTCGAACTGCGATAGGCACGGGCAATATCCGGAGCGTCGCTTCGAATGACGGCATAGCCGAACTGCTCAAGCGCGGTGGTCACCTCGCGGCCATATCTTACCGAAGAGAGGAAGATCGGCGCCTGATGCATATATCTCTTCCCTTACGCTCACGGGTCCGCCGCAAGCACTTGATAAACGTTAGCGCAAAAGCATGGCCCACCGCCAGACCCATGCTTTCGCAATCGCATCATTTTCATGTCGAGGTTGCCGCGTGATTGCACCTCCGCTACGCGATAGTCATGTCAGACGCCTCTCCTCTCGTCGATCGATTTGGCCGCCATGTGACGTATTTGCGCATTTCCGTGACGGATCGCTGCGATTTGCGTTGCACCTATTGCATGGCGGAGGATATGAACTTCCTGCCGCGCCGCGAGGTTCTGTCCTTGGAAGAACTCGACCGGATCGCCTCGGCATTCATTCGCCGCGGCGTGAGGAAGGTGCGTCTGACTGGCGGTGAGCCGCTGGTCCGGCGCGGTAT
>JBARZR010000008.1:0-3086 GCA_049650205.1 Pacificimonas sp. | reverse complement strand
AAACCGGACATTCGCGTGAACTGAAAGGTAGGCAGATTTGCGCGCCAATTTCGGACAGTTGGACCTTTCGAAGGCGTGCCTGTAAGCGGACCGGCAGCTTTTCACCGGCAATGAGCACCGCCAATGTCCGAGATGGGGTGGTAAGCGGAAGTTCTGTTACCAACCCAAGTCAGCGTCCGTCGCGATTTGACCAGCGGTGATACGTGGCAAGCTCGAGCAGTCAAAATCGCCGTCCATTTCGCACTCTCCTGCGACGGAAGATTTTATAAAAGCATCTTGCGGATTTCGCCGGGTTCGCTCCATTGCAAGAGCGTCGCCGCAAGACTGAGCCTCGGTGGCGGTGTCGGCTCGAATGCCGATGCAAGCAACCCATTCTTGGTCTTGATCACCTTCATATGCATTCGTGTCGAGAAACCACACGCTGTAAATGAAGTCGTTCATGGCCCTTATTAAGCATGCAGAGGAAATGTCCGCAATCGGGTCGTTAGCTGATTGTCCGGTTCCGGATCCAATCGCGGCAAGGCGGTCAGTCCGCTTTTAGGTAGTTCATAACCCCTGTCGAACGGCTGAAATTGGGGTGGTTAGGCGAATAGCGGGTTTAGCGCAGTGGAACATTCAAAGCGGACGCTATGGCCTGCGCTATTTCCTTCGGTCGGCTTGTCGTCGCATCGACTTCAAAATCATAAGCAATATCAGTGTGCACGCGGGGAAACTGCCACCGGGCAAGCCCGATCAGACGATCGCCTCTCTCACGTTCGCGCTTTTCGATGATTTCCAACGGTGCGCGAAGTGCCACAAACTGGATTGTAATGCTCGAGCAGGCATCAAGATAGGCTTTTTGATCCGACACAGACAGCATCACGTCGTCCACAATGCAACTGTTGCCCGCCTTCGCCAAGGCAGCGACTGAACGCCGCATTCCGTCCATCAATCGGTCGAGCGCCGGCCCCATCTCAATCTCAATCGACGGCTTTCCGTCGCTTTCGGTCTGCTGAAAAATGATGCCAGCGGGATCGCCCCAAAGCCGTGGCGACATCATGTCGAGAAATGCGTCGCCCTGCACGTGGAGAAATGGTTCACGCGAGAGCTTCTGCAGTGCTTTTGCCGTGGACGACTTCCCAACGCTTCCCACACCGTTCAAAACTATGACTCGCGGCTGCATGTCCTCTATTTAGCCGATAGCGTCCGCTTTGTCGTGCTTCAGAAATTCTGGTCGACGACCTCAATGGGGTCGCAAGCAGCCGTTTATTGTACCGGGTTCACACCAGCTCCATTTGCACCCGTCGTCCAACGACCGCCGCCGCGCGTTGCAACGTCTCCAGCGTCACATTCCCGTTGGTCGCGTCGAGTACCCGGTCGACCTGCGTCCGGCTCGTCTGCATCATGCGCGCAAGCGCGCTTTTGCTGATCTTACGCTCTTTCATGGCCTCGGCGAGCTGCCAGGCAATAACTTCCTTGATTGCCAGTGCCTGCGTTTCGGCGAGCGTGCCTTCCTCCTCGAGGAAACTGTCGAGCGTCGAGCCGCGATGCTTGTTCCTAGCCATTCTGAACGTCCTTCTGTCGTTGCAGGGCGATCGCCATGTCCGCATTTGGTGTCGCCTGCGTTTTCTTAACAAATCCGTGCAGCGCGTAGAGCGCGCCATCCTCGAAGCAGAACATCACCCGCGCGATGGTCTTGTCCGGTAAAGAGGTCCGCACTTCGAACAGTCCCTTCTTCATTGGCCGTACCAGCGGCATGCCAATCGGCCAGCGATACTGCACACGCTGCAAGTCCTGACCTATCGCGCGCCGGTTCGGTTCCGGTAACGATGTCAGCCAGTCCCGCACCGGCTCCTTGCCGCTCGCACTGCGGTAGAATAGCAGTTCGATCCTGGTCGGTTGCATATAGCTACCTATCTACGATCATGTGCACCTTTTACAGTGCACTTGTCAATAAGGTTTCACGGCTGGGAAAGTTTTCTGGCATCGCTTCGACCCATATAGCGTCTCCGGTCATGGTCAGCACGTGGCTTTGAAATCCAGCGCCTGAGCGCTGGAAGCCGCCCGTCGACAGCCGCAAGTTTACAACGGCGTTCGCATCAATGCGATGCGCCGCGTAGGTCAGGCCACGCAAGGCCTGCGCGAATGCTCCCTCAGCATTCTGGCAAACTGTCGAGCTACGGATTGCGCCTTCGGCATAGTCCGCGATACCCAACACGAA
Organism: Pacificimonas sp.; assembly: GCA_049650205.1. Taxonomy (GTDB): domain Bacteria; phylum Pseudomonadota; class Alphaproteobacteria; order Sphingomonadales; family Sphingomonadaceae; genus Pacificimonas. The sequence goes on along the minus strand of JBARZR010000008.1, from coordinate 886 downwards.
CCCAAGATGTCTCAATGCTTGGTATCCCGGAATGGACGCAGCTGCGGTTACGAACGCCCGATCAATAAGAAGTTCCTGCTGCTCAACTTCAGTGTCTTCGGTTTTTTTGTGCAACCACTTAAACATCATAGTCCCCCGACTTTACCGGGCTGCGTCCTTCAAGCATGTTCTCGATCAGGTCGCCGATCTGCTGATTGGCGTCGAGAAGATGGGCGTCGTTGAGATGCGTGTAACGCGCCGATGATTTGACGGTCGCATGTCCAAGAAGACGGCTGATCATGGGCAGCGTTTCGGCATTCATGCTGGCGTGGCTGGCAAAGGTATGCCGCAGATCGTGCAGCCGCACGTCCTGTAATCCGGCTTCGTCCCGTATCTTCACCCAATAGTGATGAATGCTTTTGATCGGTTGCCGGTACGGCTCGTTCCAGAACACCCAGGGCCTTTGCCTTTTATCACAGTCTTCAAACCGGGGCATTGATGACAGCAACGCCCTGGCCTCGTCGCCGATCCAGACTGTCTTCGGTCCCGTTTTGCTGTCCCGAAGACGCAGCTTGTTACCCTTTACCTCATCCCATTGCAGCGAGAGGATCTCACCGACGCGGCATCCCGTTAGGACCAGCATGGTAATTGCCGCCGCGTAGACGGGAATGGACCGATGTTCGTTGCCCCGTTCGCGCGCCAGCACCGTTCCCAGTCGCGCCAACTCATCGAGCGACAGGAACCGCTTGCTGTGCTTCTTGCGGTTCGGCCTGACACCCCGGCATGGATTGGTGTTTTTCGCTCGGTAGCCCCAGGCCTCGGCTTTGTTCATGGCCGCTTTAAGGATTTCCATACAGCGGTTCGCGCCGCCGGGGCCGCACTCGTCTGTCAACGCGGCAAACCATTT
>JBARZR010000007.1:0-6623 GCA_049650205.1 Pacificimonas sp. | reverse complement strand
GCCGGACGCCGTTCGACAGGTGCGCGCGCTCAAGATGGGCTTCCCCCTGATTGTCCGGCGCGTCGGCACCCATACCGGCGAATCCGTTCGGCTCGTAAGATCGGATGCCGACCTCGAAACCGTGCTGTCGAAGCCCGCCTCCGGCATGGAACTCTACCTGACCGCGTTCGAGGACTGCCGGGATGGCAAGGGTGTTTATCGAAAAGCGCGCGCGTTTCTGATCGATGGAACGCTGTACCCCGTCGCGTTTCTGGGCAGCGATAACTGGCAGCTACATTCCGGTGACCGCTACCGCATCATGCGGGACTGCGAGCGCTTGCAGGCGCAGGAACGGGCCTATCTTTCCGATCCGGAAGACGCGATCGGCAAGAGCCGCTGGAACGCGCTCGAATCCTTGGCAAAATCGACGGGGCTCGATTTCGTTGGTCTCGATTTCACGCCGCTCGAAAATGGCGGAACGCTGATGTTCGAGATGAACCCGGCCATGCGGCACAATTTCGATCATGCCGGCGCCTTCCCCTATACCGAGGCACCGCTGAAACGGATATCGGCGGCGTTTCGGGCGATGCTGGCAGAGAAACAGTTGCCTCAGACGGCCTGAACGCGGCTCGCGTCCGGGGCCGGTAGCGCTCTTGGCTGTCCCACCGTCGTTGGCAGTTGCCCCGTCGAAGGGGCCGAACCGGGTACGCAGTGGCCGATTTTTGCCGGGGCGGGTTTTCCGTAGAAATAGCCTTGGAACTGCGTGCAGCCATATGTGCGCAGCAGGTCGGCCTCTTCCAGCGTTTCTATGCCTTCCGCGGTGGTGATCATACCAAGACTGTCGGCCAACGCGATGATGGCGCGGATGATGGCGATGCTCTCCCGGCACCCCTCGCCGGCCTGGGTTACGAAGGACCGGTCGATCTTGATTTTCGCGAAGGCCGCGCGCTGCAGATAGCCGAGCGAGGAATAGCCTGTTCCGAAATCATCGAGCGCAAGACTGACACCTATGGCGCCGAGACGCGCCAGTTCGTTGGCTGTACGATCGGCGCCGCGCATGAAAACGGACTCGGTCACCTCCAGCTGCAACCGGCGGGGGGGAAGCCCGGTCGCCGCCAGCGCATTCAGCACCCGGGCGGAAAGGCTGTCGTCGAACTGCAGCGGAGAGACATTCACCGCGATCACCACATCGTCGTCCCAGTTCAGCGCCGCCTCGCAGGCGGTTCGCAGCACCCAGCCCCCGATTTCGGGAATCAGGCCGGCATCCTCGGCCAGCGGTATGAAGACGTCCGGCGAGATGTTTCCGAGCTCCGGATGACGCCAGCGCAGAAGCGCCTCATAAGCCACCAGTGTTTCCGTCTCCGCCGACACGATAGGTTGATAGTGTACGGAAAACTGACCCTGCTCCAGCGCGTCCTTCAGATCCGCGAGCATGCGCCGCCGACTTTCCGAAGCGTCCAGCATCGAGGGCTCGAAGAACCTGTGCTGTCCGCGCCCGGCGTCTTTCGCCGCGTAGAGTGCAAGGTCGGCGTTTCTGGTCAAGCCATCGGGTGTCGCGCCATCCCCGTTCGTATAGTCGGGCCGGGCAACGCCGATGGAACATCCAAGCCGGACCTGTCCTTCGGGCAAAAGAATCGTTTCGGTCATTTCCGCGATGATCCGGTCAGCATACCCTCTCAATGCCGCATCCGACGTCGCCGAAGACACGATGATGGCGAATTCGTCACCGCCAAGGCGCGCGATATGGTCGCCTTTCGCCACGATCCTTGAAAGCCTGGCCGAAACCTCTTTCAGGACGAGGTCGCCCGCATGGTGGCCCATCGTATCGTTGACCTCCTTGAACTCATCGAGATCGAGCATGAAGAGCGCGATTTCCTGACCGCCCCTCCGAGGTGCGGCAAGCATACGATTGAGCGTTGCGTAGCAGCGGGTGCGGTTGGCGAGGCCGGTCAGCGCGTCATGCTCGGCCGCGTGAACCAGCTGCGCGTTGGTCTTCACGATTTCGCGGTGACGTTTTCGCGATGCCGCCAGCGAATGGAGACCATAGGCACCGATCAGGATCAGGATCGCGGCGAGACCGCCCAGCAGCAACCGTTCATTCTGCAGCTTGCTGCGTTCCAGATCGCGGTCCTTCTTCATCTTTTCGGATTCGAGCCTGGAAATCGTCGCGGTGCGGTTGGCCGAATCGAACCGTGCGCTCATGAGAGCGGCATTCGCGCGGGCGGCGACCTTGGTCGCCTCCTCCTTCAGGCGGTCATAGGCGGTGAAATGCAGGAGCGCCCGATCGGCGGCACCCGTTTCCGCGTAGACCCGCCGCGCGGTTTCATGGGCTTCGAGATAAAGCGCTGTGGTGGTTTCGGTGTCGATACCGTCGAATGCCTCGTCGATCAGTCGCAGGGCCTCGCGCCGGTCCCCCTGCATGAGAGCCAGGCGGGATTTCAGCGCCAGGAGGACATCAGCACCGCCAGCGTCCTCCGCCTGATTGAGCGCGAGGGCTTTTTCGGACGTCTGCCGCGCGCGGGAAACATCGCCCGCGCGCAACTGCGCGAACGCCAGGTTGGTGAGGATCCGGGACTGCAGCATGTCGCTGTCCAGCGTCTGCGCGATTGCCAGCGCGGACTGATAGCTCTCGATGGCCTGATTGAAATCGCTTCGTTCTTCGGCGATGCGCCCGCGATTGGTGTGGGAGCCGACTGCCAGCGCCGCGTCGTCGGCGAAGACTTGGTCCGCCTGGTCGAAATAGTGTTCGGCGCGGTCGTAATCGGTCGCCTCGATATGCAGCATCCCCAGGTTCTGTAGGACGATCGCCTGCGCGCGCGGTTCATCGACATCGCGGAAAATATCATGGGCCCGGTGGAGACTGGTCAGCGCCGAGACCGTGTCTTCGGTCATGCGCGCGGCGGAGGCGAACGCTTTCAGAAGATCACCGTGCAATTTGGAACCCGGGTCCATCCGCTCGATGAGGGTGAGCGCCTGTTCGAGGACGGGGCGCGCCTCTCCCGCGCGGTTCAGGCGCGTAAGCGCCTCGCCCTCAAGCCACGCCGCTTCCAGCTGCGTCCGGCTGCCGTTCCTGCCGGACAGGATGGCAAGTCGGCGCGCCTCGCGCGCGCGCGACAGCGCTTCGCCCGGATCGCCCATCATGGCCGCTTTCGCCGCCGCGATTTGCTCGGAAAAGCTGTATCCGGTTTCCGCATGGACCGGGCCGCCCACGAACATCAGCGCCATGGCAGCCGATATCAGCGCCGTCAGCGCGAAGGAGGGCAGGAAACAGGAGCGGCGGCGCATGGCAAATCCTTTCAGAAGATATCGCTTAGCGCCGCCGCGTTTACAAAGGGTTGATCGAACTAGGAAATCACCAGCCTATGCGATAGGTCAACCCGCCCATAACACCGCTGCGGTCGCCGCGATTGACGTCGGCGCGGCCGAAGGCGCCGAGCCTCCCGCCAGCCAGTTCGCCGCCATAGCTGACCTCGGCGATGAAGGGACGCCGGCGCTCGACATCCAGTGTGGTCCGAACCTCTCCGATATCGCCCGACGCCCGGTCGATGACGGCCAGCTGCGTCAGTGACAGGTCGCCCGCTTCCCGGTGCAGGGGCTGCTTGACGGTGAACCCCAGACGGTCCGACGAACCGAAGACGCCCGCCTTGCTCGCGGACAGCTGGAAGGCCGTGCTGACAATACCGTTGTCGCCTGTCGTAACACGGTCGTCCCTGTCCTTGCTGAGCGTTCGCGCACCGGTGGCGGCGGCGGCGATGGCGAAGCCGTTGCCGAGCTCGGCATCTACCGTGATCGTCAATCCATCGGTCGCGGCACCGCCGTCCAGGAAGTTCGCCTGGGTGGACTGCACGCCCAGCAGCGCCTCGCTTTCATCCAGATGGCTATAGGTGAAGCCAACCTCCACCTTCGACGAGGGCCGTAGATGCACGGAAACGCTACCCGCCGACGATTCATATGGCGTCAGACCGGCATAGGCTTGCTCCTGCGACACGCTGATACCGGCGATATCCGCATGGACAACCCGCGTCGAGCTGATCCCGCCGGACAGCGCGATGAACGGATCGACCTCGTAGATCGCGGTCGCGAACCCGCCGCCCGACGCGAAACCCAGGACCGGGTTGACGGCGTTCTCGTCGGCGCGGAAATCCCGGCTGTGGGCGAAACCGCTGCCGCCCATCAAAGACATTGCGCCGACGCCATGGCCGACACCGACCGTCAGGCCATCGACCATTCCCGCGACCCGCACCTCGCTGTGCGACGGAAGGCTGTCGGCGCGGTCTGGCACGAAACGGGTGATCGGCGAAGACCGGACATCGATGTCGATATCGCCGGATGCGAAGCTGAGGGTCGATACATCGGTGAAATCGTCATCGCCATCATCGTCGCCCCAGCTGTCGTCGCCGTCGTCGTCACCCGACCCGGCCCTGCCGCCGGCAGAGCGGCCATCGCCCCACCATTCCTCAAAGCTGCCCGCGAAATAATCCTGCAGATACGCCTGCGTTCCCGTGGCGCTGTTATAGGCGGAATTGCCATAGAACTGGTCGCCAAGCGGCACGAGGAAGTCGCGGTAGGTGTCGCCCACTTCCTCGAACAGGTGCAGGAAGCCGTCGCCCGACCAGGCCTTTACCGTGCCCGACGTGTCGGACCGCGTCAGCGGGCTTATCGTCACGTTCGTACCGGTCCCGGTCGGCACCCCGAGCCTGCTGATGTCAAGCGGCGACTGTGACGCGCGCACATTCAGAAGACCGCGGCCATAAATGGGGTCCGTGCCGGGTGCGCCCAGGTCCGTCGCGGTGGACAGGATGATGTCGGCGCTCTCTTCGGGGTGTTGCGAAAGCCAGGGCCAGCGCGAATGCAGAAGCGCGACCGCGCCCGACACCAGCGGCGCCGCGAAGGAGGTTCCCGACTGCCGGGTCAGCCCGCCCTCACCGTCGGACAGCAGGATCATCTCGCCCGGCGCGACGACAAACCGGTCCATCAGTTTCGTGCCATATGCGCAGGACCACCAGCGTTTCAGACAAGCGTCACCGGGCGTGTTGGAAAACTCCGATATCTCATTGTTCGCGTCGACTGAACCGACCAGGATGAACGAGGGCGTTTGCCACCAGCCGTTCCAGTTGACGTCATGTGCCTGTGCCTCGCCGTCATTGCCTGCGGCCATGACGAAAACCGTATTCTCGAAACCCGCGCGAACGCGGCTGTTGTTGAAAGCCTTGAACCAGTCCCGATGCAGGGTCGCGCCGGGAATGCCGAGCGACATGTTGATGACGCTCGCGTCGCGCGCGATCAGGTTACCCATGCCTTTCGCGACATCGGCCCAGCTGGCACTGTTGGATTTGTCGAAGGGATTATGGGCGACGACGCGGGCGCTGGGCGCGATGCCCATGACGCCGGAGCCGTCATGCGCGCCGACCATAAGGCTGGCGACGCTGGCACCGTGGCCGCCCACCGCCGCGTCATACCCACCGGAATAGCCGAACCGGCCGGAAAGGTCGGGATCGCCCGAAACCGTCGCGTCCAGCAGGCCGATCGTAGCCGTACCGCCGGACTCCTGTATCCGGGTCAACGCCGGAGACCAGGAGACCTGGTTCATCCAGTAATCGGCATTGTTGCGGCCCGAATGGCTCATCAACGTATCGTAGAAATCCATCATGAAGCGGGTGCGCGTCGCAGCGGAGGCGCCAGCGAAGCTCTGCGCATCATTGAGGTCAAAGCCGCTGCGCGACAGGATGTCCGCGACGACCGAATCGTAATCCGCGCCGGTGGTTTTCAACTGGTCCGCCCAGGTCGCTTCGGCGTAATCGACAAGTAGCTGGATATCGTCCCGGATCAGGGCCGCGTCGCCGCCGTCCGTCCAGTTCGTTTCCGCGCGTCTCCAGACCTGACCGGCCGCACGCCAGAATCCATCAATCTCGCTGTAGAAGGGATCGACCGCGCCGCGAAAGGGATCGACGGCGCCCCGGAACGGATCCACCGCACCCCGGAACGGGTCGACAGCGCCGCGCGAGGCTTCGACCTGTCCGGCGAAGGGATCGACCCAGCCGCGAAACGGGTCCACGGCACCACGAAAGGGATCGACGGCACCCCGGAACGGGTCGACGGCACCGCGAAAGGGATCGACCCAGCCGCGGAAGGGATCAACGACGCCGCGCTGCGCCGTCAGGTCTCCGTAAAAGGGGTTCACTTCGCCGCGAAAAGGGTCGACGACACCGCGGAACGGATCGACCGCGCCGCGCGAGGCGTCGATATCGCCGCCCAGGGATGTGATCTGCGTCGGTTTGACCGGTCCGGACCGCGCCACCGCCTGCGGTGCCATCAGTCCTGCGCAAAGGACGATCGCGATCGCCGTCGATGCGCCGTTGAAGCCGGGATTGCGTGCCATGATGTCTTATCCTTGCCTGAAGTGTTATCTTCGGCCCCGGCAACAGAAATGCGCCGCAATCGTTAGCACTTCGTTGTAAATCATGGTAAATTGATGTAGATTAAAGGAGTTGGCAGGTGTTGATGTACACCTTCCGGCGTCCGGGACGACCAATGCAAACCGGTCGCGCCATGATCGTCGTCCGAACGCGCGCGTTAGGTGACGGCCCGGGTTGATATGCGCTGGCGAAGGCCGGGCGCAATCGGGACAGCGTTTGCTGATACTG
>JBARZR010000006.1:0-8051 GCA_049650205.1 Pacificimonas sp. | reverse complement strand
GTGCCACCAGACCGCCCATCGCTGCCAGTAACCCGCCGATCCAGAGCAGGGCGATCATGGGCTGCCAGTTCAGACGCACCTGCCAGCTGCCGTCGCCGGATCCTTCGCCAATGACGGCGGAGAGGTTGCCGGTCCAGAGCGGCAGGATGTCGGTCTCGGTCGTCACCTGCGTCGGTGTGATGAAAGCGCGCCGTTCCGGGAACAGCATGTAGCGGTCGTCGCCCGTGGTGATCGAAAGCGCGGCCATGACGCTGGTATAATTGTCCCCGGCGGTCGGCTCCACCGTCATCAGCGTTGCGGAAAAACCGGCCATCTGGACATCGTCGCCGGGTTTCAGGCTGGCGATGGTCTCGGCGGACCCGGCGGCGCTGACGCTGACGCCGAGCGTGACGACTGCGATGCCGAAATGGGAAAGCGCGGTGCCAATGGTTTCCGCGCCGCGTGTGCCGCGCAGGATCATCAGGCTGGCGGCCGCGAGCCAGCCCGCAAGGGCGACGCCGAACAGGGCGAGTGCGCTTTTCAGATCGAACGCGAGCGCGGCGATGGTCAGGATCATCGCGCCGATCGCGGCGGTGAGGCCGTTACGCTTCAACCGCTGAAGGCTGCCGCTCTTGCGCCAGCGCAGCCAGGGGCCGATGGCCATGATGGCGAGCAGCGGCAGGATGAGGGGGATGAGCGCGGCTTCAAAATAGGGCGGGCCGACGGAGACGCGCTCGCCGGTGATGCCCTCGAGGGCGGGCGGGTAGAGCGTGCCGATGAAGACGACGCCCAAAATCGCGCTGAGGAGGAGGTTGTTGATGACGAGCGCGCCCTCGCGGCTGAACAGGCGGAAGCCCGCGCCTGCCGTGACGGTATTGGCACGAAAGGCATAGAGTGTCAGCGCGCCGCCGACATAGATACCGAGAACGATGAGGAGAAACAGGCCGCGCTCCGGATCGACGGCGAAAGCGTGAACGCTGGTGAGGAGCCCGGAGCGGACGATGAATGTACCGATCATGGAGAAGCTGAACGCGGCGACGGCAAGGAGGATCGTCCAGTTCCTGAGCGCGTCGCGTTTGGCGAGGACGCCTGTCGAGTGGAACAGCGCGGTCGCGGCCAGCCAGGGCATGAGCGACGCGTTTTCCACCGGATCCCAGAACCACCAGCCGCCCCAGCCAAGCTCGTAATAGGCCCAGAAACTACCGAGCGCGATGCCCGCGGTCAGGAAGGCCCAGGCGGCGAGGATCCAGGGCTTCACCGTGCGCGCCCATAGCGGACCGACCTGCCGCTCGATCAGTGCGGCGACGGCGAAGGCGAAGGCGATGCTGAGCCCGACATAACCGAGATAGAGGAGAGGCGGGTGGAAGGCGAGGCCGGGATCCTGCAGCAGCGGGTTGAGGCCGTTACCCTCAGTGGGTGGGGGAAAGGCGCGCGTGAACGGGTTCGAGGAGAGGAGGAGATAGGCGTAGAAACCGAGCGATATCGCGCCCGTGGTCTGGATCAGACGGGCGCGGAACCTAGGGCCGAGCGCCTTTACCCGCAGCGCCGCGGCGGCGCCGAAGACGGCGAGGACGGTGACCCATAAGAGCATGGAACCTTCATGGTTCGCCCATGCGCCGGTCAGCTTGTAGCCGAAGGGTTTCATGGTGTGGCTGTTATTGACCACCAGCTCGACGGAAAAATCGCTGATGGCGAAGGCGTGGATGAGCGCGGCGAACGATCCGAGGCAGAGCGCGCCTTGCGCGACGGCGGCGGGGACAAGCAGGCGCAGGGCGGCGTCGTCATTCTGCCGCATTGGCACGACGCCGCCCACCAGCTGCGCGAGCGCGAGGGCGGCGGCGAGCCAGAGGGCAAAATGTCCGAGTTCGGGGATCATCGGATTTGGCCTTAGCAGGCGCGGGCGCTAAGGTGCAGCGGCTTTTCTAAGGGAGAGACAAAATGGCCGAAGGTGGCTGTCATTGCGGCGAGGTCCGCTACCGGTTCACGGGCGAGCCTGTCGCCAGTGCGATCTGCAACTGCCCGACATGCCGCCGGGCGTCGGGTGCGCAGAATGTCGCCTATGTGATGGTGAGTGAGGGTGCGTTTCGCTGGCTGAAGGGCGCGCCGGCGACTTATGCGTCGTCGCGAGGCGTGACGCGGTCGTTCTGCGGAACCTGTGGGACGAGTTTAGCTTTCGAGGCGGATTTTCTGGAAAATATGATCGACCTGACGACGGCGTCGCTCGACGATGCCGAAGCCTTTCCGCCGACGATGCAGATCAACGACACGCATGCGCTAGGCTGGACACGGACGCAGGATGGACTGCCGAGGATGGCGGGATTTCCGGAGTAGGTCTGGGCTTCGAGTTCGTCATTCCCGCGAAAGCGGGAATGACGGTTTTGTGGATTGCGCCAGGATTCTCCGACATCGTTCTCAATACTCGACACCAGCCGCGATGGCTTCGAGTTTGCGGACGCGTTCTTTCAGGTCGGCGACCTCGATGCGGTTAATGGGGTTGGGCAGCAATTCGGTCTCGTCGAGCCTGCCCGCGCCAAGCTGCGCGCGTTTCAGGTCGAGCCACCCGCGCCAGCACCAGGCGGCCAAGCCGGTGACGAGCGCCGCGCCGAGAAGGGCGCTCGATGCGATGACCAATATGGTCTGAAAGTCGAACATGGTCAGTCCTTTCCGTCGTTATCGGTTGTGTCGTTACCGAGCGCGTCGATCTGGTCCGACAGGCGACGCGATTTGTCGGTGGCGATCTTTTCCAGCGTAGCGATGCGCTGTTTCAGTTCGCTGATTTCGGTCCTGAGCGCCGTCTTTTCCCGTTCTGAACGGCCCGCCGTCCGGCGGTCCTTCTGCTGCGTCATCACCAGCCGCCCGACGACGGCGATCAGCACGATCAGGACAATGGTTGCGCCCCAGGTCATCAGTTGGTCTTCGCCGCGGACAGACTGTCGATCTCGTCGGAGAGGCGCAGCGAGCCGTCGGTCACAATGCGCTCAACGGTTTCCAGCCGGTCCGTGACGCTGCCCAGCTGGGCGCGAAGCTGCGCGTTTTCCTGCGTCAGCATGGTGATTCGCTCGCGTTCTTCGCTGGAGACCTTGGGGTGCAGCGCCTGGCCCCAGCTGCCATCGAGCGGATAGCCGTTCTTGATGCGCATCCAGGTCGTGATGACCCAGCCGCCAATACCGGCCGCGCCGAGCAGCATGCCGCCCGCGATGATCCAGGGAAGGTTGGGGACGATGACGGTTGTCGGGTCCATCAGTTAATCTCCTTTTGCCTATCAGCAGCACGCGGGGTTTCGATCGCGCGCAAGGTTTCGATTTCATCCGCAAGGTGCGTACCGCGATCCGTCAGGATGCGTTCCAGGACCTGCACGCGCACCGAGAGGTCGCGGACCAGATCGTCCCGCCGCACGTCGCGTTCGGCATGATGGCCCGAGGCCATTTCGATCTGCTTTTCCTTCACCTGCGCCCAGCGCCTTAGCGCGCTGTCGACAATGCCCCAGAGGCCGCACATCAGCGCGGCGCTGACGAGCGCGATGGAAACGATTTCGTTCATTGCAGGCGCTCCCTGTCTACGTCGCCCCGCAGGTCTTCGATTTCGGCGGAAAGGCTGCCAGACTTGTCGGTGGCGATACGTTCGAGGACGCGCATCCGCGCCTCCAGTTTCTCGATATGGACCGCTTGCGATGCAGCCTTGTCGGCAGCCTCGTGCGCAGCGAGCTCGAGCTGTTTCTCCTTCAGCTTCGCCCAATGTTTGAAAACACCACTGCCGATGCCCAGGGTAATCGGAAGGCCGACACAGATCAGCAGCATCAGGATGAAGGCCCAGCCTTCCATTACCGGTCCGCCCGGCTCAGCGCGTCGATTTCATCGGACAGGCGCTTCGTGGGGTCGGTGGCTATGCGTTCCAGGACGCTGAGGCGTTCCTCAAGGCGGCTGACCTGGCCCTTCAGGGCGCTGTTTTCATTGGTCAGCAGCTCGACCTTGCGGTCCTGGTCCGGAGATGACTTCGTCTCTTTGCCGCCCCATTCATCGGTCAGGTCATAGCCGTGCTGCGCCTGTATCCAGTTGCGGCCCAGCGTGATCGCGCCGCAGACGGCGATGATCGCGATAACGAAAAGCGGTGAACCCCAGTCCATGATGATACTCCCTCGTTGGTTGCCGGTCTCAAAGCGCGTCGATCTCGCGTGCCAGGCCGTTATTCTGCGTGGTGACACCGCGTTCGATGTCCGAAAGGCGGCGGTCCAGCGCGCGGAAGCGGCTGTGGACGTCGCGGATCGAGCGTTGCGGCGCGCGGCGGGTCTGGCGTTCGAAGCGGCGGTCCGCGGGGTCTTCGGCATGGAGCGTCGCGGGTTTCTTGTCGGCCACCATCGCGGTGATGATATAGGCGAGCAGCGTCGCGCCGCCCGTCAGCCACACCGACATCAGGAAGCCGACCCGGACCCAAACCGGTTCTATACCGGTATAATCGCTGAGGCCCGAGCAGACGCCGAGCCATTTGCCTTCGGCTTTATTGCGATAGAATTTGGTGGTCGTGTTCATGATACCCTCCGAAGGTTGGTGTTGCGGTCTTCCATTTTCGCGTCGAGCGTGTCGCGCGGTTCGGGCGCAGCCAGGCGGCGCCAGTCGGGATTGTCGACGTCCATAATGCGTTCAATGCTGATCAGGCGGTCGTCGAGACGTTGGGCAGTGTGATAGAGATCGTCGAGAAGCTGCTCGTCATCCGGAGCGATACTGCGTGACTTCTTCCATTGCGTGATATGATGCATGATGATCGACGGCAGGATGACGAAAAGCATGAGGCAGACGAAAACTGCGGTGAAATCCATGATCTAGTCCTCCTTGATGCTGGTTTCGATTGGCGTCCGGTGCGTCAGCCGGTTTTTCATCTGCGCCAGTTCCGCCTCGACGGCGTCGTCGGCGTTGAGCGCGGCGAATTGGTCTTCCAGCGTTTCCGTTTCGCCGAGTGCCCAGGCATCGGCGCGGCCCTCGGCATCGTCGACGCGGCGTTCCAGCACATCGAAGCGGCTGAACGCCTCCTGTGTCTTGCCGCCGCGCAGCAGGCTGCGGACGCGGACGCGATTGTTGGCGGTTTCGAGGCGCTGGAGCAGCGCGCCCTGACGGGCACGGGCTTCGCGCAGTTTCGCCTCCAGCTTCTGGATGTCCTCCTCATAGGTGCCGAGCGAATCGCCCAAAAGGTCGACCTCGGCTTGTAGCTGCGCCGTGCTGCCGGACGCCTTCTGCTTTTCAAGGAGGGCGGCCTTGGCCAGATCCTCGCGGTCCTTCGACAGCGCCAGTTCCGCCTTTTCGCCCCAGGTCACGGCGGCCTGTTCCAGCTTGATGATGGAGCGCCTGAGTTCCTTCTGGTCGGCGATGGTGCGGGCGGCGGAGGCGCGCACCTCCACGAGCGTTTCCTCCATCTCCATGATGATCATGCGGATCATCTTCGCCGGGTCTTCGGCCTTGTCGAGAAGGTCGGTGACGTTGGCGGCGACGATGTCGCGGGTGCGGGAGAAAATGCCCATGATGTGTACCTTGTGCTGTTGAACTTTTTTGAGTTTGGAACCGGCGGGGCCGGGGACATGACGTCTCCGTCAGGGGGTGGGAGTGTTTCGGTCCCCGCCGGGCTCCGGGTCAGGCGCTGAGCGCGCTGACCGAGGGGTTTACCGCAATCTGAAGCTGCGCGGTCTGATAATATTCGGCGGTGTCCTTACCCATCGGGTCGGGGCCGACCGTACCGTAGAAGATCGTGGCAGTGAGAGCGGCGGCGCCGATCATGCCGATCATGCTGCGGAGAATGTTGGTGTCGCTTGCTGTGTTGAACATGAGTTTTGCTCCTTCTTGTGTTGTGCTGCGATGTTGTTCTTATCGTTGCCCAGTACCTAGCAACCCCCGTGCCAGTTTTCGCAGAAATCTGATATTTCTATGTATAACAAACAGATAATCGTTAAGCTGGCATTCATGTCAATATCTTAATGCAGATTTAATTTGCTAGAAGTTGGTAAAATATACTAATGTTTAGGAATGAAGCAGGGTACGACTCTTGTGGGCCAGTCGACGGTTCTGCTGGACGCCATCGAGCGGGCCAGCCGCGCGGCCGCGCTCGACCGGTCCGTGCTGGTTATCGGCGAACGCGGGACGGGCAAGGAACTGGTCGCCGAGCGTCTGCACCGCCTGTCCAACCGCTGGGACGGGCCGCTGGTCGCCGTGAACTGTGCGGCGCTGCCGGAAAATCTATTGGATGCGGAACTGTTCGGTTACGAGCCGGGCGCGTTTACCGGGGCGACCAAGGGCCGGGCAGGGCGGTTCGAAGAGGCTGATGGGGGCACGCTCTTTCTGGACGAGCTTGGCACGCTGAGCGCGCCCGCGCAGGAGCGGCTGCTGCGCGTGGTCGAATATGGCGAGCTGACGCGGCTGGGGTCAAACGAGGTCAGGACGGTCGATGTACGCATCGTCGGTGCGACCAATGCCGACCTTCCCGGCATGGCGGAGACAGGCACATTCCGTGCCGACCTGCTCGACCGGCTGAGCTTCGAAGTCGTGACCTTACCACCGTTGCGCGTCAGGGGCAGCGATATCATGGACCTAGCCAATCATTTCGCCGGGCGGATGGCGATCGAGATCGGCTGGGACAATTTTCCCGGGTTTTCGGATGAAGCGATCAAGGAACTTTGCGCTTATCCCTGGCCTGGCAACGTCCGTGAGCTGAAGAACGTCGTCGAGCGGGCCGTCTACAGTGCCGAATTCGCCGACGAACCGGTCAGCGAATTGCGCTTCGATCCCTTCGAGTCCCCATGGCGACCGGTTGCGGCGCCACAGGCTGAACATGAGTCTGTGCCTGCCGGGACAGGTGCGCCGGCAGTAGCGGAAGCCCAAGACATGGACTGCGACGACCTGCGCGCCGCCGTGGCGGATTTCGAGAAGTCGCTGATCGCCGCCGCGCTGGAGCGCAGCCGCTATAATCAGCGCGAAACGGCAGAGGCGCTGGCGCTGACCTACGACCAGCTGCGCCATGCGATGAAACGCCACGACCTCAACAAGTGAACCAAGCCGCCGCCCGTGTGTTGATGATATGAGAACAACCCCAGGAGACCGATATCATGGCATTCGCACTTCCCGACCTTCCCTATTCCCGCGACGCGCTGGCCCCGGCGATTTCGAAGGAAACGCTGGATTATCATTATGGCAAGCACCACCAGGCCTATGTGAACAAGACCAACGACGCGATCAAAGGCACCGATCATGAAGGCAAGAGCTTGGTCGAGGTCGTCCGCGCGGCGAAGGCGAACGACAATCAGGGTCTGTTCAACAACAGCGCGCAGGTCTGGAACCACACGTTCCTGTGGAACAGCTACAGCCCCGATGGCGGCGGCGCGCCGTCCGGCAAGCTGGCCGACATGATCGACAACAGCTTTGGCAGCCTTGCGGACTTCAAGACCGCGTTCAAGGAAAAGGCGACGGGCAATTTCGCGTCTGGCTGGACGTGGCTGTGCGAATCGGGCGGCAAGCTGGAGATCGTCAACACCGACGATGCCGACACGCCGCTGGTGCATGACGGGAAGAAGGCGCTCCTGACGCTCGATGTGTGGGAGCACGCTTATTATCTCGACAAGCAGAACGATCGTGGTGCCTATGTCGACGATTTCCTGGAAAAGCTGATTAACTGGGATTTCGCCGCTGCGAACCTGGACAAGAACGAAGAGGACCTGATCTAATCAGGCCAGCTGCGGCCGCGACATGGCGGTTCAAATGGGCAGTCCGCCAGACGGGCGGGCTGCCCATTTTCATGTCGGCTATCCGCGAGTCCCGAGAAGTAAAGCGCGGAGCGAATTGGTTTCGCCGCGCTTAACCAAACCGCTTGAACCAGCCTTAAGAAACGTCAGCCAGTTTGCATCCCGAGACGGAATCACCCGTCCGGGGCCAGACTATGATACACATGACGCAGAAGGCGCGTGCAGCGCGTTCGATTCGACTTGCCGCCTGCGAAGGGCGCACCACCGAAAATGATCTGTCGTCCGGGACAACCGGGCCTATACCGTCCAGGAAGAAAGCAGGGGCATCTGCGCAGTCACGCGAGGTCAGCCGCCC
>JBARZR010000005.1:0-21980 GCA_049650205.1 Pacificimonas sp. | reverse complement strand
GGCGTCACGTCGAGCAGCAGCACGTCCTTGACGTCGCCCTGCAGGACGCCCGCCTGGATGGCCGCGCCCATGGCGACCACTTCGTCGGGATTGACGCCCGTGGAAGGTTCCTTGCCGAAGAATTTCTGCACCTTTTCACGCACGAGCGGCATGCGCGTCATGCCGCCGACGAGAAGAATCTCGTCGATCTCGTCCTTGGAGACGCTGGCGTCCTTAATGGCCTTTTTGCAGGGCTCGAGAGTCTTTTCGACTAGATCGCCGACAAGCTTTTCGAGGTCGGCGCGGCTCATCGTGAGCACGAGGTGCTTCGGACCGTTCTGGTCCGCCGTGATAAAGGGCAGATTGACCTCGGTCGACTGCGCGGAGCTGAGCTCGATCTTCGCCTTTTCGGCGGCCTCCTTCAGACGCTGAAGGGCAAGCCGATCCTTGGTAAGGTCGATGCCTTCCTGCTTCTTGAAGACCTCGGCCAGATGCTCGACGATGCGGGCATCGAAATCCTCACCGCCGAGAAACGTGTCGCCGTTGGTCGACTTCACTTCGAAGACACCGTCGCCGAGTTCCAGAATTGAAACGTCAAACGTGCCGCCGCCGAGGTCGTATACGGCGATCGTCTTGTTGTCGTTCGCCTTGTCCATGCCATAGGCGAGCGCCGCAGCTGTCGGTTCATTGATAATGCGGAGAACCTCGAGACCGGCGATCTTGCCGGCGTCCTTGGTCGCTTGACGCTGGGCGTCGTTGAAATAGGCCGGTACCGTGATAACGGCCTGCGTGACGGTCTCGCCCAGATAGCTCTCGGCGGTTTCCTTCATCTTCTGCAGGACGAAGGCCGAGATCTGCGAAGGCGAGTATTTCTCGCCGCCCGCCTCGACCCAGGCATCGCCATTGCCGCCCTTGACGATGGCGTAGGGAACGAGATCCTTGTCCTTCTTCGTCATGGGGTCGTCATAGGGACGACCGATCAGGCGTTTGATGGCGAACAGGGTGTTTTCCGGATTGGTCACAGCCTGGCGCTTGGCCGGCTGACCGACGAGACGCTCGCCATCCTTCGTAAACGCAACCTGCGAGGGCGTCGTGCGCGCGCCCTCTGAATTTTCAATGACCTTCGCGGTCTGCCCGTCCATCACGGCGACGCAGCTGTTGGTCGTGCCGAGGTCGATACCGATTACTTTTGCCATGTTTCCTCTTACCTTTTTTCTAAGCAAAACAATGGGCCACGGCGCATAGCGCTTCATTAAGCCGCATGGTTCGTGACTGCGGAATGCGATGTAGGTAGCGCGGTTTTGGCATACAAGGGCGGCTGCGCTATTGCAGATGCCATTAATGGGTCACGACCCGCCAGTGGTTTTCGATATGAGGATGACAAGACGATGAATATATTCGCCCTTTCCGGTCGCGTGCTGGCCGGTGCGGCAGTGATTGCCCTGATGGCCTGCGACCAGGCAGCCGATGCCCCGGATGACGCACCCGCCGACATGAACACGGCGTCCGAACTTGCGGATACAACGTTGCAGCTTGGCGAATTCCAGCTGATTCTGCCTGCGGCCGCCGGTCGTCCGGCGGCGCTTTATGGAACGGTGACGGCGGGCGCGGATGACGACCGGCTGTTGTCGATTTCCATCGATGGCGCGACGACGGAGCTGCATGAAACCGTGGCCGACGCGGGCGTCATGCGGATGAACGAAGTCGATGGTTTCGACATGGGAGCCGGGAGCGGTATCGAACTGGCGCAGGGCGGCAGGCACGGCATGATCTTCGGCTTGCCAGCGACGGTGCAGGCGGGCGATTCCGTGAATGGTACGCTGAATTTCGAAAATGCGGGTGAGATCGGCTTCGCCGCGCAGGTGGTCGCGCGTGGTGTCGCAGCGGGCGGCATGGGCGACATGGTCGTGGACGGTATGGACGAGGCCGAAGCCGATGTGGAGGATGCCGATTCCGAGGGCAATTGAACGCCGCGCCGCCACGCCCGGCGAGCGGGCGATGGCGGCGTCTATCTTCGGTACGGCGCTGGACATGGACGCCATGCGCTTCTGTCGCGGGAAATGGTATTTCCTGCAACCGGCCTGGATAACCATGTCGCCCGACGGTAATATCTGGCTGCATCCGAATAGCGGCCTGTGGCGGGCGGACTACTCCACCGGGCCGCTATGGCTGCGCGGGCATATCATGCACGAACTGACGCATGTCTGGCAGCACCAGCAGGGAATTTTCCTGCCGTTGAGACGGCATCCTTTTTGCCGTTATCATTATGACTACCAGCCGGGAAAGTCCTTTGCGCGCTACGGACTGGAGCAGCAGGCCGAAATCGTACGGCACGGCTACCTGCACAAGGAAGGGTGCGCGACGGACGGCAAGCCGGATGCAGCCACTTACGCGGCACTTCTGCCATTCGGGTCAGCACGGGTGTGAACGAAAAAGCCCGGCCTGCGTGCTGCGGGCCGGGCTTTTCGTTCTCAGGCGAAAGTTTTCAATAGGGCCGGTTTACCGGGTAGCCCTCGGTTCCATAACAGTCATCGTCCAGCTTGCCGTCCCGGTCATAGCCATCGCAGTCATTATCCTTGTCCAGGAAATAACCTGCGGCGGCTCCGACCGCGGCACCGACGGCGGCAGCAGTGCCGGTGTCGGTATCGACAACACCGGTTTCGTCGGCCAATACACCTGCGGCGGCCCCGGCTGCGGCGCCCTCGACAGCGTAATTCTCGGCGCAGGCCGTCGTCATTGTAAGAGCGGCAAGCGGTGCGGCGATAGCCAGAAAACGTATATTCATGATTTCATACTCCATGGATGTCGGTCCCATGGAAGATCAAAGCCGGAGAGCTGAAACCGTTCCGCATTTCATCGCAGGATATGAGGCTCTCACCGTTAGAGGGCGCGCTCGTTGTCCGCGTCGTACATTTTCAGATCCATGGCGCGTACCTTGCCCTTCAGTGCCGCGCCAAACGCCGCCATATGGGGTTGAGCGCCATGTGCCTTCAGCGCGTCCGCATCGGCCCAGAGTTCGGAAATGGATACCGTACCCGCAGCTTCATCCTCAAGTGCCAAGCTGTAACGGTGGCAACCTGTCTCGCCGCGGGTCGTCGTCATCACGGTCTGCATCGCCGCCTTCAAGTCATCGTCAATGGCCGCGGAATCAAGTTTCATATAACCGAGGACGACGATCATGGCGTATTTCCCTTATTTGGCGACGGTAACCATGGCGGGACGTAGCAGACGGTTCTTTATGGTATAACCTGCCTGAAGTTCCAGCGCGATGGTGCCGGAGGGTGTTTCGTCGGTCGCGTCCACCTCCATCATGGCCTGATGCAGATTAGGGTCGAGCTTCTCACCCACCGACTGCACACGGGCGATGCCGTGTTTTTCGAAAGTTTTCATCAGTTCCTTCTGGGTCATCTCGACACCCGTCAGGAGACCCTGATTGACCACTTCGTCCTTCTCCGCCGCCTCAAGCGCGCGGGTCAGATTGTCGGCGACCGACAAGAGATCGCGGGCGAAGCCGGTGATGGCGTAGTTGGCGCTGTCGGTGCGCTCACGTTCGCCGCGCTTCCGGACATTCTCGGTTTCGGCGGCCTGACGGACAAGGCGGTCCTTCAGGTCGGCGACTTCGGTCATCAGTTCCTCGATACGCGGATCCTCAGGCGCGTCGTCGTCCATCAGCGCCGGCCCTGCGCCTGCGTCCTCGGCGGCGTCCTCGACTGCCGCCTCTGCGGCCTGTTCCGCTGCAAAATCAGCCGCTGCCTGTTCTTCGGCCAGCTTCTGTTCGTCGTCGTTCATGTCATCAACCTCGATAATGTGCGTGCGGTATAATCAACCATGGGAATGATGCGGGCATAGTTCAAACGTGTGGGGCCGATAACCCCGACCACGCCAAGTATCCTGCCGTCTCCCGATTGATATGGGGAGGCGATGACGCTCGATCCAGACAGGGAATAGAGCTTGTTCTCGCTGCCAATGAAAATTTTCATTGCGCGGGCCTGTCGCGCCATGTCGAGCACCGCCAGCAATTCCTCCTTCTCGTCGATATCCTCAAGCAGTTGCCGCACACGCTCAAGGTCCGCCGAGGCGGCATCGTCGATCAGATGCGCCTGACCGCGAACAATCAGCACGGCGCGGTCGCGCTCGTCATGGCTCCAGGTGGCGAGACCGCGTGCGACAATGTCCTTCGCGGCGGTATCGAGCGCAGTCTGGCCGTTCTCGATCTCGGATTGCAGACGCGCCGCGGCATCTCCCAAGGACAGCCCCGACAAACGTGCGTTCATGTAATTCGCGGCCTCCGCCATGCGGGCAGGGTCGAGTGGGCGCGCCGCCTCCATGACCCGGTTCTCGACGCTGCCGTCCTTGCCGATCAGAACGGCGAGTGCGCGCGTTTCGGAAAGCTGCGTGAAGGCGACCTGACTTAGGACCGCTTTCCCCTTCGGTACCATCACGAGCGCGGCGCAGGAAGACAGACCCGAAAGCGCGCCGGTCATACGCTCGATCGCGGCGGCGTTGCCGCTGTCCGGTTCGCGAATCTGCGCCTCAATCGCGGCGCGCTCCTCGGCGTCGGGCGCTGACCACTCGATCATGCCGTCGACAAACAGGCGAAGCCCGCCGTCCGTCGGCAGGCGTCCCGCGCTTGTATGCGGACTCGCGAGTAGCCCTGCGCTCTCCAGTTCCGCCAGCACGGACCGGATGGAGGCGGGGCTTAGACCCTGACCGCCGGGCAGCTGTGCCAGGGTCTTGGAACCGACAGGAGTGCCGGATGACAGATATTCCTCCACCACCTGCGCGAAAACGGTGCGCGCGCGGTCACTGAGGTCGGAGAGGCTGGGCATGTTCGAAAAACTAGGAGGAATTGGCTATACGCTCAAGCTGTTCGTTCTTGTCGTCCGTACAGTCGACGCTAGACTGGTCCGACAGAATTTTTTGGGAAATGGTTATGGCGGTTACGAAGCTGATCACGCACCGCGTCGATAAGGTCTGGGGACGCCGCGATCTGTCGCCCTGGTTTCCCGACATTCCTGAAGGTGGCGGGAAACTGGGGGAAATCTGGTATCAGATGCCGGATGGGTCGGACGCGGAACTGCTGGTCAAATATCTGTTCACCAGCGAGAAACTGTCCGTGCAGGTGCATCCGGACGACGCGGCGGCGCGCGCGGCGGGACATAAACGGGGCAAGGAAGAGGCGTGGCTGATCCTGGACGCGAAACCCGGCGCGACCGTGGGGCTGGGAACCGTGAAACCGCTTACTCCGGATGAGTTGCGCGCCGCCGCACTCGACGGATCGATAGAAGCCTTGATCGACTGGAAGCCGGTCATGCCGGGGCAATTCATCTATTCGCCCGCGGGAACCGTTCATGCCATTGGTCCGGGTGTGACACTGATCGAAGTGCAGCAGAACGTCGATTTGACTTATCGTCTATATGATTATGGCCGACCGCGGGAACTGCATCTGGAAGAAGGCGTGGCTGTGTCGGACGCGCAGCCGTTCGAAATCGCCGAAGAAAGCCGCAGCGTAATGCCGGGCCGAATGGTGCTGTGCGATGGAAAGAAGTTCGTCGTCGAGCGCATCGTGGCGGACGGCGCGCTAACCCTCGATGCTGAACCCGGCAGGCCGGTTTGGGCTACGGTCATTGCGGGAAGCCTGTCTTACGGGGATGGCAGGGCCGATGCCGGTGAGGTTCTGTTCGTAGAGGGTAGAGCCAGCCTGATCGCTGCCCCGGACAGTGACATCCTTCTCGCCTATGATGGCGCGCAGGTTATGGACAGTCTTTTGCCGCATTAGGAGAAACGCCAGCTATCGGCCGGTGTCCGTCGGATGTTACGCTTCGCCCACTATTGTGGAGAAAGATGGCATGACGGCAGGCGGACCTCTTTCGGGTGTAAAGATCGTCGATTTCGGACAAATCGTATCCGCGCCGATGGCAGGGATGTGGCTGGCCGATCAGGGTGCGGAGGTTATCAAGGTCGAGGGACCGAAGGGCGACCCCATGGCGACGCTTGGCCCGCGAAAGAATGGGCTGTCCGCGCTATACGCCGCTGTCAATCGCGGCAAACGGTTGGAAATTCTCGATTTGGGCGACGATGCGAGCAAGGCGCGGCTGGAGGAACTGATCGGCTGGGCCGATGTCCTTATCCAGAATTTCAGGCCCGGTGTGGCGGAACGGCTGGGGCTGGGCTGGGCGCGGGCGCGGGAGATCAACGATCGGCTGATCTATCTGAGCATTTCCGGTTTCGGCGCTGGCGGCCCCTATGCGGGACAGCGGGTTTACGACATGGCGATCCAAGCCGTCAGCGGCATGGCGGGCGCGCAGGGCATAGCGTCAGGCGCGAACAAGCCGGGCGGGCGGCCCGCACTGATGGCGGGCCTGGTCGCGGACAAGGTGACGGCCATGACGGCGGCGCAGGCAATTACGGCGGCGCTGTTCGAGCGACAGATATCGGGCGAGGGTCAGCATATAGAGGTCGCCATGCTGGACGCGGCGCTCGCCTTTCACTGGCCGGACGGCATGTGGAACCAGAGCTTTGCGCCGGATGAAAATGGCGAAACGCCAAAATTCCCGGAATATGCCGCGCTGAACAAACCGCTTCCCGCGAAAGACGGCGCGGTCATCATCGGCGCGATGCAATATAAGGAGGCACAAGCGCTGGCAAAGGCGGTTGGGCAGGCGGACATACTGGAGGATCAGCGGTTCCGGGATCTGGAAAGCTGGCGCGAGAACGGCAAGGCCTTTTGGCGTCTGATGGCGGCGCACATTGCCAAAACCCCGGTGGCGGAACTGCGCGAAGGGTTTCTGCGAGAGGATGCTGTCGGTGCCGTCATCGCTGCGGCGCATGAAGTGGCGGACGATCCGCAGGTGCGGCATCGCGGCCTGGTACAAAGCGTCGAACAGCCGGGGGTAGGACGCATGTATGCTCCGCGTCACGCGCCGCGCTTTTCCCGTACACCCGCCCATATGCCGAGGCCCGCTCCGGTCAGAACGGACTGAAGACTATTTCAGCTGCTTGAGAAGCGCCGTGAAACTGGTGGCCGCAGGCAGTATGGCACCGTCGTCTTCGGGCGCGAGTTCGGTCTGGATGTAAACCACACCGGGATCGCCCGAGCCTGCGCGCAGGTCATAAGCGAAATAGCCATTTTCGGTATCGTCCGCGAACGGCAGGAAATTCAGCTTGCCGCCCGCTTTGTTGCCGCCCCAGTTGCGCATGGCCTCCAGCGCCTTCTGGAAGGAATAGCTGTAATGGGCGCTGCCACTGTCCTCTGTGAACAATATGAGCGGGCCCAGAACAACGGTGCGTGAACCGATTTCGAGGTCTTCCGGTACCGTGGTCTTGCCGGGGACAGCCGAGAAAAACGGTCGGATATCGTCCGGAAACCGTGCGCCTGCCTTCTGCTCGGCCAGGGCGATGCTGGTCTCCGTGGGAACGGGCACATCCGCGAGATAGGGTTCCCAGTCGACGATCAGATCCATGCCCCGGCCTCCATCACTATTCACGCGCGGCGCGGCTGTCAGTGGCCACCGCCCCAGATCGACATGCCACCGGTATGCGCGCCGGGGAAGTGATTATGTTCCGAGCGGACGACCAGTTGCATACGTCCTGTGTCCTGATGATGATGCCAGGTCAGGTCGGGCGGCGATTTGCCGGAAGGCATCTCCCGGGTCAGGAACGCGACCTGGGAATCGTTCAAGCCAAGCGTATCCGCAATTGCGGGATTCTGTCTCAGCTGCTCACCCACGGCGTTGTTCGCATAGCGGAAATGATCGGCGCTGTTGCCCGTGTTCAGATGCTGCGGCTCAAGGTGGATGTCGACCTTGGCCGCGAACATGGGGAAGCCGTTGGTATCATAAGTCACGGATTCGCCGTTTTTCTTGTAGGTCACGCTTCCATCCGCATTCGCTATCCGCTCGTCAAAAGTGGCGGGACTGCGGACCTTTGCCTCCGTTCCATCCGAACGGGTGACGAACCGGTCGCCGTCCGCGTCCGTTCTTATCGGGGTTTCATCGCCGATGCGATAGGTCTGGCCGTCGATGACCCTGGTCTGTCCAACATTGGCGTCGAGGACGAGCGTAGTGCCGTCGAGACGCGCGCCGGCCTGGGCGACCTCGTCGATCTGGCGTGCGCCGCCAGCCGCGACATCGTCAGCCTGGCGAGTAACGGATGCGGCCAGGTCGTCGCTGTTGCGTACGACCTGCGCGATGACGTCGTCATTGCCACGAATGGCCGCCTGTGCGACTTCGGTGCCCGCACCAATGGCGCGGTCAGTGCCGCGAATGCCCGCCTTGATGCCATCGCCAATTCCGGGAACCCAGCCGATTGCGGCCGCGCCCAGGTTCAGCCAACCGCCCTCTTCGCCATTCCATACCTGGCCGATAGCGGCGGCGGTGTCGCGCGCGTCGGCGATTTGTCCGGCGATGGGGATCAGGCCACCGACGATCTGTCCCCCGGTCGCCGACCAGCTGCTATTGTCGCCGAAATCGCCAAGGATAGCGCCCTCGAAGAACGAGCCGATGCCTTCGTCGCTACCGGCGTTTTCGGAAAGCGCGGTCGCCTGGGTCTGGATTTCCCGTGACAGCCCGCCGCGATCTGCGATGTCCAGCCGTGCGCCGACATCGGCAGCCAGGACATTGGCGGCGGCAGGGTCCTGCGCGGAAACTTGCAGCAGGTCGCGCGCCACACCGACCAGATCGACAACGCCGTTGTGACGATTGCGTGCGACGAGATCCGCGGCGAGGTCATTTGCAGGTGGTGGCGCGGCCTGATTTTGTACGGCGGGTCCGGTGGCGGGAATGGGCGGCGACATGAGCAAACTCCAGCGAAAATCTTCAACTCACCGGCATATGATCGCAGCTTCGCTCAAGACTGTCTGTGCGGGAATCCCCTTAGGCCCGGACGCAATCGCCTAGCGCCGCGTCCAGACGCGCGCTTGTGCAGTTGCCACGGCTAGCGCAATAGCCACGACCATATGAACGACGCTTCCACCGCACCTGCCGGCGAACTTGCGCCCGCCACAAAAGGCTCGATGCTGTTTGTCTTCGCGCTGGTCCTGATCGACATGATCGGCTTTGGAATCGTCATGCCGGTCCTTCCCGGCCTGATAACCGAGCTGACGGGGGATAGTGTTTCAGAAGCCGCCGTCGATGCAGGCTGGCTGGCGGTCGTCTATTCGGCCATGCAGTTCATATTCGGGCCGATTGTCGGCAATCTGTCCGATAAATATGGACGCCGCCCGATCCTGCTGGCGACCTTGCTCGCCTACAGTGTGAACTATGCGCTGATGGGCCTTGCGCCGACACTGATGTGGCTGTTCATCGGCCGCCTGATTGCGGGCATAACGGGTGCGAGTTTCAGCGCGGCCTATGCCTATATCGCCGACATTTCCTCGCCGGAAACGCGCGCGCAGAATTTCGGTCTGATCGGTATGGCCTTTGGCCTGGGGTTCATCGTCGGCCCGGCGCTGGGAGGTATATTGGGCGACTACGGACCGCAGCTTATCGGCGAGGAATACGGCATCAGGCTGCCGTTTTTCGCGGCGGGCGGTCTGGCGCTTGTCAATGTCGTGTTTGGCTATTTCTTCCTTAAGGAAAGCCTGCCGCTGGAGAAACGCCGTCCTTTTTCCTTGATGCGATCGAACGCCTTTTCTGCGCTGAAGGTACTGGGGCGGCAGAACAGCGCCGTGCTGTGGTATGCGGCGGCGCTGCTGACATGGATGACGGCGCATATGGTCTATCCGATCATATGGGCGTTTTACGGGATTGAGAGCTTTGGCTGGTCGCCCGCCATGGTGGGCTGGTCGCTGGCGCTGGTCGGCCTGTCCAGCGCGATCGTACAGGGCGGACTGATCCGCGTGATTGTCCCGCGCATCGGTGAGCGGCGCTCCGTTATCGTTGGCGTTCTCTGCATGGCGGGCGGGACGCTGATGTACTTCTTCATGCGCGATCCGTTCTGGGTGCCGTTCGCCATTGCGCTCGGCTCGCTGCAGGGTCTGGTGCAACCCTCCATAAATGGCCTGATGAGCCGTGCCGTTTCCGATCGCAGCCAAGGGGAATTGCAGGGCGCCGTCGCCAGTCTCTCCAGTCTGTCGTCGATCATCGGCCCGCCGGTATTCACGGCGGTGTTTTTCTTCTCGACTGCGGCCAGCGCGGCGATCTACCGGCCCGGTGCCGCCTTCCTGCTGGCCGGTATGATTGGCATCGGCAGCTTGTTTTTCTTCTTGCGCGGCGTGGTACTCAAACCCGAGGTCGAAGACGCGGCTGTTCAGGCTACCTGATCTGAAAGAATTTCAGATTGTACCGGGCGTAGGCCCAGGCGAAGATCTGGTTGCGGAACAGGCGGCGCTTGCCGCGTTTCCCGCGCGCAAACCACAGGCCTGAGGAATGGCGATAGATGTCGGGCCAGATCAGCTCCGACTCTTCCAGCATCCGGTCCTTGTCTTCACTGCGCAGGCCCCGCCACGGGGCGATGATCTTCGACCGGCGAACCATGTAGAAAATCCAGCTGGCAAGCAGCGCCAGCAATACGCCGCCGCCAATGGCGAGCGCACGCAGCGAAATCGGCGAATCCGAGCTGCTGACCCGGCGGCCCGCACGCGGCGCCTCGCCGTCCAGGACGCGGACGTCGCCATCGTCGGGGTCGATCCGTCCGACGGAACCATCGCCGCCTGATATGACGCCAAGACTGACGGGACCGAGCGTGATCGCATAGGTGGCCCGCTCGGCGCACTTGACCTTCATGGATACGAACTGACGGTTCTTGTTGAACGTCTGATATTGTTCGACGGCGGGACAATCGGCGTTAAGCTCGGTCAGGACTCCGGCGAGGATCTTGTCGACCTCGGAACCATTTTCATTGTTCTGTTGCGCCCGAAACATGCGCTCGCTGGCCGTACCGCTGTCATCGACGGCGAGGGTATCGCCTGTCAGTCCGCCATCGTCTTCGGCTGAAAAAATGGGTGCGGGTATGTCCGAGCCGTTTTGTTCGGCTGGCGCGACGTCTTCTTCCATGACCGCAGCGGGAATATCCTGCGCAATCGCCGATGCGGCACAAGCGGCGACGCCCATTGCAAAAACATGGTTCGTTCTGAAAAGGTGGTGTCTGGGCAAGCGCCTATCGTCTTCCGTTCAGTTTCCGTGGTGCTGCCGGAGAGGATCGAACTCTCGGCCTCACCCTTACCAAGGGTGTGCTCTACCACTGAGCTACGGCAGCATGGCCGGAAGGCCCGCGCCTGCTATGAGGGGCGGGGGGTTAATGTCAAGCGAACGTGAAAGGATGAATGTGAATAAAAAGCAGAATGACCGGCAAGAACGACTTGCGAAGGCGCTGCGTGACAATCTGCGGCGGCGGAAGGCCGCAGCGCGGGACGTGCCCGAAGAGGACATCCCGCGCGAGGCCTAGCGACAGCTATTCGGCTTTGTTCTGCGTCAGGAAGAACACGACTTCCTCCGCGCGTTCACGCAGGGAATCGAACCGGCCCGACTTGCCGCCATGGCCCGCTCCCATATTGGTTTTCAGGAGCAGCACATTGTCGTCGGTCTTCGTCGCCCGCAGTTTCGCTGTCCATTTGGCAGGCTCCCAATAGGTCACGCGCGGGTCGTTGAGGCCAGCGGTCACCAACATCGGCGGATAGTTCTGCGCCGACACCTGATCATAGGGCGAATAGCTCAGCAGCAACTTGAACGCCTCGGGATCCTCGAGGGGATTGCCCCATTCCTGCCATTCGCCGGGCGTCAGCGGCAGACTGTCGTCCAGCATGGTGTTGAGCACATCGACGAACGGCACATGCGCGGCGACCGCGCCGAACAGTTCGGGAGCCTGGTTGACGACCGCACCCATCAGTTCACCGCCAGCGGAACCGCCGGACGCGACGATTTTACCTTCCGACGTATAGCCTTCCTTCGCCAGGAATCTGCCCACGTCAACGAAGTCGTTGAACGTATTGGTGCGCTTTTTCAGCTTGCCGTCCAGATACCATTGATAGCCAAGATCGTCGCCGCCGCGGATATGCGCGATGGCGAATGCGTAGCCCCGGTCGATGAGCGACAGCCGACTGGACGAAAAGCCCGGCGGTACCGCATAGCCATAGGCGCCATAGGCATAAAGGTGCAGCGGGCGGCTGCCGTCTTTCGGAAACCCCCTTTTGTAAACGATGGAAACCGGAATCATCGTCCCGTCCCGTCCCGGAGCCATCAGCCGCTCGGTGGCGTAATCCGACGCATCATAGCCTGACGGAATCTCCTGAACCTTCAGCGTTTCGAGATCGCCGGATGCCAGATCATAATCATAGACCGTGTCGGGCGTGACCATGGATTCATAGCTGAGCCGCAATTTGCCGATCCGGTATTCCGGATTGCTGCCGAGACCGGCGTCATAGCTTGCCTCAGGGAACGCGATGTAGCGTTCGCTGCCCAAATCGTAATCGCGCAGGCGGACCTGCGACAGACCCTCGATGCGCTCCTCGATTACCAGCAGGTTTTCGAAACTGGTCAGGCCGCGGATATAGTGGTCGTCGCTGCCCGCGATCAGCTCGGTCCAGTCGCCGGGCGCTTCGACGCTGGCCGTAACCACGCGGAAGTTCGGGTGCGTGTCGTTGACGCGAATGAAGAGCTGGCCTTCGCGCTCGTCCAGATCATATTCGCGGCTCTCCTTGCGAGCGGAGACCATGACCGGCGCGGCGGTGAAGTCGGACGTTGGCAGCAGTCGCACTTCGCTGGTGGTGTTCGTGCCGGTGGATAGAATGGCCCAATTGCGCGACTGCGAGAGGCCGATGCCGACCGAAAATTCGGCGTCCTGCTCGCGGTAGACCTCGCGCGGCCCCGCCTTGCCCAGTTCATGGTGCAGAACGACCTTCGACCGCCAGTTGTCATCCGCGATGGTGTAGAGGAAACTTTTTGAATCCGCAGCCCAGACGGCGGAGAAAACATTCTCGATCTCGTCCACCAGCAATTCGCCGGTTTCAAGATTCTTGACCTTGAGCGTGAACCGTTCCGAGCCATTGTCATCGACGGCATAGGCAAGGAGTTTGCCATCCGGACTGACTTCGAACATTCCCAGACGGAAATATTCGACATTCGACGCCAGGTCGGGCTCCGACAACAATATGGTGGAATCCTTAGTCCCGGCCGGACGGCGGTACCAGGTGCGGTACTGATCGCCCTCCTCGAACGCCCACCAATATTCGTAATCCCCATCCTTTTGCGGGACGGAGGCATCGTCCTCCTTCACGCGCGCCTTCAGTTCCTGGAAAACCTCCTCGACCAGCGCCTCGTGCGGTTTCATCACCGCGTCGAAATAGGTGTTTTCCGCCTTCAGGTAATACAGCACGTCCTCATCATCGACTTCGGGGTAGCTGGCGTCTTTCAGCCAGGCATATGGATCCTCGACCGTGATGCCATGCCGTTCGAAGCTGGTGGGACGGACATCGGCGACGGGGGGCGTGGGCATGGAGGCGGTCGTTTCTTCCTGATGGTGGCCGGGGTGCGCGTGCGCGGGAATGGAAAGCGCCAGAACGGCGGCTGTAACGAAAGTTTTCATGGGGGCGGGGACTGCCACAGTTGATCGCGCCCGTCCATGCGCCGATATGGAAAGCATGAGCATTTACTCCGACCGCATCGCCGCCCTTCGCGGGCAACTGAAATCCGACGGCCTGCAGGGCTTCGCCGTGCCGCTGACCGACGAACATATGTCGGAATATGTCGGCGACTATGCCCAGCGGCTGATGTGGCTGACCGGTTTCAAGGGCAGCGCGGGATCCGCGGCCGTCCTTCGCGACAAGGCGGCGATCTTCACCGACGGGCGCTATACCGTGCAGGTGCGCGACCAGGTGGACGGCGATCTGTATGAATATCAGCCGGTGCCGAAGGTGCAGATGGCCGACTGGCTGGAAAACGAAGCGTCAGATGGCGACCGGATCGGCTATGACGCCTGGCTGCACACGCGCAAATGGGCGAATGCGACCGCCAAGCGTCTGGCGGCGAAGGGCGCGGAACTGGTCGCCGTCGATCAGAACCCGGTCGACGCCATCTGGAACGACCGGCCAAAGCCTTCGCCTGCGCCGCTATCCGTTCATGAGGATGAGTTCGCGGGACAGACCTCTACGGAAAAGCGCGCCGATATCGCGGCATGGCTGAAGGAAAAAAAGGCGGATGCGGTGGTGATCGCGGCGCTCGATTCCATCGCCTGGGTATTGAATATCCGTGGACAGGATGTTTCGCACACGCCGGTGGCACTGAGTTTTCTGATCGTGCGCAGTGACGCTAGCGCGACCCTGTTCGTCGCACCGGAAAAAGTGACGCCTGAGGTTAAAGCGCATCTTGGCACTGGCGTTTCGACTGCGCCGCGCGCCGAGTTTGCCGATGCATTGGCGGACATGGGCGGCAAGACCGTCGCATTGGACCCTGATAGCTGTGTCGCCGCGATCTTTCAGGCGGTCGACGATGCGGGCGGAAGGATCGTCGAGGCGCGCGATCCCGCTATGCTCCCGAAGGCGGTGAAAAACGAGCGTGAACTGGATGGCAGCCGTGCCGCGCATGTGCGTGACGGCGGCGCGCTGGTCCGGTTCCTGAAATGGTTTCAGGAAACCGCGCCGAAGGGCGAGCTGACGGAACTGTCAGCCGCCGCGAAGCTGGAGGACATCCGCCGCGAATCCAACCTGCTGCGCGACCTCAGCTTCGACACCATCAGCGGCTCAGGCCCAAATGGCGCGTTGCCGCACTACAAGGTCGACGAAGTGTCGAACCGGCGCATCGAACCGGAAACCATGTATCTGGTCGATAGTGGCGGGCAATATGCCGATGGCACGACCGATGTGACGCGAACGATGTTCGTTGGTACGCCCTCGCCGGAAATGCGCGAGCGCTTCACGCGCGTGCTGAAGGGACATATCGCGCTTGCCACGCAGACCTTCCCAAAGGGTACGCGGGGGACGCAGCTCGACACGCTGGCGCGGATGCACCTGTGGCGCGGCGGAGTCGATTACGGTCACGGGACGGGCCACGGTGTCGGCAGTTTCCTGAGCGTCCATGAGGGGCCGCAGCGGATCAGCGCGGCGAACTATCCCGGCGCGGGCAGCGACGAGCCGCTGCAGGCGGGCATGATCATGTCGAACGAGCCCGGCTATTACAAAGAGGGCGAATATGGCATCCGCATCGAGAATCTGGTGATCGTCGAGGAGCGCGAGATCGACGGCGCGGAGGGTGAATGGCTGGGGTTCGAGACCATCACATTCGCCCCCATCGCGCTCGATCTGGTGGAGCCGACCATGCTGAACGATGACGAGCGCGATTGGTTGAATGGCTATCATGCCGATGTGCTGGCGAAAATCGGTCCGGAGCTGAAGTCGGATGTCGAGCGCGGCTGGCTTGAAAACGCCACGCGCGCCATCTGATGTCAGAAGAGCAGCCGCCGCGCTTTTCCGTCGAGGTGACGGCGGCAGCGCGGGATATCGATGAACTCGGGCACGTCAACAATGCCGTCTATGTCGGTTGGATTCAAAAGGTGGCGACCGCACATTGGTACGCCACCGCGCCGGAGGGTGTCGCGGACCGTAATATCTGGGTCGTGATCCGGCACGAAATCGACTATCGCGCGCCTACCCTGGAAGGTGAGACCGTGACGCTGTCCACCTGGGTCGGAGCCGCGAAGGGCGCTCGGTTTGACCGGCATGTGGAAATCCACGGGACCGATGGGATGCTGCGAGTGAAGGCGCATAGCTGGTGGGCGATGCTGGACCGGCAGACGATGCGTCCATTGCGGATCGGTTCTGACATCATAGAGCATTTTTCCCATGGCGATACGTCTGCGTCCACGGATGCGTAACAATATCCGATATGGTTAGGATTCCGGAAACCTCGTCGCGCTAGAGCCACTGGCGAGGCGGAAGATGCACAGGGCATCCCCTGCCGCACGGGGAAACGAGAATGAGTTCTTTCGGTCGGAAGCCAGGTTCAATCGGCGCAGGAATGGGCGCTCGGAAGGGCGGTTTCGGCAGTGCGCGTCCCATGACGTCCGGCAATCTGGCGCTCAAGGATGAGCCGGAGACCGAAGAGGCTACCGACGAAGTGCCGGCGACACCGGAACCGGTCACCGACCTTCCCGGCTCTTCAAAGGGTGAGGCCATGGACGCGCTGGAAGCGCGCGGACGTCTGGTCGCTGAAGCGGGGGCAAGCGAACAGGGCGGCTTCGAGCAGTCGATCTACAAAATCAAAGAACAGGTCATGCCGCGTCTGCTGGAGCGCATCGACCCCGAAGCCGCCGCCGCGCTGTCCAAGGACGAGCTGTCCGAGGAATTCGGCCCCATTATCGGCGAAGTGCTGGCCGAGCTGAAGCTGACGCTGAACCGGCGCGAACAGATCGCGCTGGAAAAGGTGCTGGTCGACGAGCTTCTCGGCCTTGGGCCGCTCGAGGAGTTGCTGTCGGACGACGCTATCTCTGACATCATGGTGAACGGCCCCGACCAGACCTATATCGAGAAGGGCGGCAAGCTCGTACTCGCTCCCATCAAGTTTCGCGACGAAACCCACCTCAACCAGATCGCGCAGCGCATTGTGAACCGGGTTGGCCGCCGCGTCGATCAGACGACGCCGCTGGCCGACGCCCGTCTGGAAGACGGTTCGCGCGTCAACGTCATCGTGCCGCCCCTCTCCCTCAAGGGCACGGCGATCTCCATCCGTAAATTCTCTGAAAAGCCCATCACGCTCGACAACCTCATGAACTGGGGCGCGATGAACGAGCAGATGTGTACCGCGCTGAAGATCATGGCCGCGTCCCGATTCAACATCGTTATTTCGGGCGGCACGGGTTCCGGTAAAACGACCATGCTGAACGCGCTCAGCAAAATGATCGACCCCGGCGAGCGCGTCATCACCATCGAGGATGCCGCCGAGCTGCGGCTGCAGCAGCCGCACACGCTGCCGCTGGAAACGCGGCCTGCCAACCTGGAGGGGAAGGGCGCGATCACCATTCGCGACCTGGTCGTCAACAGCTTGCGTATGCGTCCAGACCGCGTGATTCTGGGCGAGATTCGCGGGCAGGAATGTTTCGACCTTCTGGCCGCCATGAACACCGGCCATGATGGCTCCATGTGCACGCTTCACTCCAACAGCCCGCGCGAGTGCCTGGGACGTATGGAGAACATGGTTCTGATGGGCGACATCAAGATCCCGAAGGAAGCCATCACCCGCCAGATCGCCGATTCCGTTGACGTTATCGTGCAGGTAAAGCGTCTGCGCGATGGTTCGCGCCGCTGCACCTCCATCACCGAAGTCTGCGGCATGGAAGGTCCGACGATCATCACACAGGAACTGTTCAAGTTTCAGTATCTGGACGAGGACGACAAGGGCAAGATCATCGGCGAATACCGTTCGATGGGCCTGCGTCCCCAAGCGCTGGAAAAGGCCAAGGGTTACGGCTTTGAGAAACCCATGCTGGAGGCCTGCCTGTGACCGATATGACGCCTGTGAACACTGAAAACGCCGACGCCTTCGCCATTGCCGCAGACGGCACGCTCGCGCGCCAGCCCATCGGCCTGAAACGCCGTGTCCGCAACAAGGAAAAAATGCCTGTGGAGCTGGTGCTGGAAGACGGCACCAACCTGACCGGGCATATGTTCGTCGGACTTGGCGAACGCGTGCTCGATTGCCTGAACGACAGTCGGCCCTTCATGCCGTTTCTGGCGGAGGATGGCGCGATGCTGCTGCTGTCGAAGCGCACGGTGGCGGTCTGCCGTCCACTGGAGGGCTGAGCGCTTTCAATGCGGGTGTCGAGAAAGGGTTTGTGCTAGGAAGGGGTTCATCCTTTCCCGCCGCCAGACAATCGGCCTACACTTATGCAGTTTCAGAATTTCGATGCCGATGCGTTCCTGCATGAGTATTGGCAGAAAAAGCCGCTGTTGATCCGTAATCCGTGGACGGCGTGGTCGAACCCGCTCGAGCCCGACGAACTGGCGGGTCTCGCTTGCGAGGACGATATCGAATCCCGGCTGATCACGCTGGACCAGCGTCGATGGACGCTGGAGGAAGGGCCACTGCCTGAATCGCGATTCACGACTCTGAAGGCGCGGACGCCGTGGACCCTGCTTGTGCAGGGCGTCGATCGGCATGTGGACGCGGTGGCAGCGCTGCGGCCCGCCTTTCGCTTCATTCCCGACTGGCGCATCGACGACGTAATGGTCAGCTATGCCAGCCACGGCGGCGGCGTCGGCGCGCATTTCGACCAGTATGACGTGTTCCTGATCCAGGGTCTGGGGCGGCGGCGCTGGCAAATTGGCGGGCTATGTGACGAAACGACCGACCTGCTGCCACATGACGACCTCCGCCTGCTGGCGGATTTTCAGCCGACTGAGGAATGGGTACTGGAGCCCGGCGACATGCTGTATGTCCCGCCGCGTTTTGCCCATAACGGCGTGGCGGAGGGCGAGGATTGCATGACCTATTCGGTCGGTTTCCGGGCGCCGTCGCGATCGGAACTGATTGCGCATTTCTGCGACCATGTGCTGGACGGACTGGACGATGACGATCGCTATGTGGACCCCGATCTGACCGTGCAGGCCGACCCGGCAGAGGTGAGCGAACAGGCGATCGACCGGTTGCACGCGATGGTGCGGGAGAA
Source organism: Pacificimonas sp. (assembly GCA_049650205.1). GTDB lineage: Bacteria > Pseudomonadota > Alphaproteobacteria > Sphingomonadales > Sphingomonadaceae > Pacificimonas. Next base: position 3,407 of record JBARZR010000005.1, on the reverse strand, counting down.
AATGGATGACCGCGGTGAGTTCGCGCGCTGGTTTCGCAGTCACGTGCGCGGCGACGCCGACTAGCCTTCGCGCCACTCGCCGGGCTGAAGGCCGTCCAGCGTCCAGGCTCCAACCTGCCAGCGGACCAGCCTCAGGGTCGGCAGACCCACGGCGGCGGTCATGCGGCGGACCTGGCGGTTGCGGCCCTCGGTTATCGTCAGTTGCAGCCAGCAATCGGGGACGGTTTTTCGGAACCGCACGGGCGGATCGCGCGGCCATAGGCCGGGCGGGTCGATACGTTCCGCCCGGGCGGGACGGGTCATGCCGTCCTTCAGTTTCACGCCCTGACGAAGCTGGCCCAATTGCGCATCGCCGGCTTCGCCCTCGACCTGAACCAGATAGCGTTTCGGCATCTTGAATTTCGGATCGGAGATGCGCGCCTGCTGCCCCCCGTCATCGGTGAGCATCAGTAGCCCCTCGCTGTCGCGGTCCAGCCGTCCGGCAGGATAGACAGCGGGGACGTCAATATATTTCGACAATGTGGGCCGCGTGGTCTCTGAGCGCTTATCGGTAAACTGCGACAGTACGCCAAAGGGCTTGTTGAAGAGGATCAGGCGGGACATGCGCCTTCGTTAGCGTCAGACCGCGCCCAGCGCCCTTACTTTCGTGCGCGGATGGATCTCGCTCTGGCTGAGGACCATGGTCGCCGGGCGGATCCGCTCCACAATCGACCGCACATAGGGGCGGATGGCGGGCGGTGTCAGCAGGTGCGGAACTTCGCCCTTTGCCGCGAATTCGTCCAGCTTCGCACGCAGGCCCTGGATAAATCCCTGAAGGTCGGATGGCGCCATGGCAAGCTGCCGGTTGTCACCCTCGCCAATCAGGCTTTCGGCGAAGCGCGTGTCCCAGTCGGGGGACAGCGTGATGACGGGCAATGCGCCGCCCGCGCTCGCCGCGCTCGAAATCTGCCGCGCGAGCCGGGTGCGGACATGCTCGGTCATGCTGATGATATTGGTGGTAAAGCCCGATGCCTCGGCGATCCCTTCCAGGATGCCGGGCAGGTCGCGGATGGAGATATTCTCCGCCAGCAGGCGCTGCAATATGCGCTGGATCGTGGAGACGGTGACGGTGTTCGGCACCAGATCCGCGACCAGCTTCTTCTGTTCGGCGGGCATATCGTCGAGCAGTTTCTGCACTTCCGCATAGCTGAGCAATTCAGCGACATTGTCCTTCACGATCTGCGTCAGATGCGTGGTGACAACGGTGGGGGCGTCGACGACGGTCAGGCCCTGCATGGCGGCGTCCTCGCGCGCGGTGCGGTCGATCCATTTGGCAGCCATGCCGAAGGCGGGTTCCGTCGTCTCTTCACCCGGCAGTGCGATGGCTTGGCCGGTGGGGTGCATGGCGAGCAGGCGATTGGGGGCGAGCGTGCCGCGTCCCGCTTCGGTTTCCTTGACCATGACGACATAATCGTTCTGACCCAGAGCGAGATTGTCGGACAGGCGTACCGAGGGCATGACGAAGCCGAATTCGGCGGCCATCTGGCGGCGGAGCGCGCGGACCTGATCGGTCAGCTTCACATCGCCATTCGTGCCCTCGACCAAGCCGAGGAGACCGAGACCCAATTCGATGCGGACCTGATCCATGGCGAGGACGGCGGAGATGGGTTCTTCCGCAGGTTCAGCCTCTTTCTCCACACGCGCTTCGGCGGCGGTGAGTTCGGCCTGCTGGCGGCCTTTCGTCAGTTTCCATGCGGTAAAGCCTGCGCCGCCGGACAGGACGGCAAAAGGAAGAAAGGGAAGGCCGGGCATCAGCGCCAGCGCGGCGAGGAGCGCGGACGCGGTACCAATCGCTTTCGGATGGCGGGTCAGCTGCTCGACGAGCGCGGCCTCGGTACGCCCTTTGACGCCGCCCTTGGTGACCAGAATGCCCGCCGCCGTCGATACGATCAGTGCTGGTATCTGTGTGACAAGCCCATCGCCGACGGTCAGCGTGGTGTAGCTGGTGAAGGCCGTGCCGAGATCGACGCCCATCGTGCCGACGCCGACGATCAGGCCGACAATGATGTTGATCGCGGTGATGAGAAGTCCTGCCACGGCGTCACCGCGCACGAACTTGCTGGCACCGTCCATCGCGCCGAAGAAGCCGGATTCTGCTTCCAGTTCTTCGCGGCGTGTGCGGGCCTGGTCCTCGGTGATCAGGCCGGAGGAGAGGTCGGCGTCGATGGCCATCTGCTTGCCGGGCATGGCATCCAGGCTGAAGCGCGCGGCGACTTCGGCGATGCGGCCCGCGCCCTTCGTGATGACGACGAAATTGATAACCACCAGAATCAGGAAGATGGTGATGCCGATGATGGCGCTGCCGCCCATCAGGAAGCTGCCAAACGCCTCGATGATGCCGCCCGCCGCGCCGGGCCCGGTGTGCCCTTCGCTGAGGATCAGGCGTGTCGAGGCGAGGTTGAGACCAAGGCGCAACATGGTCGCGACGAGAAGAATCGTCGGAAAGGCACTGAGGTGCAGCGGCTTCTCAATAAAAAGCGCGCTCATCAGGACCAGAACGGCAAGTGCGATGGAAATGGCGAGACCGAAATCCAGCAGGAACGCCGGCAGCGGCAAGATGAGCATCGCGATGATGAGCAGCACGCCGATGCCGAGGCCGAGATCGCGGCCCGACGCGGCATTGAAGCCGGCATTGCGCAGGATGGTGAGCGGTTGCACGCCTTAGGCTGCCTTTTCCGTAGCTAAGCCGGGCTGCGGTACGGGCACGCCGGTTCTGGTATATTCGTTCAGCTTGTTACGCAGCGTGCGGATCGAAATGCCGAGGATGTTCGCGGCGTGGGTGCGGTTGCCGAAGGTGTGCTTCAGCGTGTCAATGATCAAATCCTGCTCGACTTCGGCGACGGTGCGACCAACTGCCGACTGCTGCACGGCGACGCCATCTGCGCCTTCGACCATGATGGTTTTCGCACCGGGGCGGCTGCCGTCGGGAAGGACAATATGCTCCGCCTCGATGGCGCTGTCCGTAGCCAGCAGCACGGCGCGGTGCATGGTGTTTTCCAGTTCGCGGACATTGCCTGGCCAGTCGTGCGACAGCAGGGCGCGCAGGGCGTCATCGTTGACGGGCTTCGTCTCGACACCGTTCAGGTCGGCGAATTTTGCGGCGAAGTGGCCGGCGAGCGCCTTCACGTCGCCGGGGCGTTCTCGCAGCGGCGGCAGCTTCAGATTTACGACATTGAGGCGGAACATCAGGTCTTCGCGGAACTCACCATCGCGAACAGCCTTCGCCATGTCGCGGTTGGAGGTGGCGAGGATGCGGATGTCGACGGGGACGGGGCGGTTGCCGCCAACCCGGTCGATGACGCGCTCCTGAAGCACGCGCAGCAGCTTCGCCTGCAACCGCACGTCCATCTCGGTGATTTCGTCGAGAA
>JBARZR010000004.1:0-14930 GCA_049650205.1 Pacificimonas sp. | reverse complement strand
CCTTTATAAGGCGGCGCATCTCCTCCTCGATCGCGGGAAGATCGTCTTCCGTGAACGGCCGGCGCGACTCCGGCGCGGCGAAGTCGTAATAGAACCCGTCGTCCGTCGCCGGGCCGAAGGTGATCTGCGTCCCCGGGAACAGCGACTGCACCGCCTCGGCCAGCACATGCGCGTAATCGTGCCGCACCAGCTCCAGCGCGTCGGCCTCGTCGCGCGCGGTAATCAGTTCCAGCGCCGCGTCGCCCTCGAACGGCCGCATGATATCGCGCACTTCGCCGTCAACGCGCGCCGCCATCGCCGCCTTGGCGAGGCCTGGGCCGATGGCAAGCGCCACATCGGCGGGCGTCGCGCCGGGTTCGACGTGACGGCTGCTGCCGTCGGGCAGGCTGATCTTGAACATTTCGGTCATAGGACCGGCATATGGCTTAGTGGCGGGAGAGGACCAAGGTGCGGCTTTGCAGGCGGGCGGATTCGGCTTAGATGCGGAGTCATGGCGACGACAGGCTGGATATTCGATCCCGATACGGGCGGGCGGCACAATGTCCGGATAGAGGTGCGCGGCGCCCAGTTCGTTATTGAGGCTGAGAGACTGCCTCCCCGAACCATCAATCCCGAGACGCTCTACCCCGTCGAGCGGCAGCGCGGGGCGGAGGTCTATGCCATGACCGGCGTCGCCGGCTGGCGGCTCGGCCTGACGCAGATCGACGATCCCCTGGTTGAGGCGCGGCTGCCGGAATTCACGCTGGACGAGGCGGCGGCGGCGCGGCGTGGACCGCTCTTGTGGATGATCCTCGCTTTCCTCGTCATGGGTGCGGTACTCTATTACTGGACGACGGAGATATTCTGATGGACATGGACGGCAAGGTCGCGCTGATCACGGGCAGCGCGGGGGCGATCGGCGCCGCAACCGCAACCGTGTTGGCGAAGCGGGGCGCGAAGATCGTCACGGTGGATCTGGCGGGCGCCGACTGGTCCGCCCTCGACGCCGCCGTTCCGGACGCCGTCAAGCTGAACGGCGATGTCACGCGGGAGGAGGACTGGCGGCGCATCGTCAGCGAATGCACTGACCAGGCCGGTTCGCCCGCCATGTTCTTCAACAATGCCGGGATCGAGGGCGTGGTTGCCCCGCTGCACGAAACCAGCATAGAGGATTTCGACCGGGTGATCGCCGTCAATGTGCGCGGCGTCTTCCTGGGGCTGAAGCACGTCATCCCCGCCATGCTGGCAAATGGCGGCGGCGCGGTCGTCAACACATCCAGCGTCGCGGGATTGCGGGGATCGCCCGGCATGACGGCCTATGTCACCTCGAAACACGCCGTCGTCGGCCTGACCCGCACCGCCGCCGCCGAATATGGCGGTCAGGGCATCCGCGTGAACAGCGTCCACCCCGGCCCCATCGACAGCCGCATGATGGACTCGATCGAGGCGGGCATGGACGACGATGCCGCCCACGAACAGATGACCGCGCAGATCCCCATGGGCCGCTATGGCAAACCGCAGGAAGTCGCTGCGCTCGTCGCCTTTCTGCTGTCCGGCGCCGCCAGCTACTGCAACGGCGGACGGTACACGACGGATGGCGGCATGACGCAGGTATGATCGACCTCAAATTCACCAAACGCGCAGGCAACCGCCTCGCCTATCGCCACCGCCCCGCCATAGCTTCAGGCCGCCCCACCATCGTGTTCCTTCCCGGCTATATGTCGGACATGGAGGGCGGGAAGGCGACGACGCTGGATGCCTGGGCGAAGGCGACGGGCAACGCCATGCTGCGGCTGGATTATGCCGGGTGCGGGGCGTCGGACGGGGATTTCGCCGATCAGACGCTGGAGACGTGGCGCGACGATGTCGTTCATCTGCTCGACACCGTGGTCGAGGGGCCGGTGCTGCTGGTCGGCTCGTCCATGGGCGGCTGGCTGATGCTGCTGGTGGCGCTGGCGCGTCCGGAGCGGGTGGCGGGTCTTGTCGGCATCGCGCCCGCGCCGGACTTCACCGGCTGGGGCTTTTCCGACGCCGACCGGGCGAAGCTGGCGCGCGGGGAGACGCTGAGCGAGCCGTCGGCCTATTCGGACGATCCCTATATCACCACGGCGGCGTTCTGGCGCTCTGGCGAGGCGAACCGGCTTCTGGGCGGTGAAATCGCGCTCACCTGCCCCGTCCGCCTGTTGCACGGACAGGCCGATGCCGACGTGCCATGGGAAATCTCGCTGCAGCTCGCGGGGAAACTCGCTTCAGCCGACGTACAGGTCAGGCTGGTCAAGGATGGCGATCACCGGCTGTCGCGCGACGCCGATCTCGACCTGCTGATCCAGACGGTGAGTGACCTGATCGAAGGCTGAAATGATGATTGCACTTCTTGCACTGGCGCTCGCCGCCCAGACCGCCGAACCTGCCCCCGGGCTATCATCCGAACCCACGGCGGGCGACGCTTACCGCGACTGCATCCGCATGACCTCGGCGGAACCTGCAAAAGCCGAGCGGCTATCGAAACAGTGGATACTGCAGGAGGGCGGCGTGCCCGCGCGCCATTGCCAGGCGATGGCCGAACTGGCGCTGGGCAAGACCGAGATGGCGGTCGCAACGCTGGAGGGTGCGGCGCGGTTGACCGAAAGCGCGGGTGGACGCGAGACCGCAGACCTTTACGGGCAGGCGGGTAACGCCGCACTGATCGCGGGAAAACCGGAACAGGCGAAGGATCTGTTCGACCGCGCGCTCATCTCGCTGGGCCGCGGCCGCGACGCCCTGCGCGCAGATTTGCTGATCGACCGCGCGCGCGCCGAGACCGACCTGTCTCAGCTCGACGCCGCCCGCGCCGACCTGCTCTCCGCAACGCAGGTCGCGCCTGACAATGCCGATGCCTGGCTGCTGCTGGCGACCGCCGAACGTCGCGCCGACAACCTCGGCGGGGCGGAAAACGCGATCCGGGAAGCGATCCGGCTGATGCCCGAAGATCCCGAAGTTCTGGCCGAAGCCGCGCGCATCGCCGCAACGGATTGAATACAGACAGATAGGGCGTCGGCGTTATTCCGCCGCCTGCGTACCCGTTGTCGTCTCCGTGTTCACGTCCGGCGCTGCTATCGGTTCGGACTTCGCGACCAGCAGGACGCCCGCGCCGACCACGCCTGACAGGATCGATCCCAGCAGGACGCCGATCTTCACTTCATCAAGGAAATAGGCGTCGGTAAAGGCGAGATTGCCGATGAACAGGCTCATCGTAAAGCCAATGCCGCAAAGCAGCGAGACGCCGTAAACCTGCGCCGTCGACGCGCGCGCCGGGTAATCGATGATATTCATCTTCTCCAGCACCCACATCACACCGAAAACGCCGACTTGCTTGCCGAAGAACAGGCCAAACGTGATGCCGAGCACCAGCGGATCGGCCAGCATCTTCCACTCGAGCCCGGCAAAACTGAGACCAGCGTTGGCGAAACCAAAAATCGGCACGATCAGGAAAGCGACCCAGGGCGCGATCGCATGCTCCAGCTTGTGAAGCGGCGATTCGGTGCTGTCCGGGCTGCCGGGTGCGGGCGTCAGCGGGATTGTCAGCGCGACCGCGACCCCGGCTAGCGTCGCATGAACGCCGGAGGCCAGCATGAGCGCCCAGACCACGGCGCCGATCACCAGATAGGGCGTCAGCGCGGTCACATGTTTCCGGTTCAGATAAACGAGTACACCTAGAAGCGCGAACGCGGCGATCAGCGCGACCAGGTTCAACTGCGCCGTATAAAATAGCGCGATGATGATGATTGCGCCCAGATCGTCGATGATTGCCACAGCGGTCAGGAATATCTTCAATGATCCCGGCACACGCTTGCCGAGCAGCGCCAGCACACCGAGCGCAAAGGCGATATCGGTTGCCGCCGGAATGGCCCAGCCGCGCAGCGTGGGTTCACCAATATTCAGCGCCACGAAAATAAGCGCCGGGAAGATCATCCCGCCCGCCGCCGCCGCACCCGGCAGGATACGCCGCTCCCAGGTCGACAGCTGGCCATCCAGCATCTCGCGCTTCACCTCCAGCCCGACCAGCAGGAAGAAGATCGCCATCAGGCCGTCGTTGATCCAGTGCAGAACGCTCAGCCCGTGGAAATCGAGACCACCACCGCCGCGCGCCGCATAGCTGAAGCCGCCGACATAGGTTTTCAGGAGCTTGAAATAATCGTCGGCAAGGCCGCTATTTGCAACGATCAGCGCCAATGCCGCGGCGACCATCAGCACGATACCGCCAGCGGATTCCGTCGCCATGAAGCTCCTGAGCGCGGAGCGCGGCTTCACGAGCACGGCCTCTTCGACTTTTCTAAACAGGGTCTGCATGCTGGCGGTCACGGCTCCGTCAAACTGGGTTTCCTCCCGACACTAGCGAAAGCCTGCGCCGCGCGAAAGGCCGTGCGATCCGCTATTTCAGCGGAAGCTCCAGATGCACGTTCAGACCCGCGTCGGTGAAGACAAAATCGATATCACCGCCTTGTGCGCGCACCATGCGTTCGATGATCGTTTTGCCCCGGCGGGAAGAGGCGATCTCGACATAATCCTCCAGCGGAACCTGAACGCCGTCGCCATTGGCGCGCTCATGCCAATCGAGGTGCAGACTGTGGTCGTCCGCCGTTCCCGTCACGCGCACATGACCGAACGGCCAGCGCAGCGCGCCATATTTCATCGCGTTGGTGGCCAGTTCGTGAAACACCAGAGTCATTGTCTGGGTAATGCCGCCCTCGATATCGAGGTCGGGCAGGTCGAGTGTGATTACGCTGCGGTCGCGGCGGCGAAACGGTTCGACGACGGCTTCGGCGAAGCTGGTCAGGCTGGCCCGTCCCTGCCCCTTCATCAGCATTTTCTGCGTCCTCGCGAGCGCCTGCAGGCGGGAGCGGTAGAGCATCACGAACTCGGCGATATCGTCCGTTTCGCGCGCCGTGCGTCCGGCCAGCGCGTCGGCAAGCCCGATCAGGTTGTTGACACGGTGACGCATTTCCAGCGCCGTCGCCTCCAGCATCTCGTCATGCCGTTTCTGACGGGTAATGTTCGCCTGTATGCCAGTGACGGTTGGCGTATCGCCATCCGCGTCTTCAAGCCGGTAACCGACCGCCAGCCACCAGTTTTCCGGATCGTCCGCGTAACGAAACTCCGCGCGGTAACTGTCCGCACCGCGTTTCGCATTCTCGACCACGGCCTCCACGGTTTCCCGGTCGTCGGCGTGAATCGCACCGACAAACGCCTCCAGAGACGCTGTGGTGATGGCGTCGCCAGTTTCACCCCGACCGAAATTCGTGATGACGCCCGCACCCAGATCCCAGGTCCAGACCGTCATGTCCGCAGCATCCAGCGCCATGGCGATGCGCGCTTCGTTGACACGCTGCTCGCTTTCCAGTTTCCGGGTCCGCGTCCGCATCAGACGGGTTTCGAACTCCTTGCCAACGACGCTGGCCAGCTCCTTCAGCATGGCGGTGTGACGCGGCTCGATATCGTGCCGTGCCTTGCGATCTATGCAGCAGAGGGAACCGATCGCCTGGCCGCGGACGATGATGGGCGCACCTGCGTAAAAGCGCACATAAGGCTCGCCGGTCACCAGCGGATTGTCCGCGAAACGCGGATCCGCATGCGCGTCGTTCACCACCATGACATCGTCGGGGTGCTGGATGGCGTGGGTGCAAAAGGAAACGCCCCGTTCGGTCTCGCTGACCTCTAGGCCGATACACGCCTTGAACCACTGCCGCTCGCCGTCGACCAGGCTGACAAGTGCGATGGGCGTGTCGAGCGCGAGGCCCGCCGCGCGCGCGATGGCATCGGGCACCGCCTCCGCGGCGGTGTCCATGATGTTCAGCGCGTCCAGGACCGACAGGCGTTCCGCTTCGGCTTCAAAGCTGGCGTTGGCGGGCATCAATCGGGTGGGATCAGCCACCTTCGTGGCGGAAACCGATCTTCACCGAGACCTGAAAATGCTGCACCTCGCCATCGACGATATGGCCGCGCACGCCGGTCATCTCGAACCAGTCGAGATTTTTCAGCGTTTTCGACGCGCGTTTCACCGCGCCGCGGATGGCATCGTCGACACTCTTTTCGGACGTGCCGACCAGTTCGGTGATCGCATAGACATTGTCGGACATGAAAAGTCTCCTTTGGTTGGATAGGGGAACAACGCACGGCCCGCGAAAAGGTCCGCCGCTATTCGGCAAGAAACTCGATCAGCGCCCGACCCATTTCCGGCTGCGTCAGATAGGCCCCGCGTCCGCGCACCATGCCATCGGCGCCCTTCGCCATGTCGACGTCGTCCGCCTCCGCGATCACCGCGTCCGCGCCCGCACCACGCGCGTAGAAAGGAACAAGCCGGCTGGAATGCGACCCCGACCACCATTTATGTCCGGGAAGCCTGCCCTTGCCGCGCGCTTCGACCGGCTGGAACGGCACATCCGCATCCGGCCCCGTCAGCAGGTGGTCATGATCGGCGGTAACGATGACCAGCGTGTTGCTCCAGTTCTGCGGCGTCGCCGGATCGTCCAGCCACGCCTCCACCGCGCGCACCGCGTTGTCGAAGTCGATATACTCCTCGATCGCCCGGCCTAGAGCATTCCCGTGCATCGCCCAGTCGACCGCACCACCCTCGATGGACAGGAAGAAGCCTTTGTCGCCCGCCGCCACATGCGTCAGCGCCGCGCGCGTCAGTTCGGGCAGCGTCGGTACCGCGGGATTGAACGGCACGTCGCCGGGCGCGTTGGTCGCGCCGCCCGCCCCCTCCGGCATGGCGCGCTCCATCTGCAGCGTTGCCTTGATCTCCGGAATGACGATGACCCGGTCGTCACCGCCGAACTTCGCCAGATCCTGCACATCCGCGCGCTTCTGATAGAGCGTCCAGCCGCTTGTACCGTCTTTCAGCGCGGCCCATGCGGCCGCCGACAGAAATTCATAACGGTCCTGATCGGTCGCCTCCGGCCCGAACGCCCTGCCGTCGCCATCGAAGTCCGGGTTGCCGCCGCCCGCGACGAAATCGAGCGTCGCCGTCCCCAGCATCTCATCGGCGATCTCGTGATAGCTGCGGCGGCTTTCGCTGTGCGCGCCGCCGCCCGCCGCTGGGGTGGCGTGGGTGAAGGGCACGCTCGATATGCTGCCGACACGCCTGCCGCTCGCCTTGGCGGTTTCCGCTGCGGAGACGACATTCGCGCCCGCGCCGTCGACATTGATCGCGCCATTATACGTCCGCACGCCCGTCACCATCGCCGACATGGTCCCGGCGCTGTCGGGATAGGAGCAGCGGTGCCACTCATAGCCCGCATAGCCCAGCTCATAACCTTCCGCACATTCGGACGGCCCGGACAGCGGCCGCGCGTCCCACGCTTTCGCGCTATCATAAACGAGGGCCGCGTCCTGTCCCTCGCCCTCCGCCGTGCGCCTCAGCGCATAGGTCGCCATCGACGCGCGCTGCCAGTCGGAACGGTCCACTTGCAGCGGCGCCCCCAACCAGGCCCGCGTCGCCGCCAGCATGTCATAGCCCGCGCCGTCGGCGATCATGACGATGACGTTTTTTGGCGCGTCCTGCGCGGCGACCGGCGCGGCCAGCAACGCCACGGCTATGAAAAACCCCCGGAACATGCCCATACTCCCTAGAATTGCCGTCTTGCCCGAAGCGTCCATGTCATCGGTCTGCCCAGATAGCCATAGCCTGCAAAAGCGCTGTCGACATAGGTTTCGTCCAGGCAGTTTTCGCATTCCACCGACACCAGCCACCAGTCGTCGTCCGTGCGCAGCGCCAGCCCCGCATTGACCAGCACGCGCGCATCCGCACTTTGCCCGCCGCCCGTGTCGATCAAAGGATCGCCGAGTATGTCCAGCTCCATTGCGCCGCGATAATGAAATCCGATCGACGGCGTCAGATAGCTTTCCGCGCCCTTGATATACCAATCGTAGGACAGCCCGCCCGCCGCCGTCACGTCAGGCGCATAAGCCGGGTCGATATCGAAATCGTCATAATCCGCGTTCTGCCAACCGAGGCTGCCGAACAGGTTGAGGCCCTCCAGCGGCTCAGCGGTCACTTCGGCCTCCGCGCCGTAATTGGTGAGGTCGGACTCGCCACCCAGCTGTTCGTTCAGCGCATCGTCCGCATCGAGATAGAAACCCTTCAGCCGCGCATTCACCATACCATCAAGAAGGCCCGCCTCGACGCCGCCCTCATAGGTCCAGTTGGTCGACGCACCGCGCGTGATCCCCAGCACCGGCACGATCTGCGCCGAAGTCATCCCGCGCCGCGCCGAGGCGAACGCGGTCATGCCATCCGCCAGCGGCAGGCGTCCGGAGACATGACCGGTCCATTCGCCTTCGCCATCCTCGACATCGAAACCGGGAAATCCGCTATCGTCCAGGGTGCGCGCGCGGATATCCACGTCTTCATCAGTATAACGTAGGCCTGCGCTCAGTTCGGCGGCTCCCAAGTCATAGCCGAAGCCCGCGTAAAGAGCACGTCCCTTCACCGTCTGATTCGACCGCTGATCGAGCGTCTGTAGCCTGTCCAGATCGAACCGCGACCGCCTCAATACGGCCAGCTCCATCTCCTCGTCACGCTGGTAGAGCGCGCCGCCGACCACATAGCTGAATCCGCCAATATCGCCTTCCAGCGCGACGTCCTGGCTGAATTCGGTCAGCTTCTCGTCACCGATCTGCGCCAGTCGGCCCGGTGCGAGGCCCGCTTCGTCCGGCAGGCCGTCATCGGTCCCGGCAAAACCACGCCCATCGGCGAAATCTATGGCATAGTCCTGATCGGTGTTCACATAACCGGTCGTCAGGCGCAGGCCGATGCCATTGCCGCGCCAGTTGAAATTCGATGTCAGCAACATGGTATCGGTCTCGTTGCCAAGACCGTTCCTGGCCTTCCCGCCGCTGACGCCCTCAAATGCCGTGTCACGGTCCTCACTCAGGCCGGTCGTCGCGAAACGGTCGTCGCATCTGTCATCACATTCGAAATTCAGCAGGTTCAGCGTCTCGTCGTGCAGAAAGGCGGCGTTTACGAACCAGTCCACATTGGCGGCGGGCGACAGCCGGATGCCGAAGCGTCCGCCCCAGCGGTCCTCGTCGTTCAGCCGCTCGCCCGTGGTAAGATTGTCCACATATCCGTCGGTCTTCTCGTAATAGCCATCGACCGTGATGGCGAAGACATCGTTCGCCGAGGGCATGTCGATCGCACCGCGAAAGCCCAGCCGGTCGAATTCGCCGTAGATGCCCTCGAAGCGGCCATGCACCTCGGTTCCCGGCATGTGCAGGCCGACATTCACCGCGCCCGCGCTGGAGAGGACCGCCGGTCCCGTTGCGAGCGGCCCGCGTTCGAAATCCACGCGGTCCAGCTGGAACTGGCCGAAATGATTGGCGGTCAGCTTCGACAGCCGTACACCGTCCACATAGGTGCCGACGTCGCCCAGACCGCGCAGGGTGTAATTCACGCCCGACCCGAACCCCGGCGGCGTCACCGCCACCATATTCGGCACCTGCCGCGCCATGGCCTGCGGCTCGTCCAGATAGCGCACCTCCAGCTGGTCGGCGTTGAGACGCGTGACGGCGGGCGGCGCGGGCTCGTTCAACAGGGGCGTCGTGATAATTTCCTCGTCGTCGGTATCGACTGCGACCTGCGCCATCGCGGCCCCTATCGGAACAGCGGATGCGGACAGGAGCAGCAGGGAAGCGAAGCGCATGGGGAATTTCCTGATGGGATCGGACCCGCCCTTCATAATGCCCTTGCGCGGACGGACAAGCCTAAGGACAGGGAACAAATACCGAACGAACAAGTTATATGAGGACGCAATCACAAAGGATTATCCGCAATGACCGCAGAAACCCCAAATGAACATCCAAAGTCCGACCCCACGTCCAACGCTGTCAAGGATCCCGACAACTGGACCACTGGCGACGAAAAGATGACCGGCGCGCAGGCCAGCTATCTGAAGACTCTGTCCGAGGAAGCGGGCGTGGATTTCAATCCGGAGATGTCGAAGGCCGACGCGTCCAAACGCATCGACGAGCTGCAGGACAAGACCGGACGCGGGAAAGAGGACTGACCCTTCCCCGCCCGTCATTACCGCGGAAGCGGGAATGCGGTGCCGCACAATCCTGTTCCGACAACGCACCCTCACGCGGTTCTGGATCTCCGCATCCGCGAGGATGACGGTGGTGACGGTTCGCGTCCGGACGGCCAGACATCGTCGCCTGAGGAGGGCTGTACCCGCCAGCAGAATATCACCCTCTCCACCCGTCATTCCCGCAGAAGCGGGAATCCAGTACAGCGCCGACCCCGCCCTTTGGCGTCCTATCGCAACTCTGGATCGCCGCATCCGCGAGGATGACGACCAAGAGCGGGAAACCCACCCCACTTGCGTTCCGCGCCCATCTCCGAAAGATAGCCCCATGTTTCGGGGAGGTTCGCGTCGATGTTGAAAGCCTGGTTTGCCATTCCACTATGGCAGCGCGTCATCGGCGCGCTCATTCTCGGCGTCATCACCGGCCTGATCTGGGGTCCGGGCGCGGAATCGATCAAGTTCATCGGCGACATATTCATCAAGTCGATCAAGATGCTGGTCGTTCCGCTGATATTCTTCAGCCTTGTCGCGGGCGTCTGCGCAATCGGCGACCTCAGAAAGCTCGGCAGCGTCGGCGGCCGCTCGCTCCTCTTGTTTCTCGGAACCGGCGCGGCCAGCGTCGTCCTCGGCCTTGGCCTCGGTACCCTGCTGATGCCGGGCTCCGGCCTCTCCATCGCCCTTCCCGACAGCTTCACACCATCGACCGAAACCCTGGACTGGCGCGAGATGTTGCTGCGCTTCGTCCCGGAAAACATCATCGGCACCATGGCGGGCGGGGACGTGCTGCCGCTTATAACGTTCGCCATTCTGTTCGGCATGGGCATCCTCCTCGCCGGCAAGGCGGGCGCGCCGATGGTGAGAGCGATGGATTCCGGCGCCATCGCCATGCAGAAGATGACCATGCTCGTGATGGAGCTGACCCCCTTCGGCGTGTTCGCCCTGATCGCCTGGGTCGCGGGCAGTTACGGCACCGACGCGCTGCTGCCGCTCGCCAAGCTGGTCGGCCTCAACTATCTCGGCTGCGCGCTCATCATTCTCGGCATCTACCCCATCGTCATCAAAGGGTTCACAAAGCTGCCGATCATCGATTTCTTCCGCGGCATCCTCGATGCGCAGGCCGTCGCCTATTCCACTGCCAGCAGCAACGCGACGCTGCCCGTCACCATGCGCTGCTGCCAGCGCAACCTCGGCGTTTCCCGTTCCGTCTCCAGCTTCGTCCTGTCGCTTGGCGCAACCATCAACATGAACGGCACGGCCATGTATATGGGCCTTGCCAGCCTGTTCGGCGCGCAGGTTTTCGGCGTGGACCTTTCCACCACCGACTATGTGATGATCGCGATCACCGGCACGCTGGGCGCGGTCGGCGCGGCGGGCGTTCCGGGCTCCGGCCTCATCATGATGGGCCTCGTCTTCGGCGTCGCGGGCATTCCCCTCGAAACCATCGCGCTCGTCGCCGGCATCGACCGCATCATGGACATGATGCGCACCATGACCAACATTTCCGGCGACGCCACCGTCGCCGTCGCCGTCGGGCACATGGTTGGCGAGATCGACATCGAGGAATATGAGAGCGATGACGACGTCTAGGCGCGCAGTCGATCTCAGCGGGCACTGGTTCGGCATCTACGACTATGGCCCCGGTCAACCGCAGGTCGGCTTCGAGGCGGAACTGCTCGACCTCGGTGGAAAGCTGTCCGGTGAAACCTCGGAGGTCGCCGATGGCTACGACCGGAACGCGAAGCTGGTCGGCGGACGGTCGGGATCGCGCGTCGTCTTCAACAAGCGTTACATCGCCTCACCCGACCTGCGCTACGCCGCCAGCGTCAATTACGACGGCACGCTGCGCGAGGGCGGCGAGGAAGTCAGCGGGCGCTGGTCGATTCCGGACCGCATCGCCGGCAGCTTCATCATGTTCCGCCGCCCGCCCATGGATGCCGAAGAAGACCAGGACGTGCGGGTAGAGGCGAGCTCCGATAACCGCTAAGACGCGCCTCGTCGTCGACACGGCCAGCCGCACGCTGACCGCCTTCGGCCGCACGATCCCCTGCAAGATCGGCAAGACCGGCGCGGTCCCCGCCGCCGCCAAGCGCGAGGGCGACGGCGCCACACCGCTTGGCCGCTACACGCTGGATACGCTACTCGTCCGCCCCGACCGCGGCGGCGCACCCCAAACGCCACTGCCTTGGCGCTGGCTGCATCCGTCGGACGGCTGGAGCGACGGCGCGAAAGACCCCGCCTACAACCGCCCCATCCGCCATCCGCACGGCTTTTCGGCGGAACGCCTGTGGCGCGACGACGGCCTCTACGACCTGATCGTCACCACCAGCCACAACACGCCGCCCATCCCCGGCCTCGGCAGCGCCATCTTCCTGCACTGCACGGTCGAGGGGCGGGATTATACGGAAGGCTGTGTGGCGATTGAGAAGGCGGAGTTGCTTGAGCTATTGCGCTGGTGCGAACGGGGAACGATGTTGGAAATTGAATGACAAGTCTAAAAGACCGTCATTCCCGCGAAGGCGGGAATCCAGTACCGCGGCCAAATTCCAAGAATCGGGAATGATCTGGATTCCCGCTTCTGCGGGAATGACGTCATTGCGTTGAAACGCTTTGCCCCCCTCACAAATCGCTCCGGCTGACCCCCTGAAACCCCATGATGAAGTCCGGCCCGAACGCCGTGGACGGTGTCCGATACCCAGCCGCCACATCGCCAGCCGCGACGCGCCGCACCGCCTCCAGCGCGGTCATGCTGGTCAGCTTGTAACCTTCCGGAATATCGAGCCGCGCCGCCGCGTGACCACCCGCATCGTCCCAGACTTCCGCCAGCATGACGCCCCGCGCCGTCTCGCGCGTGTCCGCGTCCGGCCCGGCGGGCATGCGGTCGATGGCTTTCCGCCCCAGCCACTGGCCGAGCGCACTGCCCATGAAGCCGCGCATCAGGCCGGACATGCCCGCCATTCGCTCCAGCTCCGGTGAGGCTTCGAAAAACACGTCGATATCGGGCACACCCGTCGAATAATAAGCCGTCGCCACATCGCCCCACCCGACACCGACCGTGCCCTTCAGGCCATGCCCCAGGTCCGCGGTTCCGCGCGGCGCCTCCTCCAGCGTCACGATTTTCCCGCCGCGCCTGACCTTGGTTCCGGCGGCGATGCTCTCCAGCCCGGTCTTCGCCGTCCCCCGGCTCATCTGGTTCAGCCCGCCGATGACCAGCTGCAGCGACGTCGCGCCCGGCAGCTTGCGCGCGACATGCGCCGCCAGACAGTCCGACGGTACGACATCGAACCCCGCCCCCGGCAGCAGCACGACACCCGCCGCACCCGCTTCGTTGTCACGGGCATGCAGCGCCTCGAACACGCTGATCTCACCCGTGATATCGACGTAATGCGTGCCGGTCGCCAGACACGCATCGACCATCGGCATCGCCGTCTGCGAAAACGGCCCCGCCATGTTGAGGACCGCCGCCGCATCACCAAGCTCCGCCGCCGCATCCCCGGCATCGAAGGCCCGCCAGCGCAGCCCATGTTCGTCCGCCAGCCGCTCCACCTTCGCGGCGTCGCGCCCCGCCAGCACCGGGGACAAGCCCAGCTGCACCGCGCGTTCCGTCACGAGCCGCCCGGTATAGCCATAGGCTCCGTAAAAGATCAGATCGCCGCTCATGCCTCCAGCTTCGCCGCCTCCTCGGCGTCGCGCTCACGCGCCCTGACCGCTGCGGGCCGCGCCAGACAGCGGTCCATATAGGTTTTCAGAACCGGCGTGGGTTCCAGTATCCCGAACATGGACATGAACTCGATCGAGCCCGCCAGCATCAGGTCCGCCATTGTGAACCGCTCGGCCACCACCCATTCCCGCCCGTCCAGCCGCGCCTCCATCGCTGCGACCATCTTGTCGAAACTGCCCCAGGCGTAAGAGGTCGGGTTCGGCTCCAGCCCGGCGAACTTCTCCGCCATCGCCGGTTCGATGACCGACGGCGTAGAGAACAGCCAGGTCAGAAATTCCCCGCGCGACGGGCCGTTCGCTTTCGGGGCGAGGGAACCCGGCGCATAGCGTTCCGCCAGGTAAAGCGCGATGGCCGCGCTGTCGGCGACACGAATGTCGGTTCCCACCACATTGTCGACAATCGCGGGCACTTTGCCCAAGGGACTGGCCGCGCGAAAGGATTTCGGGTCCCGGCGATCCTCCGCGCGGATATCGATCGGCACGATCTCATATTTCTGCGCCACTTCCTCCAGCGCCCACAGCGCCCTGCCGCTGCGCGTCTGCGGTGCCCAGTAAAGCGTAATCATGCGTTCTCCCCTCCCACGAAACGGTTCGCCGCCCGATCCTTCCGCACGTCGCCGGGCCGGAACAGCCGCCCGTTCATTGCCACATAAACACCCGGCGGGGAAATGCGCGCGGCGGCGATGGCGAAGCCGACATTGAAGATCGCGTCCGTCGACCGCTGGGAGGCGGGCAGCATCGCGCCCGTGAACACCACCGTCCGGTCCGTCACCTCGCCAAGCGCCGCCTCCACTACAAGCGCCGACTGCACCATCGTGTCCGTGCCATGCGTGACCAGGATGCACCGCGCTTCCGAGGCCAGCGCCGCGTCCCGGATCGCCGCCCGGTCGTCATCGGTCAGCTCCAGACTGTCTTTCTTCATTAAGGACGTGATCTCGTAGTCCAGCGTGATGTTCGCTTCGCGCAGCACGAAGCGCATCGCCGGTTCGCCCACCTCGAACTCGCTCAGCGCGTCGAAATAGACCTTGTCGATGGTCCCGCCTGTCGTCAGCACATGCAGGTCGACATCGCTCATGCCCGCTCCTTTTCGAAGGCGGCGAGATGCGCCGCAACTTGCCCATAGTCCCGCGCCAGCACGTCCGCGCCCGCCGCCGACAGGCGCTCGCCATG
>JBARZR010000003.1:0-4758 GCA_049650205.1 Pacificimonas sp. | reverse complement strand
CGTCCCACCAGGGGTAGAAATCGGGCATGTCGCTGCCAACCTTGTTCGGATAGTCGGGCGGGCGTTTTTCCAGAAAGCTGGTGACGCCCTCCTTCGCGTCGGCCTGACGTCCGCGCGCGTAGATGGCGCGGCTGTCGATCCTGTGCGCCTCCATCGGGTGGTCCGCGCCCAGCATTCGCCACATCATCTGGCGGGTGAGGGCGACGGAGACAGGCGCGGTGTTGTCGGCGATTTCGCGTGCAATCTCGCGGGCGCGCTCCATCAGCTGCGCGGGGGCGACCACTTCGGAGACGAGGCCGCCGTCATGCGCCTCGTCGGCGCCGAAAACACGGCCCGAATAACACCATTCCAGCGCCTTCGAGATGCCGACGATGCGCGGCAGGAACCAGGCCGACGCCGCCTCCGGCACGATCCCACGCCTTGCAAAAACGAAGCCGAACCGCGCGGATGAACTGGCGATGCGGATGTCCATGGCAAGCTGCATGGTGACGCCGATACCGACCGCCGCGCCATTAATCGCGCCAATAACGGGCTTCACGCATTCGAACAGGCGCAGCGTCAGGCGGCCACCGGAGTCGCGCACGGCCTCGTGACTATAGTCGATACTGCCATCGGACCGGACGGGGGAGCCACCCGCCTTGTCCGGACGGTCGGAGCGCGAATCGTAGTCGAAGGTCTTCGCGCCCTGCGAAAGGTCCGCTCCGGCGCAAAAGGCGCGCTCGCCATCGCCCGTGACGATGATCGCGCGCACATTGTCGTCGGCGTCGGCCTGATCGAGCGCATCGACCATCTCCAGCATCATCTGACCGGTGAAGGCGTTCATTGCCTGTGGGCGGTGGAGCGTGATCGTGGCGATATTATCGGCGACGTCATATTTGATTTCGGTGTAGGTCATGGATGTCTCCCTACGCCTACTCTTCGTCCGTAACTTCGCGCACGGGAACGGGTATATTGCAGAGGTCGATGGCCCCGTGGCTATAGGTGAACCAGCCATCGGTCGCGCGATTGGCGCGGGCGGCGACCCATTTTCCAAAGGCGGGAGTATCGGTACGCATAATCTCCAGCGACTCCCGTTCCGCTTCGGGAATATCACCGCCGCGGCGGAACGACAGAATGCGCGGTTTCTTCTGCGCATCGGTGTAGAAGCCAAGTTCGCCATTACCGCGTGGCAGGCTGGTCAGATTCTCCATTCCCTTTACGACCCGTCCGACCAAAGCGATATTGCGGTCCAGATGGCGCGGTGCCTGCCCAATGACGACATAAAGTTCCGTTCCATTGGCGTCGCCAGCTTCGGCCCCGCGACCGATGCCGACCATTCCGTAGCAGTGCGCATACCATGCGGCTTCGCCGTCTCTGGCCATCGGAAAGCCATCAGAGAAACCAACTTGAGGCGCATAGGAATCCGAAAAGGGAACAGATACGAAGTTTTGTTGAAAATGTTCGCGCGTCCACCAGAATTCAGGTTCCAAGTTGGACCATTCGGACGCTGGTGACGCCGCGCTCCATTGGACGACATAATTTTCCTGTACCCGGTCGACCGTGCCGTCATCGAAGGCACCGGCGCTTGCCAGTTGTCCGATCCGTTCCGCGCTGACGAAGCCACCATATTTGTGAGCGAGTTCGATGATGACGGTGCCGCTTTCGGTGCGCATCTCGATCACTTTGTTCAGATCCAGCTGCCGCCAGTTTTCGTCCGCCTGAGCTTCCTTGGACGCAAGGAAAGCAGCACTGCCGAGGGGAGGCGGTGGAGCGGGCGTGGGGCCGGACATCAGAAGAGCGGTGAGCAGCGACAGCATTCGTCGGGTTTCCTTCGGCTTTACAGTTCTGACCTCGTCCCTAATGTATCGCCGTAAGAATGGGGAGGGCGCGCATGATCCATATCGCGATTATCGGCTCCGGCCCTGCCGGATATTATACGGCGGAGGCGGCGCAGAAGGCGTTTGGCGAGGGCGCACGGATTGATATCATAGACCGGCTACCAACACCCTTCGGCCTCATCCGGTCGGGGGTCGCGCCGGATCACCAGAGCCTGAAGGCGGTGTCGCGTCGTTATGAGAAGACCGCGCTGACCGAGGAAGTGCGGTTCATTGGCAACATCTCCATTGGCGAGGGAGGTGTGACCATCGCCGAACTGACGGATATTTACGACGCGGTCGTGCTGGCGACAGGCGCGCCGCATGACCGGAAACTGGGCTTGCCGGGCGAGGAATTGCCGGGGGCATACGGCTCAGCTCAGTTCGTCGGCTGGTATAACGGCCATCCCGATTTCGTCGCCGCGAACCCGCCGCTGGATCACTCGACCGCAGTTGTCATCGGCAATGGCAATGTCGCGATCGACTGCGCGCGGATTCTAGCAAAGACTCCGGAGGAGCTGGAATCGAGCGACATTGTCGCCCATGCGGCGGACGCGCTGGCGGAATCGAAGATCAGGCATATTCACATTTTGGGGCGGCGCGGACCGCATCAGGTCAGCTTCACGCCGAAGGAACTGGGCGAGATGGGCAAGCTGGAGCGGGCGTCGTCTGTTGCTGAGGCGAGTGCTTTTCCGCCGATAGAAGCCGATGACGCGCTGGAACCGGGACAGCGCAAGGTGGTCGGATTTTTGCGCGACTTCACGGACGTGACGGCGGACAAACCCGTCACCGTCAGCTTCGATTTCTTCACGCGGCCCGTGATGATCGAAGGTGATCAGGCGGTGACCGGAATTGAGGTGGAACGTACGCGCCTGATCGACGATGGCCGCGCGGCAGGGACGGGCGAGATGCGCACGATCCCCTGCGGCCTCGTCATCAGCGCCATTGGCTATCGCACCAGCCCGATCGTGGGTGTGCCCTATGACGACGGTCGGGGGCGGTTCGTAAATAAGGATGGGCGGATTTCGAACGGGCTCTACTGCGTCGGCTGGGCGCGGCGCGGACCGACGGGCACGATCGGGACGAACAAGCCGGACGGCTATGCGATTGCGGATCTGCTGGCAGCGGATTTGACGCCGTCGGATAAGGGCGGCCGTGCGGCGCTGGATGCGCTGATCGAAACGCGCGGACTGGCTCCGGTGCGGTTCACCGACTGGCAGAAGATCGACGCCGCCGAGGTCGCGCGGGCGCGGGTCGGGGCGCCGCGAGAGAAATTCGTGGTCATCGACGAGATGATGGAAGCGGTTCGGACTTAGCTTGCCGCGTCGTGGGCCGCGCTTTATACGCAGCCGCCTACCAGGAACGTCGGAGTGTAGCTCAGCCCGGTAGAGCACTGTCTTCGGGAGGCAGGGGCCGGAGGTTCGAATCCTCTCACTCCGACCATTTCCGCCAGTTTGGGAGAGAATGCCATGTACCGCCTGTTCATTCTCGCCAAATGCGAACTTGGCCATGCCGAGGAGTGCGGTGAGGCGATTGCCGAACTGGACGATGTGTCGGAAGTCTATTCCGTGACGGGCGAGCATGACCTGCTGATCAAGGTCAATTTTGATGACCTGCAGTCAATCAGCGATTTTGTGCAGGACCATCTTCACCGCGTGCCGCATCTGACCGCGACGACCACGATGACCAGTTTTCGCGTTTACGGTCAGGATATAGGCGACTTCGTCAACTAGGTGACCTTGCCGCGTTCGGCGAAGCGCGGTTCTCTCCATTTTTCCGTCCCCAGGATCGACGCCAGCGTTTCCGCCGCGTGTTTCACGTCAGTTTCATTGTTGTAGAGCGGTGCGAAACCGAAGCGTAGCGCGTCGGGCGTGCGGAAATCGCCAATGACGTCCTCGGCGATCAACGCCTGCATGACTTCATAGGCGTGGGCGTGCCGGAAGCTGACATGGCTGCCCCGTTTGGCGGGATCGCGCGGGGAGATAAGGACGAGGTCGGGGCAGGCCGCCTCGACCTGTTCGATGAACAGGGAGGTCAGGACACGGGACTGTTCGACCAGCGAACCGAGATCCGCCTCCCGCATCAGTTTCACGCCAGCCTCCAGCGCCGCGAGGTTAAGCATCGGCGGGGTTCCGGCGCGCCAGCGGCTGATGCTGCTGGCAGGCTTGTAATCGTCGGTAAAATCGAAAGGGGCGCTGTGACCCATCCAACCGCTCAACGGGGAGTGGAGCCGATCCTGATTTCGTATCGCTACGTAAAGGAACGCGGGCGCGCCGGGACCGCCGTTCAGATATTTGTAGCCGCAACCGACGGCGAGATCGGCATTTGCTCCCGCCAGGTCGACGGGGACCGCGCCGACACTATGGCTCAGATCCCACAATGTCATCGCGCCCGCTGCCTGCGCGGCCGACGTGAGCGCCGCCATATCGAACATTTCCGCTGTTTTGTAATGCACATGGGTGAGCATCAGAAGTGCGACGTCGTCGGTCAGGGCGTCCGTTATTTCGGCACGCTCCACCAGGCGCAGTTCGATTTCAGGTCGTAAGTGTTTTAGCCCTTCGATCATATAGAGGTCCGTCGGGAAATTACCGGGTTCGGAAAGGATGACGTTGCGACCGGGGCTGGCGTCGAGGGCGGCGGCGGCGAGTTTGAAAATATTGACCGATACGCTGTCGCAGACGACGACTTCGCCTTCCCTGGCACCGATCAGTGGCGCGACCAGGTCACCGACCCGTTCGGGTGCGCCAATCCAGTCGTGCTTGTTCCAGCTGGCGATCAGGTCATGGCCCCATTCGGTGCGGGTGATGTCGCGGATGGCAAGGGCGGCGTCCTTCGACAGCGGGCCGAGGCTGTTGCCGTCGAGATAGGTGAGGCCACTCCTGAGCTCGAATCGGTTGCGATACTC
>JBARZR010000002.1:0-5935 GCA_049650205.1 Pacificimonas sp. | reverse complement strand
GTTACCGGCCCGCCGCACCAGCCAGCCGAGTGCCGGGATGGGCAGCGTGGTCGCGTCCGGCACCAGCGGCAGGGCGGCCTCGTCGCCCTGCATATCCGCCAGCATAGTCGTCCAGCGCCGCATCAGGTCGAGCCGCACCGCCGCGCCCAGATAACGGACACCGCCCAACGCCTCGCCCATGGCGATATGCATGGTCTCGATGGGCGCGCCCAGCTGCGCCTCCAGCGCGAAGGGCAGCGCTTCGGCCCGTTGCCGCGCCCCGGGCAGCGGCAGGTCCACGGGCAACAGCAGCACATGTTCCGACGGCACCAATATCCTGGGCTGCGGCCCCACATCATCCAACACAAGACCGTCCGGCAGCAGGACGATGTCCGGCGTGTCCGCGCCCGGCCCGCTGGCGCGGCGGGGCGAAATGTCGGCCCGCACGGCTGCCCGGACCGTCGCGTCAGGCATCCCGCGCGCTTTTCCGGTCGTAACTGTTTCGCATATCATAGTCATCCTGTTAGATACGGGTCCGATTATGCTTCGGAGGCGAGAGCGAGTCCATTGAAACGAGAAAAACCGGATATTGGCGGCATTTCCCGCCGCGACCGCGCAGAGGATGGCGTGACGCTGATCGAAATGATGGTCGTTCTGGTCATCATCGCGCTGGTGGCGGCGCTGATCGTGCCCAACGTCATCGGCCGCCCGGACGAGGCGCGCGTTACCGTGGCGAAGACGGACCTGAAAACGATCGCGGGCGCGCTCGAAATCTACCGGCTCGACAATCGCGACTATCCGTCGAGCAGTCAGGGCCTGCGCGCGCTGGTCGAGAAACCGTCCGGACGCCCGGACCCGGTGAACTGGGCCGCGGGCGGTTATCTGCCGGAACTGCCGCAGGATCCCTGGGGCAATGATTATGTCTATCGTTCGCCGGGGACGGAGGCCGGATATGACCTCATCTCGCTCGGTGCCGATGGCAAGCCCGGTGGCGAAGACCTCGACGCCGATCTGACGAGCCGCAAGACGCGTCAATGAACCATCGCGCGCGCACATCACCGATCCCGGCCCGGCAGGGCGGGTTTACGCTGGTGGAGACGCTGGTCGTTCTCGCGATTCTTGGCGCATTGGCCGGTGTCGCGGTCCTCAGCGTCGGCGCGGGCGATCGGGGAGCGATTGCGGAGAGGGCGGCCAATCGCTTGGCCAATCACCTGACGCTGGCGGCGGACGAGTCGCTGATCACCGGCGCGGCGCTGCGCCTGAGCTGGGACCAGGACGGTTATGTGTTCGAGACCGGCGGCGAGGGCGACTGGCAGCCGCATGGCGATGACAGCCTCGGCCTGCGCCAGGACCTGGCGCGCGGTTTGACGCTGACCGGCGATGCGACACGCCTTGTCATTCTGCCCGGCGGTCTTGGCCCGCCTGCGCGTTTCAAGATCGTGGGGACGCGGGACTGGCTGATCATGTTCGACGGCTTGTCCGCCACGACGGTACCCGCATGAGGGTAGAGACCCCAAAATCAAGGCAGGACGGCTTCACGCTGATCGAGATTCTCGTCGCGCTGGCGGTGCTGGGCCTGTCGGCGGCGGCGCTCATCGGCGCGGCGGAGGCGCATACGGCACGCATATATGGTCTGGAATCACGGGCGGCGGCGCTGTGGGCGGCGGAGCGCCATCTGGCGGAATTGCAGATCGGCGCAATGCCATTATCAGATGGCGTCAGGCGTATGCGCATGGGCAACCGCGACTGGCAGGTGACGACTGACGACGCCGCGACCGACGATCCCGACATCGCGCGCGCCGAAATCCGCGTCAGCGCGGAAACGGACGGCACCCAATATGCGCGGCTGGTTGGCTTCGTCGACCTGGCGCGCGGGGATGCCGTCAGATGAGTGCGCGCACGCAGCTGGACCGCTACCGGAACTGGGTCCTGCCCGGTCTCGTCCTCCTCGTCGGCCTGTCGCTTGCCATCGCGCTCGCGCCCCTGACATGGCACCTTTTGGGCAAGCGGACCAGCACCGCTGCGCCAGTCGACATCGCGCCAATGTCCGCAAGCGCCGGAGCCGACCTGGCGCCCGTCCTGTCGCTGGCTCCCTTCGGCAACGCAAGACCGCGACCAAATGCGACCGACAGCACCGCACCCACGGCCAGCGCGCTGATCCTGAAAGGCGTCATGATGGGCCGTCCGGCGGCGACATCGATCGCCTTCATTTCCGCTCCGGGGGCGGAGACGGAGATTTACCGCGCGGGCGCAACACTTCCCGGCGGTGCTGTTCTCGACCTGGTGCAGGGCGACCGCGTCTTCCTGCTGGTGAACGGCCGCCGTGAAGTCCTGGGGTTCCCGGAAGCGTCGATCCAGCAGGGCCGCGCCAATGTCCGTGCGCTCATTCCCGCGAAATTCGGCGGCGACGCGGATGCCGCACCCACAGCGCCCGGTGCGCAAACAGCGACCGCGGCGGCAAGCACGCTCTCCACCATCCGCGACCGGGTGACGGAAAACCCGCAGGCCCTCCTCAGCTCCCTGGCCGCCCAGCCGACGCCGGACGGCTATGTTATTGGCGAGGATGCCCCGAGCGCGATTCTGACTGCCGGTCTCAGGCCGGGCGATGTCGTCACTCAGGTTAATGGAGAATCCGTCGGCGAAGTCGAAAACGACCGTGATCTTTTTGAAAAGGTTGCGGCGGGCGACCGCGCGCGCTTAACGGTCAGGCGCGGCGACAAAACCATGACGCTTTCCTTCCCCCTACGCTAAAGGCCTGCATGACCCTTTTCGTCCGCCTTCTATTCATCTTGTCACTGACGCCCGCGCTGCCGCCGACGCTCGCTCACGCGCAGGACGGGGCCGCAACAGACAGCGTGCGGACCGTGGGCGGCAGCTATATCGTCAACCTGCGCGACGTCGAGATCCCCGTTCTTGCCGAGCAGGTGTCGAACATCACCGGGCGCACCATCATCCTCGACCCGCAGGTGAATGGCAGCGTCACGGTAATCTCGACCGAGGCGCTCGGCGCGGGCGGCGTTTGGGAACTGTTCCAATCCACGATGCGCGTCAACGGCTATGCCGTGCTGAAGACGGGACGCAACTGGCGCGTCGTTCCCGAGAATGAAGCGGCACAGGGCGCGGAGGTCGCCGTTCCCGGCGTGCGTTCGCAGGATCTCGTGACGCGGCTCATCCGCCTCGGCAATCTGCCCGCGGAGGAGGCCGCCACCGTCGTGCGTCCGCTGATCAACGGCTTTGGCGACGTGCAGGCGGTCAGCGAGCCCAGCGCTATCGTCGTCACCGACTATGCCGACAATGTCCGCCGCGTCGAGGAGCTGATCCGCCAGCTGGACCGGGGGCGTGGGTCCGGCGTCACCGCCCTGCCGCTAAAATACGCCGGAGCGGATTATGTCGCCGAGGTGGTGCGCGGACTGGTTCCCGACGGTTCGGGAACGACTATCGCCGCCGACACGCGCGGCAACATGCTGCTGCTGCGCGGATCGAGCGCCGCCATCGCGGAAATCCGCGGACTGGTCGCCAGCATCGACCGCCCCGGCGGCGCGCTGCCCGAAACGCGCGTCTTCCGCCTGAAGAACAGCGACGCGGAGTTCATCACGTCCATCCTGGTCGGCGTTCTGGGCGGCGGCGAGGGCGAGATCACCAATCCCGTCGCGCGCAGCATCGGCCGCGACATCGACAGCCGCGCAGGCGAACGGCTGGGCGCAGGACCTACCAGCCGCACGGGGCGGCGCGAATCACCGGTGACCGTGCTTGACAATGGCAGCCTGGCCGGCCGCCTCGGCGAGGCCGTGGGGCTGGCAGGCGGTCGCGATGGCGGGTCCGCGCGCAATGCGGGCGCATCGGCGGGTCTGTCGACAGAAACGCTATCCATTCAGGCGGCGACGGAAATCAATGCGGTGGTTGTGCGCGGCCTGCCGGGCACGATAGCGGAGATCGACGCGCTTATTCAGGAACTCGACACCCGCCGTCCGCAGGTGCTGATCGAGGCGGCCATCGTCGAACTGACCGGAGAGGCGGCGGAATCGCTCGGGCTACAGCTCGGAATTGGTGCCAACACGCCAACGGGCGTCGCGGGTGCGACCAGCTTTTCCGGTCTTGGTCTGCCGCTGCAGGCGATCCTGCGGACGCTCGGCAATCCGACGGCGATCGGGCTTCTGCCGAACGGCCTCAGCGCGGGCATCGGCATCACCGACGATTTCGGCATTCTCGTGCAGGCGCTCGCCACCTCTTCCAGCGCCAACCTCCTGTCGACGCCCAGCCTGACCACGCTCGACAATCAGGTCGCGGAGATCGTCGTCGGCCAGAATGTGCCCTTCCGTACCGGCAGCTTCACGACCGACGGAAACAGCCTCAATCCCTTCACCACCATCGAGCGTGAGGATGTCGGCATCACCATGCGCGTCAATCCACGCGTCTATGAGGGCGACGTCATCAAGCTGGACATAAGCCAGGAAGTCTCCTCGCTCGTCGGCGCGAGTATCGCGGGGGCCGCCGACCTGATCACCAACCGGCGCAGCATCCAGACGACCGTGCTGGCCGACGACCGCGGCACGGTCGTCCTTGGCGGTCTGATCGCCGACGACCGCACGCGAACGGAAATCACAGTTCCGCTGCTGGGCGACATTCCCATCATCGGCAACTTGTTCAAGTTCCAGCGGGAAAGCCGTTCCAAGCGCACGCTGTTCGTATTTCTTCGCCCGACCATCCTGCGCACACGGGACGATGTCATCGCCGCCGCGCGCGCCAAATACGACCGCATTCGCGCGCTCGATATGAGCGCGGACCGGCGCGAGGCGCTGCTCTTCTCTCCCGACAGACCCAAGCTGCCGCAGGATCTCGATGGCGTTTACTAAAAGGACATTCCCCATGAAACTCGCATCCGCCTGCCTCGGCCTCGCTTTCGTCACCACCGCGGCGGGCGCGCACGACATGTGGCTGCAGCCAGAGACTTTCCGCCCCGAAGCGGGGGCGTCCGTTGCGACGCAGCTATATGTTGGTCACGGGGCCGATCGCACCCGCTGGGGTGTTTCAAACACGCATGTCATTGAATTTGAAGCCCGCACGGCGAGCGGAAGTGTCGATCAGACATCCACGCTGTCCCTCGGCGCGGGGGAGGCTGACGCCGCCCCCGTCTTCGGCACGGCCGCAACGCATGTCCTGACCATGATGTCGCGCAACAGTATGAGCACGCTTCCGGCGCAGCAGTTCAACGATTATGTCAGCGACGCCGGCATCACCCCCATTGCCGACGCCCGCCGCGCCGCTGGAACCGAAGCGACCGAAGGCCGCGAAAGCTACAGCCGCCGCGCGAAGGCGATCCTGAAAGTTTGCGCCGCCGATAAGCCGGACGACCCGGTCGCCGCAACACCAGTTGGGCACAAGCTCGAAATCGTGCCGATGGTAGATCCGGCTTGGCTGGCCGACGGTCGCGCCCTGCCGGTCAAGGTGCTTTACGAAGGTAAGCCCGTCGATGGCGCGACGCTGAAGGTGACGGACCTGTCCAGAGATCGGCCGCTTGCAGAGGGTGTGATAACCACCGCGGAGGGCACCGCCCTCCTCAACCTGCCCAGCCGAGGCGAATGGCTGATCACCACCATTTGGTCCAGCGCGCTTGAAAGGGATCCGGCGGCCGACTTCGACACCATCTTCGCCAGCCTGTCATTCGATTCCAGACCTTGCGACTAGCAAGGGCAAACCAGACGGGCGGATGTTCCCCTATTGCGCCGCCAAACGGGTCGCTCATGTCTCGGCGCGGTCGCAGCCTTTCCCAGATTTTGATCATCTCAAGAGCCACCTGGGCAAAGCCTTCGGCACGTGCGTCCTCGAACCGGATTTAAACCTCACCCCCGTCAAAGCTCCCGGCTGCGAACGTGATCACAGAGGTCCAAGCAGGTTATCGCGAATGACGAACGTCCGGAATTTACGGGAAAACGTCTCAAACCGGACGGTCCGGTAC
>JBARZR010000001.1:0-11520 GCA_049650205.1 Pacificimonas sp. | reverse complement strand
GAGGCGCGCTGGTTCACGAAAGACCAGGTGCGCGCTGTTCTCAATGGCGACGGACCCTTCCTGTCGCCGCCGCCGATGGCGATTGCCTGGACCCTGCTGAAGACGTGGGTGGACGCCTAGCTGGCGGGAAACGGCGCGGGGGTGTCGCCCTCCTGCCACGGCGGGTGTTTCACCATTGCCGCCTGGAACAGGCCCGAACCGAGGTGGCGTTTCAGCCAGGCACGGACATTTGGCAGCGGCGGTTCGGCCCAGCGGTCGCGGTCGGCATGTGCGAACTGCCGCACGAACGGGAAGATCGCGATGTCGGTATAGCCGCGCGCGTCGCCGTGCAGGTTTTCGGTTCCGTCCAGACGCGCCTCCAGCGATTTCAGCAAGGCCACGCCCGCGGCGAAATGTTCATCGGGATCGCTGTCGTGGCGCGTCTCATATTTATAGCGGTCGAGATGGTATTTGAACGGGCCGTCATTGGCGGCGATCAGGGCGTCGTCGTGGCGGCCCCGCCAGCCTTCCGGGTCGGCGCGGGCGAGCGCCCAGTCCATGACGTCGAGGCTTTCCTCGATCACATCGCCGTCCGCGACGACCACGGGCACGGTGGCCTTTTCGGACGCGGCGATCATGGCGGCGGGCTTGTCACTCAGCTTGACCTCACGCAGCGTGCAGGCCGTGCCGCTGACAAGCAGCGCCATTCGCGCGCGCATGGCATAGGGGCAGCGGCGGAAGCTGTAGAGAATGGGCAGGTCCGTCATCTCGTCTTCTCCGGCAGTTTCGCGCCGACATGTGCCGTACCGCGTTCGCGGGCCAGGCGCATCTGACGTTCGCGCTCGGCCAGCCCCTCGCGCGCGGCAGCGCTGCGCGTGCCGTGGCAGTGCGGGCAGCTGACGCCGGGTTCGTAAAGCGGCGATTCCATGTCCTCGGGGCTGACCGGCATGCGGCAGCTGTGGCAAAGCTCATGCGTGCCGGGCGCGAGGCCGTGGCTGACCGCAACGCGCTGGTCGAAGACAAAACATTCGCCCTGCCAGCTGCTGTCTTCGGGCGGGACGGTTTCGAGATAATTCAGGATGCCGCCGTCGAGGTGAAAAACATCCTCTACGCCTTCCGATTTCAGAAAGGCGGTGGATTTTTCGCATCTAATGCCGCCCGTGCAGAACATGGCGACGCGGGGCGTCGTGCCCTTTGCGAGAAGGGTCTCGCGCTGAGACCGGAACCAGTCGGGGAAGTCACGGAAACTCTTCGTGCCCGGATCGACCGCGCCCGCGAAGCTGCCGATCGCGACCTCATAATCGTTGCGCGTGTCGATGACGATGGTGGCGGGATCGTCGATCAGGGCGTTCCAGTCGGCGGGCGCGACATGCGTGCCGGTTCCGGTCAGCGGGTCGATATCCGGCTGACCCATGGTGACGATTTCGCGCTTCAGCCTGACTTTCATGCGGTAGAAAGGCATCTCGTCCGCGCCGGAGAAGGCGACGCGCGCATCGGCGCATCCGGAAATGGTGTGGATATGCGCGAGGACGGCGTCGATGGCTAATGGCGTTCCCGCGATGGTGCCGTTGATGCCCTCATTAGCGAGGAGAAGCGTGCCCTTCACGCCGTTCGCGTCGCAAACGGCGAGTAGCGGCGGTTTAAGTGCGGCTGGGTTGGCGAAGCGCGTGAAATGGTAGAGCGCGGCAACGCGGACAGGTTGCTCCGGCACGGCAGGCTCAACTGATGCGGGCGGCATCCAGCGCGCCGGACAGGCGGTCGCGGATCGCCTTCAACTCGCGCATCATGGCGGCGTCATTCGCTTGAACGGGCGCTGCCGCCTCAGGATCCGCTACGGCCCGCTGCGCGTCTGGATGCACCGCGGGCGCGGAAAGCCCCGAGGCATCGCCAGCGGTCACGGCCTTCACGCCTTGATCCTTCAGCAGTTTCTGCACGCCCTTGATCGTGTAACCGTCGGTGTAAAGGAGACCATTGATCGCGCGGATCAGGTCGACATCCTCCGGCCGGTAATAGCGCCGACCGCCGCCGCGTTTCAGCGGGCTGACCTCCTTGAACTTGGTTTCCCAGAAGCGGAGGACATGCTGCGGCGCGCCGATCTCCTCGGAGACCTCGCTGATGGTGCGGAAGGCGTCGGCGCTTTTTGCCATCATTTACCGTTGATCTGGTCGCGCATGATCTGGCTGGGGCGGAACGTGAGAACGCGGCGCGGTTCGATGGGAACCTCCTCGCCCGTCTTGGGGTTTCGGCCCATGCGGCGATTCTTGTCGCGCAGGATGAAGCTACCGAAAGAGGAAATCTTCACATTCTCGCCGCGCACCAGCGCGTCGGACACCTTGTCGAGAACGGTCTCGACCAGCTGCACGGATTCGCTGCGCGACAGGCCGATCTGGTCATGCACGGAGTCGCCCAGTTCGGCGCGGGTCAAGGTGTTGGTTTCGGACATATTTCGGGTTCCCCTCTTATATTTCGCGCTGACATATCAAATCGGCGGGCCTTTTACCAGCGGCGCGCCATCAGCGCCCCTCTACCAGCGAACAGCGCCCGCGCCCCATGTGAAACCACCGCCCATCGCCTCGAGGAGGAGGAGGTCGCCGTCCCTAACCCGTCCGTCGCGCACGCCGGTGTCGAGCGCGAGGGGGACGGACGCGGCGGAGGTGTTGGCGTGCCGGTCCACCGTGACGATCACATCGTCCATGGTCAGGCCGAGCTTCTTCGCGGTCGCCTCCAGGATGCGCAGATTGGCCTGATGCGGGATGACCCAGTCGATATCGGCGGGCGTCAGCTTTGCGAGCTCGAGCGTTTCGCCGACCACGCTGGCGAGGTTCTTGACGGCGTGGCGGAAAACCTCCCTGCCCGACATGCGCAATTTTCCCACCGTCCCGGTCGAGGACGGGCCGCCATCGACGTAAAGCAGGTCGCGGTGATCGCCATCGGCGTGCAGCTTGGTGGCGAGAACGCCCCTGTCGCCGCCCGCTTCCGCCGTCAGCACCGCCGCGCCCGCGCCGTCGCCGAACAGCACACAGGTATTGCGATCCTCCCAGTCGAGGATGCGGCTGAAGGTTTCCGCGCCGATCAGCAGCGCGTTCTTGTGTCCGCCCGCGCGGATCATCGCATCGACGACACTCAGTCCGTAAAGAAAGCCCGAACAGACCGCCTGCACATCGAACGCGGCGCAGTCGCCGACGCCGAGTTTGCGCTGCACGGTCGTGGCGGTCGCGGGGAAGGTGTTGTCGGGCGTGGCGGTCGCCAGCACGATCAGATCGATATCGCCCGCCTCCATTCCGGCGGCATCGAGCGCGCGTTTCGCGGCGGCGGTGGCGAGGTCGGAGGTGAATTCACCCTCGGCGGCGATGTGGCGCTGGCGGATGCCGGTGCGTTCGACGATCCACTCATCGCTTGTGTCGACATATTCCGACAGCGCCGCGTTGGTGACGAGATTGGCCGGCAGATAACTGCCGGTACCAACCATGCGGGCGCGACGAGTGCCGGTGGATGCGGCGCTCATTCCGCCGCCTCCTGCCGTTCCGCGGGCGGAGCCGCCCGCTGCGCCTGGAAACTGTCAAGATCCTCGGCGATTCGGCGCTGCATGTCATCGACGATCAGGTCGTGCGCGACACCGATGGCGTTGGCGAAACCCTCGACATTGGCGCTGCCATGCGACTTCACGACGATGCCGTTGAGGCCGAGGAAAACCGCGCCATTGTGCGCGTTGGGGTCGAGATGCGCGCGCAAGGACGCGAGAACGCGCTTCGACATGAAGAAACCCAGGATTGACCACAGGTTCGCGCGGAAGGCGCGGCGCAGCAGCTCGATCACCAGCTTTGCTGTGCCCTCGATGCTCTTCAGCGCGACATTGCCGGAGAAGCCGTCGGACACGACCACATCGACATCGCCGCGGCCGATCTTGTCGCCCTCGATGAATCCCGCATAGCTGAGATTGAGCGCGGTTGCGGCCTCGGCGGCCTTCAAGGCGTCGGCGGCGACTTTATGATCGTCCGTGCCCTTCAACTCTTCCTCGCCGATGTTGAGGAGGCCGACGCGCGGCGTGTCGAGGCCGAGAACGATGCGCGCGAACACCGCGCCCATGACCGCGAACTGGATCAGATTCTCATCGTCGCACTCGGCATTGGCACCCAGATCGAGCATGACGACATCGGATTTCATGGTGGGCAGCAGCGCGGCGAGCGCGGGCCGGTCAATGCCGGGCATTGTTCTGAGGCCGATTTTCGCCAGCGCCATGAGCGCCCCGGTGTTGCCTGCGGAGACGGCGGCGTGGGCCGCGCCCGCCTTCACGTCGGCAACCGCAAGACCCATCGAGGATTTGCGGGCGGCGCGCAGGATCTGGCTGGGCTTGTCGGTCCCCAGAACCTCGACATCCGTATGGATGATTTCCGATTCGGCGGAGAGATCAGGGTAGCGCGACAGTTTTTCCCGAATCACGGCCTCGTCGCCATAAAGCCGGAAGCGGGTATCGGGATAACGCTTGCGGGCCAGCGCGGCAGCGGCGATTGTAACGGGCGCACCCTCATCGCCGCCCATGAAATCCAGCGCGATGATGGGCGTTGCGGTCATCCTATGTGCTACGCCAGAAACGGCGCGCGCTTACAAGCCGACTTCGAGGATTTCCCGGCCATTATAGTGACCGCAGTCACCGCAGACCACATGCGGCAGCTTCAGCTCTCCGCAGTTGGAGCATTCCTGGTAGTTCTTGGCTTCGAGCGCATGATGCGAACGGCGCTTGTCACGGCGGGCGGGCGAAGTTTTTCTTTTGGGGACAGCCATGTCGGCACCTGTTCCTGTTCTTTTAATGTCTCGAATCGGCCCCGAATGCGCGCATGACGGCATGTGCAGCGGGGGGCCGGTGCAAGCGGCGCGATATAGCGGACGCGCTGGACTTTGCAAGCGGGAGTTGGTGAAGGAACGGCGAACGACAACGGGGAAACCACCATATGCACATCGTCACCATGACCGTCGCGGGCCTGCTGGGCCTGATTTTTCTGGCGCTGTCCGCCCGTGTGGTCGGAGCCCGGCTGGCGGGCAAGCATCTGATCGGCGACGGCGGCGACGAGACCATGCTCTACCGTATCCGCGCGCACGCCAATTTCGCCGAATATGTGCCAATCTGCCTGATCCTGATGGGCCTGATCGAGATGGCGACCGGGCCGCGCACGGGCCTGTGGGTGCTGGGCGGGCTGCTGGTCATCGCCCGCATATTGCACGCTTGGGGCATGAACACGCCGACCGAGAACAAGCCGCGCGTGTTCGGCATCCTGTTGACCTGGATCATCCTGATCGCGCTGTCGCTATGGGCGCTGCTGCTGGCCTTCGCGGTGGTGAATTAGGGCCTACCCATACGCCCCGACGAACGGATTCGTTTTCTTTTCCTGCCCGATCGTTGACATCGGGCCGTGACCGGGCACGAAGGCGGTGTCGTCGGGGAGCTTCCACAGTTTTTGCGTGATCGCGTCGATCAGGTCCTGATGGTTACTCTTCGGGAAATCCGTGCGCCCGATCGAGTTCTGGAACAGCACGTCGCCAACGATCAGCAGCTTCGACGGCGCATGGTGAAACACCACATGGCCCGGCGTGTGGCCGGGGCAGTGGATGACGTCCAGTGTCAATTCGCCGACGGTCACCCGGTCGCCCTCATATAGCCAGCGCTCGGGCGTGAAGCTCTTCGTGCCGGCCATGCCGAAACGCGCACCCTGCGCCTCCGCCTGGTCGATCCAGAAGGCGTCGTCGGGATGTGGCCCCTCGATTTCGAGATTCAGCTCCTCCGCCAGCACCTTGGTCATGCCGCAATGGTCGAGATGACCGTGCGTCACCAGCAGCTTTTCCAGCGTCACGCCCTTTTCGGCGACGGTCTGCTTCAGCCGGTCGAGGTCGCCGCCCGGATCGACCAGCGCGCCGCGCATGGTCTTCGTGCACCAGAACAAAGTGCAGTTCTGCTGCAGCGGCGTGACGGGAATGATGCAGGCGGCGAGCGGTGGCATGTCAGTCATGGGAAACGAAATGGGGCGCGGGCCGGGGTGTGTCAACGCGGGCGCATCGCCCCTACATAGACGGCGATGCGTCTGGACCCTGCCCTCCCCTTCATTCTATTCGACGATGCCCGCGCGGATGGCCCCGTGCGGGTCTATCGGAACGCTCTTGGAAAGATTGCGGCTGACACGCTGGACGAGGTCGAGGCGGCGCTGGCCTCGGTACAGACCGCGCTTTCGGCAAGGCGGCACATTGCCGGCTGGATCGCCTATGAAGCGGGTGGCGCGTTCGAGCCGCGCATGGCGCGCGACTCACTGAACGGCCCGCTCCTGTCCTTCGGAATCTACGAGCGCGCAACTTTTGTGGACTGGACCGACATCGCGGCACTGGTCGCGGGGCGTCGGACGGAGATTGGCGCGCTGCATACCGATGTCAGCGAGGCGGAGCATGCGGACGCGATCGGGCATATCCTGGACCTGATCCATGCGGGCGATATCTATCAGGCCAATCTCACTCTGCCGTTGACAGCCAGTTATCGCGGACATCCGCTGGCGCTCTACGCGCGGCTGCGGGCGGCGCAGACCATGCCCCATGGCGCGCTGGTGCATGAGGGCGGCGGCAAATGGCTGCTGTCCGCCTCTCCGGAACTCTTCTTCCGGATCGAGAACGGCGTCATCACCGCCCGGCCGATGAAGGGCACGGCGGCGCGGCAACCCGGTGCCGCTGCGGACCAGCGGGCGGCATGGGCGCTGGCGCATGACGGGAAGAACCGCGCGGAAAACCTGATGATCACCGACCTGATCCGGAACGATCTTTCGCGCGTGGCGGTGCCCGGCTCCGTTCGGGTGGAGGACGCTTTCCATGTCGAGCCCTATCCCACCGTTTACCAAATGGTAACCACGGTAAAGGCAGACTTAATAGAGAAAAGAAATGTTCTGGATGTAATGCGCGCCATGTTTCCGTGCGGGAGTATCACCGGCGCACCGAAAGTGCGCGCGGGCGAGGTCATCAACAAGGTCGAGTGGCGTATGCGTGGACTTTACACAGGCAGTATCGGCTGGATGGAGCCGGGCGGCGACGCGGCGTTCAATGTCGCGATCAGAACGGCGGAATTGCAGGCCGACGGCAATGAAGGCACGCTGCGCATGGGCGTCGGCGCGGGCATCGTCGCCGATTCGGACGCGCGCGGAGAATGGGACGAGACGTTGGCGAAGGCGGCGTTTCTGCAGCGGGACGCGCGCGCCTTCCACCTGATCGAGACGATGCTGTTCGAACCCAGCGAGGGCATGGTGCGCCTCGACCTTCACATGCAGCGGCTGAAGGCGTCGGCGGCGCGGCTGGGCTTTCGCTGCGACACACATGAAATCTGCAATCTGCTGCAGGCCGTCATTGGCCGGGAACGGCGGGCGCGCCGCGTGAAAGTGACCCTCGCACGCGATGGAAGCCACGCCTGCGCGCTGACCGATGTCCCGCCCGCAAAAACGGAAATGACCGTGTCGCTGGTCCCGCTGCCCGTCGATCCGGCGGACTGGCGGCTGTTCCACAAATCGAGCGATCGCGATTTCTACGACCGCGCCCGGCACGCGGCGCATGGGGACGAGGTCGCCTTCGTGCGCAGGGACGGCCTTCTGACCGAGGGCAGCTTCACGAACCTGTTCGTCCGGCGGGATGGCAGATATCTGACGCCGCGCGTGGAAAGCGGCCTGCTGGCCGGCATTCTGCGTGCCGAAATGCTTGAGGACGGCAGCGCGGCCGAAGCCGACCTGACGGCGGACGACCTGAGGGCGGCCAGCGACGCGGGTGAGCTTTTTGTGGGGAATTCGCTGCGCGGCCTGATCCCGGCAAAGCATGTTGCGGTGCAATAGAGGGCGGCGTAAGCGCCGTGCTGCACAGCCAGCAGGAGCGCGCGCCTTATGTCCCTCACCTCGAAAGCCATCGACCGCATCGCCCCGTCCGCCACGGTGGCCATCAATGCGCGCGCGACCGAGCTGAAGGCAGAAGGGCATGACGTCATCGGACTGGCGGCGGGAGAGCCCGACTTTCCCGTCCCGGAGCATGCGCGCGAGGCGGCGATCCAGGCCATTCACGACGGCAAATCGAAATACACCGCCGCCGATGGCACGCCCGAATTGAAGGAGGCGGTGCGCGCCAAGTTCAGGCGTGACAACGGGCTCGACTACGCCCGCGACGAGGTGACGGTGAATGTCGGCGGCAAGCACACCATCTTCAACGCCATGCTGGCAACGGTCGACGCGGGCGACGAGGTGGTCATTCCGGCGCCCTACTGGGTCAGCTATCCCGACATCGTGCAATTCTGCGGCGGGACGCCCGTTATCGTCGAGTGCCCCGCATCAGCAGGTTTCAAGATGACGCCCGCGCAGCTGGACGCGGCCATCACGCCGAAAACGAAATGGCTGATCCTGAACTCGCCTTCGAACCCGACGGGCGCGGCCTATGACAAGGCCGAGCTGGAGGCGCTGATTGCCGTTCTCCGCAGGCATCCGCATGTCTGGGTGCTTGCCGACGACATCTACGAACATATCACCTATGAGGATTTCGTGTTCCACACGATCGCCGAGCTGGCCCCCGATTTGAAGGACCGCGTGCTGACCATGAACGGCGCGTCGAAGGCCTATTCCATGACCGGCTGGCGCATTGGCTTCGCGGGCGGACCGAAAACGCTTATCAAGGCGATCGGCAAGCTGCAGTCGCAGTCGACCACCAATCCCTGCGCCATCGCGCAGGAGGCGGCGCGCGCCGCACTCGAAGGTCCGCAGGATTTCCTAAAAGACCGCGCCCGCGCTTTTCAGGAGCGCCGCGATCTGGTGCTGTCGATGCTGGGCGAAATCGATGGCCTGACCTGCGTGAAGCCGGAGGGTGCCTTCTACGTCTATCCCGACTGTTCCGGCCTGATCGGCAAGACGACCCCCGGCGGCGAAATCCTTGAGACGGACGAGGATGTCGCGACCTATCTGCTTGAAGCCGAGGGCGTTGCCGTCGTCCACGGTGCGGCGTTCGGCCTGAGCCCCGCCTTCCGCATTTCCTATGCCGTCAGCGCCGACGTCCTGACCGACGCCTGCACGCGCATACAGCGCGCCTGCGCGGCGCTGGTCTAGGGGACAGCAGGTCAGGCGGCCTTTCGTCCGACCACCTCGCCCCGGTCGGGCGCGTCCACGTCGGTCGCCTCGATATCGCGCGCGTCCTTCAGGCTGGCCATGTCGATGACGTGGCGGAAGCGGATATCCTCCGCCTCCACGCGCTTCAGGGCGGCGTCTATGTCCTGCATCTTGATCATGCGGATTTCCGGGCGGATGTCATGTTCGGCGCAGAGATCGAGAACCTCCTGCGTGACGGGCACGCCGCCGATCAGCGAACCCGAGATCGCCACCCTGTTGAACACCATCGGCGCGGGGCTGAATTTCGGAAATTCAATCATGTTGCCGACGACGACCATGGTCGTGTTCGGCTTCATCAGCGGCAGGTAATCGTCCAGTTCGTGCGGATAGGGGATGGTGTCGATCAGCATGTCGAGGCTCTGCGCCGCGGCCTCGACGGCGTCCGCGTCCGCCATGTCGACGACATCGTCCGCGCCGAGCGATTCGATATCGTCCTCCTTCGACGGGCTGGTGGTGAAGGCGACGACCTTCGCGCCGAGCGCCTTGCCCAGCTGCACCGCCATATGGCCGAGACCGCCAATGCCCGCAACACCGAGCGTCTGGCCGGACGTCAGGCCGAAATGCTTCATGGGGCTGTAGGTCGTGACACCCGCGCAGAGGATCGGCGCCGCCTCCGCCGGATCAATCGCGTCCGGGATGCGCAGCACGAACTCCTCCCGCACGATCATGCCCGTGGAATAGCCGCCATAGGTGTTGGTGCCGTCAGGCTTCTTCGGGCCGTTATAGGTCAGCGTGCAGCTTTTCGGCCCTTCGCAATATTGCTCGTCACCCCGTTCGCAGGGATCGCAGGTCTGGCAGCTGTTCACCATGCATCCGACACCGACGATATCGCCCTCGGCGAATTTCGACACGCCGTCGCCGACCTTCGTCACCCGGCCGACGATCTCATGACCCGGAATGCAGGGATAGACGCTGTTTTCCCAATCGTCGCGCAGCTGGTGCAGATCGGAATGGCAGACACCGCAATGCGTGATATCGATTTCGACTTCGCCAGCGCGCACATCGACGCGGTCGAAACTTAGCGGTTTCAGCTTCTGCCCGGCCTTTTCGACGCCATATCCAATGGTTTTCATATACGCTCTCCTGCGATGACGAGCGTGGCGGGTCGCCAGCTCCGTTCACAAAGAGAACGTCGCAAAAGCCTTGTCGTTTCCTGACTTGTATCAACTATGTGCGAAAATATCCGTGTCGTCCCAGCCCATCAGGTCGAGTTTCGCGCGGACGGGGAGGAAGTCGAAACAGGCCTGTGCCAGTTCGGTGCGGCCTTCGCGGGCCAGCCGTTCATCGAGAACGGCCTTGATTTCATGTAGATAGCGCACGTCCGATGCGGCATATTCCAGCTGCGCATCGGTCAAGCGGGGCGAGCCCCAGTCGCTCGACTGCTGCTTTTTGGACAGATCCTGACCGATGGTTTCGCGGCAAAGCTCGGCAAGGCCGTGCCGGTCGGTGTAGGTGCGGATCAGTTTCGAAACGATCTTGGTGCAATAGACCGGCGCCATGGTGACCCCGAGCCATTTCATCACTGCCGCCACGTCGAAACGGGCGAAATGCAGGATTTTCAAACGCTCGGGGTCGCCCAGAAGCGTCTTCAGATTGGGGGCGTCATATTCGCCCTTGTCGAGGCGGACCAGATGTTCGTCCGGGCCACCATCGGACAGCTGAACTACGCAGAGGCGGTCGCGGTGCTGTTTCAGGCCCATGGCCTCGCAATCGACCGCGATCGCGCCGGATCCGCCGAGGACGCCTGCGGGCAGGTCGCCCTCGTGCAGATGGACGGCCAAGGCTCAGACGACCTCGATCTGGTCGACGGAAACGCGGCCCCGGCGGTCGCGCGCCAGTTCGAACGTCACCTTCTGTCCCTCGGAAAGCGTGGTCAGGCCCGAGCGTTCGACCGCACTGATGTGCACGAACGCATCCGGCTGGCCGTCGTCACGCGACACGAAGCCGAAGCCCTTCATCGCATTGAAGAACTTGACCGCGCCGTCGATGCGCTCGCCGGGCGTGAAGTCGACATCATCGGGATCGGCACGCTCCTCGCGCGGTGCACGCGGCGCGGGCGCAACGGGTTCGCCTTCGATCTGCAGCTCGGTCGCGGAAAGGCGTCCGCCCTTGTCGATCAGCTCGAAATTGATGGGCTGCCCCTCTGCCAGTGCGGAATGACCGGCACGCTCGACAGCGCTGATGTGAACGAAGACGTCCTCGCCCTCATCGCGCGCGATGAAGCCGAAACCCTTGGTGGGATTGAACCATTTGACGGTTCCCGACGCCTGACCCAGCGACATGCCGGCATCGCGCCCGCCGCCGCCATGGCCGCCACCACCGCCGCGATAGCCACCGCCACCGCCGCCCTGGTTGTAGCCGCCGCCGCCATAACCGCCACGGT